>JBBQTP010000038.1:0-28896 GCA_038213205.1 Caulobacterales bacterium
CTGAGCGCGCGTTCGGCGTGCATGAGGGCCAGGCGCTCGGCGGCGTCTGCCAGCCGCGCCAGGATGGCGGCGTGCCGTTCGGCCATCTGTTCTACGTTTTGCACAAGAACAAATAGAGAACATTCTGAGGCAGAAGTCAAGAAAAATGTGTGATGCTTGCCCCCTCCACCCCCCGCTCTACGGCGGGCGGTCTCCCTCCCGCCATCGCTGCCGCGATGGGGGAGGTAGGGATTTAGGCGGCGAGGCTGGTGGGTTCCTGCGGCAGGACCCCCAGGCCGATGAGGGCGGCCCGCAGGGCTTCGTCGATCGGGGTGTGCGGCTCGGCGCCCAGGCGCGCGGTCAGGCGGGCATTGTCCATCAGCACCGGCTCATCCCAGAGGTAGCGCATCTCCAGCATCTCGCGGAACGTCTCGTTCCGCGGGGCGACGGCGCGGATCGCGAACCAGGGCAGGCGGTTCACCGCCAGCTTGCGGCCGGCGACGCGGTTGAAGGCGGCGATCATCTCCGCACCGGTCAGCGCATGGCCGCGCATGTGGAAGGCCTCGAACGCGCCGAGCTTGGCGTCGTCCAGCGCCAGGCGGACCATGGTCTCGGCCACGTCCGGGAGGTAGGCCCAGCTGTGCGGCACATCGAGCGCGCCCGGATAGGTGACCGCGCTCAGCGGCTTGCCGGGTTTCACCAGGCCCTGGCTCAGCCAGCTGCTGCCGCCGCTTTTCGGGCCGAAGAAGTCGCCGCAGCGGACGATCAGCACCCGCAGGCCGTCGTCGGCAGCCGCCCTCAGCGCCTCTTCCATCTGCACGCGGATCGCGCCCTTGCGGGTCACCGGGGTCTGCGGCGAGGCCTCGCTCAGCATCGGAAAGGCGCTGGGGCCGTAGTTATAGACCGTGCCGGGGAAGATCAGGCGCGCGTCGGCCGCCTTGGCCGCGGCGATGGCGGCCTTGATCATCGGCAGCTGCAACCCGGTCCAGTTGCGATAGGCGGGGGGATTGGCGCCGTACATCACCAGGCGCGCGCCCTTTGCCGCCGCGACCACATCGGCCTCGATCATGGCGTCGCCCTTAATCCATTCCAGGTCGGGCCGGCCTGCGGTCTGGCGCGCGCGGTCCGGATCGCGGTGCAGGGCGCGGATGCGCCAGCCCTCTGCCAGCAGCCTGTCGGCCACGGCCCCGCCGACCCCGCCGGTCGCCCCGATCACCAGCGCCAGCGGCGCCTCGTTCCTGGTCGTCATGTTGGTCTCCATCGCTTGTGGCGACAGAGATGCGGCTTATCTATCCCAAACAGAATTGCCGAATCCTCTAGAGCAGGTATTCATCAGCGCATGCCTGGACCGAACGACTGGGACCTTTTTCAGAGCCTGCACGCGGTGCTGGAGGCCGGCACCCTGTCGGCCGCCGCCAAGCTTCGCGGCCTGACGCAGCCGACCCTCGGGCGTCACATCGAGACCCTGGAAAAGCGGCTGGGCTCGCCGCTGTTCCTCAGGAGCCCGCGCGGCCTGCAGCCCACCGACCTGGCTCTGGAACTGAAGCCCCACCTGCACGACATGGCCGCCGCGGCCGGGGCGGCTGTGCGCGACGCCTCCGGGGCGGCTGACAGTCTGCTCGGCTCGATCCGCATCACCGCCGGCGAGATCATCGGCGTCGAGGTCCTGCCCCCGATCCTCACCGATTTCCGCGAACAGCATCCGGGTACGGTGATCGAGATGCGGGTGTCGAACACCGTCGACGACCTGTCGCGGCGCGAGGCCGACATCGCCGTGCGCATGGCCCCGCCGACCCAGAGCGCGCTGGTCGCCAAGAAGGTGGGCGAGATCGAACTCGGGTTCTATGCGGCGCCGAAGTACATCGCGCGGCACGGGGCGCCGATGAGCTTCGAGGAGCTGAAGGACCATCCGGTGATCGGCTTCGACAGCGAGGCCTACAGCATCCGCGACCTGCCGGGCCTGAACATGGCCGTCAGCCGCGAGACCTTCACCTTCCGGACAGACAGCGACATAACCCAGCTCGCGGCTATCTCGGCCGGGTTTGGCGTCGGCGTGACGCATCCCGGCATCGCCCGAAACCGCGGGCTGACGCGGGTGATGGCCAACGTTGTGGTGTTCCGTCTGGGCGTGTGGATCGTGATGCACGAGAACCTGCGGGCGAGCCGCCGCATGCGCGCGATGTTCGACCACCTGGTGGACGGCATGACCGCCTACACCCGCAACAGCCGCGACTGCGAATGAGCGGGCCGCCATACGCGGGCGGCTGCCAGTGCGGGCAGGTCCGCTGGCGGGCTTCGGCCGGGCCGATCAACGTGCGGCTCTGCCACTGCCGAAACTGCCAGCGGGCGAGCGGCGGGCCGTTCTTCGCGCGCGCCCTATTCAACGATGACGACGTCGAGCGGAGCGGCGAGACGACCCGCTGGGCGTCGTCCGGGCGGCTGCATCGTCTGGGCTGCCCCAGGTGCGGGACGCCGGTGTTCGCGGAGCCGCACGACGGGCCGTGGATCGCGGTGGCGCTGACGACGCTGGACGACCCCAAGGCGCTCAACCCCGGCTCCCATATCTGGGTCAGCGAGAAGCTGGCCTGGGTGCGGATCGACGACGGGCTGCCCCAATTCCCGGAGGGAGCTTAGCCACCTCCCCGCGAAGCGGCGGGCCATCCCCCCGCCATCGCTGCCGCGATGGACGAGGTAGGACGAGTCCCTAGTCTTCCGCGGCTTCCGGGGCGGTCTCTCCCGGGGCGGCGCGGTTGATCTGGCGCTCGGCGATCCGGGCGGACTTTCCGCGGCGATCGCGCAGGTAATAGAGTTTGGCGCGACGCACGACGCCGCGGCGCTTCACTTCGATGGATTCGATGTTCGGGCTCATCACCGGGAACAGCCGCTCGACGCCTTCGCCGAAGCTGATCTTCCGCACAGTGAAGCTCTCGTTGATGCCCTGGCCGCCGCGGGCGATGCAGACGCCCTCATAGGCCTGGACGCGCTCGCGTTCGCCTTCCTTGATCTTGACGTTCACGCGGACGGTGTCGCCCGGCTGGAACTCGGGGATCTTGCGGGTGGCGAGGAGGCGGTCGGCCTCTTCCTTTTCGAGGGTCTCGATGACGTTCATGGTCTTGGTCCTTCCGGGCTTAATCGCCCTTTGCCTGTTGATTGGCGGTCCTGGTCGCCCACAAGTCCGGGCGCCGCTCCCGCGTCGTTCGTTCCCGCTCAGCCTGCCGCCACTTCCGAACCTCGGCGTGGTTTCCGCTCAACAGGACCTCGGGGATGTCCAACCCTTCGAACGTCCGCGGTCTGGTGTACTGCGGATGCTCGAGGAGCCCGTCCTCGAAGCTTTCTTCACTCAAACTCTCGGCTTGGCCCAACACACCGGGCACCAGCCGTACGCACGCCTCGATCGTCACCAGCGCCGCGGCCTCGCCACCGGCAAGCACCGCATCGCCCACGGCGATCTCCTCGAACCCACGCGCCTCAAGGACTCGTTGATCCACCCCTTCGAACCGACCGCATAAGACGATCAATCCCGGCCCGCAGGCCCAGTTGCTCACGCGCGCCTGGGTCAGGGGCCGGCCCCGGGCGCTCATGTACAAAAACGGCCGGTCGCGCCGCTCCACGCTGTCCAGCGCAGAAGCGATCACATCCGCCCGCATCACCTGTCCAGGACCGCCACCCGCGGGGGTGTCGTCGAGGAAGCCGCGCTTATCTGTGGAAAAGCCCCGAATGTCCACTGTTTCCAAGGACCAAAGCCCCTGCTCGCGCCAGGCGGTCCCGATCAGCGAGACGCCCAGCGGGCCGGGAAAGGCCTCTGGGAACATGGTCAGGACAGTGGCGTCGAACGGCATGACGCGCCAAAGGGCCGCGAGGAAGACCTTCGTCAAGTCTTGTGGGCGGGATAAGCCCGGCGTAAGCGGCGCCGATGGAATCTGAAAAGCCCCTTATTGAGAACTTGGCCGAGACGCTCCAGCTGGAGCGGATCGAAGTGAACCTCTTTCGAGGCGTGACCTCGGACAATTCGCCGGGGCGGATCTTCGGCGGCCAGGTGATCGGCCAGTCGCTGCTGGCGGCCTATGAGACGGTGGAAGACCGCATCTGCCACTCGCTGCACTGCTATTTCATCCGCCCGGGCGACCCGACCGTGCCGATCGTCTTCGAGGTGGACCGCTCGCGCGATGGCGGGAGTTTCACGACCCGCCGGGTGATCGCCATCCAGCACGGCCAGCAGATCTTCAACCTGGCGGCCTCGTTCATGGCCCCGCAGGAGGGGTTCGACCACCAGGCGGAAATGCCCGCCTCAACGCCCTGGAACGAGCTACCGGACGAGGCGGAGATGCAGGCCGCGGCGCTGGCGCAGATGAAGGACATGCCGGAGGAGGCCAAGCGCTGGATGTCGCGGCCACGGCCGATCGAGATGCGGTCCGCGGATGCGCGCAGCTACTTCCAGGGCGGCGGGCCGAAGGAGCCGGAGAGCCAGAGCTGGATGCGCTGCCGCGACCCCCTGGGGACCGACCAGCACATGCACCAGGTGATCCTGGCCTATGCGTCGGACATGAACCTCCTCTCGACGGCGATGCGGCCGCACGGGGTGCACTGGCAGACGCCGGGCTTCCAGTCGGCGAGCCTCGACCACGCCATGTGGTTCCACAAGCCGGTGAACTTCAACGACTGGCACCTCTATGCGCAGGACAGTCCGAGCGCGTCCGGCGGGCGCGGCTTCATCCGCGGCTCGATCTATGCCGAGGACGGGACCTTGGTGGCCTCGGTGGCGCAGGAAGGCCTGATCCGGAGGCGGCCCGCGAAGGGCTAGCCTTGCTGGCGCCGCCGCCTCTCCCACGCGCTGGCGCGCCTGGGAGAGGAGTCCTAAAGGGAGGCATGGACACCCAGACCCTGGTTGAAACGCTCCAGCTCGAGCGCCTGGAAGTGAACCTCTTCCGCGGCGTGACGCCGGACGAGGAATCCCGCGAGCGAATCTACGGCGGGCAGGTGATCGCCCAGTCTCTGCTGGCGGCTTACGAGACGGTGGAGGCGCGGGTCTGCCACTCGCTGCACTGCTATTTCATCCGGCCGGGCGACCCGAACATCCCGATCGTCTTCGACGTGGATCGTTCGCGCGACGGCGGCAGCTTTACGACCCGGCGGGTGGTGGCGATCCAGCACGGCCAGCAGATCTTCAACCTGGCCGCCTCGTTCCAGGTGGCGGAGGACGGCTTCGACCACCAGTCGGAGATGCCGGAGACGCCCTCCTGGGAGGGGCTGGAGGACGACATGGTGCGGCGCAAGCGGGTGATGGCCAAGGCCCCGCTGGAGATGCGGGCCTGGCTCGAGCGGCCGCAGCCGATCGAGATGCGCACGGTCGGCGGGCACACCGAGGCCTCGCGGCCGGCGGCGCGCGAGCCGATCCAGCAGATGTGGTTCCGGGCCAAGGACGCCATCGGGGCGGACCCGCACATGCACCAGGTGATCATGGCCTACGCCTCGGACATGAGCCTGCTGGGCACGTCGCTTCGGCCGCACGCCTTGGATTTCAACCGGGGCGGGCTGCAGACCGCCAGCCTCGACCACGCCATGTGGTTCCACCGACCCACCGACTTCAACCAATGGCACCTGTACCACCAGGAGAGCCCCTCGGCTTCGGGCGGGCGGGGCTTCAACCTGGGCTATATCTACCGGGCTTCGGACGGGGTGCTGGTGGCGAGCTGCGCCCAGGAAGGCCTGATGCGGATGCGGAAGCCGAAAAGCTAGATGCTCACCCCGCAGGGGGAGCTGTCACCGCAGGTGACTACTCGACCTCGTCCGGCCTGACCGCGACGATCCTTCCGGCGTCCATCTGGACCTCGGGGACGGCCTCGCGGGTGAACGGCAGCCACCAGCTTTCGCCGTGCGGCGGGGCGACTTCGAGGAGGTCGCCGGCCCCGAAGTCGCGGACCGAGCGGACCTTGCCGATCAGGTCGCCTTCCAGGCTGACCACGTCCATGCCGACCAGGTCGGTGACGTAGTATTCGTCCTCGTCGTCGGGCTCGGGCAGGGTGGCGCGGGTGATGTAGAGCTTCAGGCCACGCGCGGCCTCGGCCTGGTCGCGGTCGGTGATCTCGGCGGTGCGGACGACCACGCCGCCCTTGGCGACGCGGCCGCTGAGCACCGTCAGGCCAATGGAGCCATCCTCACGAAGGAGGATCTTGTAGTCGACCAGCGCCAAGGGCTCGGCGGTGAAGGCGGTGATCCGCACCTCCCCCTTCACCCCGAAGGCGCCGGCGACGCGACCGACCTGGATGAGATTATCGCTCAACGCGTCCTTCTCCCCTTGTGGGAGAAGGTGTCGGGCGAAGGCCCGACGGATGAGGGGTTGCGCTGCGCCATCAGTGGTAGGGCCGGTCGGCGGGCCGGCGAGGTCTGAGAGACCCCTCATCCGACCCGCTTCGCGGGCCACCTTCTCCCGCAGGGGGAGAAGGGACCCTTTCGGCGATTAGCCTTCGGTCTTTTCTTCGCTGGCTTCGGCAGAAGCTTCTTCAGCCGGAGCGGCTTGAGCGGCCGGCTCTTCGGCAACGGCTTCAGCAGCGGGGGCTTCAGCGGCCGGAGCCACTTCAGCAGCGACTTCAGCAGCGGGAGCTTCCTCGGCGGCGGGCGCCTCTTCGGCCACGGCTTCCTCGGCCGGAGCGGCCTCAGCGGCGACTTCCTCGACCACCGGTTCCGGTTCCGGCTCGGGGGCGGGCGGCGGGTTGTTCTTGGCTTCTTCGATGGCCGCGGCGCGGTCAGCTTCGCGCTTGGTGCGCTCTTCGACGCGTTCCTTGGCCTTGGTCCCGGGCTCGCCCTTCTTCGGGTTGTTGCCGGCGACCCACTTGACGATGTCCAGCTTGGACAGCTCGCGGGCGACGCGGTCGGTGGGCTGGGCGCCCTTGCTCATCCACTCCTGGATGCGCTCGACCTTCAGGACCACGCGGTTGGGGTCGTCCTTCTTGAGGAGCGGGTTGTAGGAGCCGACCTTTTCGATGAAGCGGCCATCGCGCGGCGAGTGGCTGTCAGCGACGACGATCGAATAGTAGGGGCGCTTCTTGGCGCCGCCACGGGCGAGACGGATCTTGATCATGGGGTTGGGTCCTTCGGGTCTATTTCTTGAAAGGGTTAAAGCCGGGGGGCATGCCGCCGCCGAGGCCGGGTAATTTGAAGCCACTGTCGCCCTGGAGCTTGGCGGCCATCTCTTCGATCTCTTTTTCCGAGGGCATCGGCATCTTGCCGCCGCCCAGGTTCTTCAGCCGGTCCATGCCGCCACCGCCGGCCCCGCCGCCGATACCGCCCAGCATCTGGGCCATCTGGGCGAAGCCCTTGCCGCCGCCCTTGCTCATCATCTTGAAGGCGTCGGCCATCTGGCGGTGCTGTTTCAGCAGCCGGTTGACCTCGGCCACGTCGACGCCGGCGCCGGCCGCGATGCGGCGTTTGCGAGAGGCGGCGAGAATGTCGGGCTTCTTGCGCTCCAGCTTGGTCATCGAGGAGATGATCGCCGCCTGGCGGTCGACCATCTTGTCGCTGATGTTGGCCTCGGCGATCTGCTTCTTGATCTTCTGGACCCCGGGCAACATGCCCATCAGGCCTTCCATGCCGCCCATCTTCTTCATCTGGGCGAGCTGCTCGGACATCATGTCGAGGTCGAACTGGCCCTTGGCCAGCTTCTTGGCCATGGCCTCGGCCTTTGCGGCGTCGAAGTCCTGGCTGGCCTTCTCGACCAGGGCCACGATGTCGCCCTGGCCGAGGATGCGGCCGGCGACGCGGGCGGCGTCGAACACCTCCAGGCCGTCGATCTTCTCGGAGACGCCGAGGAACTTGATCGGCAGGCCGGTGACCGCGCGCATCGAGAGCGCCGCGCCACCGCGGCCGTCGCCGTCCGCGCGGGTGAGGATCAGGCCGGTGAGCGGCAGGCGCTCGTGGAAGGCCTTGGCGGTGCGAACCGCGTCCTGGCCGGTCAGGGCGTCAGCGACCAGCAGGGTCTCGTGCGGATTGGCGATGCGAGCGATCTCGGCCGCCTCGCTCATCATCGCTTCGTCGAGGGTGGTGCGGCCGGCGGTGTCGAGGATGACGACGTCGTAGCCCTGCAGCCTGGCCGCGCTGAGCGCGCGCTTGGCGATATCCGGCGCGGCCTGGCCGGCGACGATCGGCAGGCTCTCGACCTCGGCCAGCTTGGCCAGCGTCGCCAGCTGCTCCATGGCGGCGGGGCGCCGCGTGTCCAGCGAGGCCAGCAGGACCTTCTTGCGTTCCTTGCCGAGCTTCAGCGCCAGCTTGGCGGCGGTGGTGGTCTTGCCCGAGCCCTGCAGGCCGGCCATCAGGATCACGGTCGGCGGGTTCAGGGAGAGGTTCAGGCCCTCGGCGTCGCCCTCTCCACCGAGCATCTCGACCAGGCCGTCGTAGGTGATCTTGACCACCTGGTCGGCCGGACGGACCGAGCGGATCACCGCCTCGCCGGTGGCGGCTTCCTTGGCCTTGGCGATGAAGTCACGGACCACCGGCAGGGCGACGTCGGCCTCGAGCAGGGCCACGCGGACCTCGCGCAGGGCCTCGTCGACGTCCTTCTCGGACAGCACGCCCTTGCCGCCGAGGCGGTCAAAGACGCCGGAGAGCCGATCTGTCAGGTCTTCGAACAAGTCGTGGTCGTCCTAGTAGCTCAAACGCAGTTGACCCCCGTGCACGATTGCGTGGACGGGGGGCCTCGCCGCCCTCGTCCATCCTGCGATGGGGTCGTGGCGGTGGAGGGCGCTGACCGAGGTTGGCGCCGGAAGGGCGGGCTTATGCGCCTAAGAGGGGGGCTGGGTCAAGGAAGGGGGTCCGGCCCATACTTTTGCATCCGAGACGAATTTCCAATCGACAAGTTCGGCATCCGACGCGAATGCGAAGATGGCCGCCTCAATCGTATGGAAGTTGAGGAACTCGAACGTGGTCGCATGTCGATAGCGAACCCAGCCGGTTTCGCCCTTGCGGCAGCCGTAGGGAAGGCGATCGAGCAAGCGCCGGCGCGGGCGGCCCGAAGCCCTGAGCGTGACTTCCAGGAGAGCTGCGTCAGCGCCGGGCGCGGTGGAGGCCCAGTCGGCAATCAAGGCGGCGTTCCGATCTTCATGCAGGCGAAGAAACGCCTCGACGTCGGCGCCGCTCCTCTTTGCTTGTCTGTCCAGCAACCAACGCTGTCCGTCCGTTAGCGGATAGCCTTGCGTGGTCACCTCAATTCCGCCCTTGAGCCTCATGGTCCGATGCGACCCTGCTGGTCCAGGCGTGTCAAGGCTCCCCTCCCCCTTGCGGGGAGGGGCTTGGGGGTGGGGGTGCAAACCTCCAGGCTCAGAGCTGACACCCCCACTCCCAACCCTCTCCCCGCAAAGGGGGAGAGGGCTCTGATGTCCGAAAGCCGCGAGCGGCAGGCGGCGAACGGGCCTATGTTCTGGCCATGACCCAATACGCAATCTTCGAGACATCGATCGGCTGGGCGGGCATCGCCTGGGCCGAGAAGGGGCTGGTGGGGTGTTACCTGCCGGAGGCGGATCGCGAGAACGCGCGGCGCAGTTTCCTGCGGCGGTATCCGGGGGCGACGGAGGCCGAGCCGACTCCCGTCGCCGCGCACGCGATCGACGAGATCCGGGCGCTGCTGAGCGGCAAGCCGGTGGACCTCAAGGACGTGCCGATCGATATCGAGCGCGTGCCGGAGTTCAACGCGCGGGTCTATGAGATCGCCCGCGCCATCCCGCCGGGCGAGACGCTGACCTATGGCGAGATCGCGGTGAAGCTGGGCGACAAGCTGCTCGCCCGCGACGTCGGCGCGGCGCTGGGCCAGAACCCCTGGCCGATCGTGGTGCCCTGTCACCGGGTGACGGCGGCGGGCGGCAAGCTGGGCGGGTTCTCGGCGCGCGGCGGAGTGAACACCAAGGTCAAGCTGCTGGCCATCGAGGGGGCGAAGGTGCTGGAGCCCCAGCTACCAAAAAAGGGGCCGCCGAAAGCCAAGCCCGTCGCCGCGCCGCAACCGTCCTTGTTCGACTAGGTTGAATCGACATTGGGCTGCGTGGTCGACCTCGCGCCGCCCCTCCCCCTCGCGGGGAGGGGTTGGGGTGGGGGCGCCGGCTGTGACCTGGAGCTTCGCACCGCGAATGCTGAGCTGACACCCCCACACCCTACCCTCTCCCCGCAAGGGGGAGAGGACGCCAAGCGCTGACGGTACCGCGCTGAATGTCGATTGGTCCTAGCGCCTCTCCGCTCATCCCGGCGAGAGGGTCAGCCCGGGCGCGCGGCCTCAGCCTCTTCGCGGCTGATGCGGTCGGCGTCGTCGTGGGGCACGCCGAGGGCCGCCAGGATGAGGGCGACGACCTGGACGCCGCGGGCCGGCGGGACGGCGCCGGAGACCACGTCGCGTTGGGCCATGCGCATGGCGCCGAAGGTCAGCGTCAGCGCGGCCTCGACGTCGACGGGCCGGAACTGGCCGTCGCGGACCCCTTCCGCGTGGAGCTGGGCGAAGCGGGCCTCCAAGCTGCGGGCGCGCGGGGCCCTGGACGTCGCGACTTGCAGGGCTACCCAACCGCGGACCGGGTCGGCGAGGTAGGTGGCCATGGCCAGGTGCAGGCTGGCGGCCAGCAGGGTCGCGGGATCCGCGCGGCGGCGCAGCAGCCCCGCCAGCAGGTCATCGAGATGAGCCGAGACCCGCTCGTTCAACGCGGCCAGAAGGTCGGTGGTAGTCGGGAAGTAGTTGTAGAACGTGCCGCGCGAGACGCCGGCGGCGCGCACGAAGGCCTCGATCGAAGCGGCCTCGAAGCCCTTCTCGGCGACCACCGCCTCGGCGGCGCTCAGCAGGCGCTCACGGGTTTTCGCGCGGCGCTGCTCAGCCGTGGCGGCGCGGGCTTCCAGATTGACCCGCATGGGCCGACGTTGGCCGCTCATTTGCCCCTTGGGAGACGTCACGCGATTTCCGCGGCGTGCCCTTCGATCAGGGCGGCGACCAGTTCGGCCACCGGGCCGCCCTGGGTGTACTGGATGCGCACTTCACGCTTCAGCGCTTCGATCATTTCCTGCCGCGCGTGGGGCGAGATCGCACTGATCGCCCGGGTGGTGGCGCGCGAGAGCGCCAGCGCGGTCTGGACGTCGATTTCGAGGGCGAGAGACGACGGCGAATCGTTCGCCGGCTGGGTGTTTGAGGTCATGGCGGTCCGGATGTCTGGCGATGGGCCGCGGTCTGTCCGCGCCATACTGGCCGCTGACACCGGTTACTCACCTGGGGAGGGCCGGCCTTATGAGTCGGGTTGACGACATTGTCAATCTGAAAACCGTTCAGCTTGAACGCCGTTCGTCCGCCGGGGCCGTGGACGGGGCGGCGGCTCGCGGCTAACACCGGGCATGACCATTGGCGTGTTCGATTCCGGCGTGGGCGGTTTGAGCGTCCACCACAAGCTCGTGGAGCGGTTCCCCACGGCGGATTTCGTCTACCTGGCCGACCAGGCCAATACGCCCTACGGCGGCCGCCCCGGCGAGGAGATCGTCGAGCTGACCAAGGCCGGCTGCGTGCGGCTGTTCGACCAAGGCTGCGACCTGATCGTGCTGGCCTGCAACACCGCCTCGGGGGTCGCGCTTCGGCGGTTGCAGCAGACCTGGCTGCCGGGGCTGCGGCGTGAGCACGGGCGGCCAGGCGATGTGAGGCCGGCCAATGTGCTGGGGATCATCGTGCCGACCATCGAGGCGGCTACCGGCCTGCCCTGGGAGCACGAGGCCGAGCGGCGCGGCGACAAGGTCGAGAAGCTGGACATCTTGGCGGTGTTCGCGACGCCGGCGACGGTGGCGTCCCGGGTCTATGAGATCGAGATCGACAAGCGCCGCCAGGACGTGGCGGTGTTTTCGCAGGCCTGTCCGGAGATCGTGCCGATGATGGAGGCCGGGGCGGGCGAGGCGGAACTGGCGCCGATCGTCGCCGCCCACGTGGAAGCTGTGACCAAGCGGATCGGGCGGCCGCCGGACCGCGCGATCCTCGGCTGTACGCATTATGAGATCGTCGCCGGCCTGTTCCGCGCGGCGCTGCCGCCGGGCGCGCCGCTGATCCACCAGCCGGCCGCCACGGCCGACGCCCTGGCGCGCTATCTGGAGCGGCATCCTGAGTACCAGCTGGGCGAAGGCGCCGTTCGTCGCTTTCTGACCACCGGAAAGCCCGGCGCGCAGTCGAGTCTTGTTGAAGCCTTCTGGGGTGCGCCGTTAAGCTTCGAGCCGGCTTAGGGGAGCTTTGCGATGAAGATGCTGCTGGGTGCGGCGCTGGCCGCGGCGATGCTGGCGGGGACCGCGCGGGCTGAGGTCACCGACAAGTCGGCGGCCGGGTTCGAGGTGACGGAGAAGGCGACCATCGCCGCCGCGCCGGCCAAGGTCTGGGACGCGCTGATGCATCCGGCCCGCTGGTGGGACCCAAAGCACACCTGGTCGGGGGACGCGAAGAACCTGGCCTTCGATCCGTTCGGATGTTTCTGCGAGACGCTGAAGAAGGGCGCCGTGCGGCACCTGAGCATCGTCTATGCCGACGGCGCGACTCAGCTGCGCCTGTTCGGGGCGCTGGGGCCGCTGCAGTTCACCGGCGCCGCGGGACACCTGATCTATGCGTTGAAGCCGGCGGGCGCGGGGACCGAGCTGACCTTGACCTATGACGTCGGCGGCTACGCCAAGGGCGGGCTGGCCGAGACCCTGGCGGCGCCCGTGGACATGGTGCTGGGCCAGCAGGTGGCGCGGCTGAAGAAGCAGCTGGAGACCGGCAAGCCGGAGTAAAGGCCCTTCTCCCCTTGTGGGAGAAGGTGTCGACCGAAGGACGACGGATGAGGGGTTTTGCTCCGCGATCCGCGCGAGCTGAGCGGCCCCCTGGCGGAGAATCTGAGAGGCCCCTCATCCGACCTGCATTCGCAGGCCACCTTCTCCCACAAGGGGAGAAGGGTTCGATCTCATATGGCGTTTCGATTGAGACGCTCTATCTTTCCCCCATGCTCCCCACCCTGCGCCAGCTCCAGTAACTCAAGATTCTCGCCGAGCACGGCAGCTTCGGCCGGGCCGCTGAAGCGGCGCATGTGACGCAACCGACCCTGTCGTCGGGGATCCAGGAGCTGGAGCGGACCCTGGGGGCGGTGGTGGTTGACCGGGCGCGGTCCGGGGTGATCCTGACGGCGGTGGGGGAAGAGGCGCTGAGGCGCGCCACGGTGATCCTCAACGAGACCGAGGAGCTGGTGGAGGCGGCGAAGAACGCCGCCCAACCGCTGACCGGGCGGTTCCGGCTGGGGGTGATCCCTACCATCGCGCCGTTCCTGTTGCCCCGCGCTCTGCCCCTGCTGCGGACGCGGTTCCCGAAGCTGCGGCTGTTCCTGCGCGAGGACCTGACCCAGCGGCTGATCGCGGCCCTGAAGGCCGGGCAGCTGGACGCGGCGCTGATCGCGCTGCCCTTCGACATGCATGGCCTCAACTGGGCGCATGTGGCGGACGACGAACTGCTGGCCGCCATGCCGGCCGGGCATCCGATGGCGAAGCTCAAGTCGGCCGACCCGGCGGCGATGGAGCACGAGGACCTGATCCTGCTGGAAGACGGACACTGCCTGCGCGATCACGCTCTGGCCGCCTGTGGGCTGAAGCCGCCGAAGACCGCGGCGGGAGAGGAGGGCTTTGCGGCCACATCGCTGCCGACCCTGGTGCAGATGGTCTCATCGGGCCTGGGCATGACCTTCCTGCCGGCCATGGCCGTGGACGCCGGGCTGACCGACTCCGCGTCGATCGTCACGCGGCCGATCGCCCCGGCCCACGCCAGCCGCGAGATCGTCGTGACCTGGCGGGCCGGATCGAACCGCGCCGCCGAGGGGCGGCTGCTGGCCGAGGTGCTTCGCGAGCAATAGACTATTTTAGACATATCGAAATCGCTTGCACGTCCGATACGTATTAGATATATCGATAGCAGTCCCGATAAGGAGGGGACTTTCGATATGCACAGACACCATCACTTTTTCGGCGACCGCCACGAACATCGCGGCCGCCATCCGTGGGGCTCTTTGGGGGCCGGCCACATGGGCCACCACATGGGCGGACGCGGCCGCCATCGCGAAGGCCGGGTCGGCCGGTTCCTGGAGCACGGCGATCTTCGCTTCGTGGTCCTGGCGCTGATCGCCGATCAGCCGCGTCACGGCTACGAACTGATCAAGGAGCTCGAAGACCGCACCGGCGGCGCCTACCGCCCCTCGCCAGGCGTGATCTACCCGCTGCTGGCGATGCTCGAGGATGAAGGCTTCATCCGCCCGGCGCAGGCCGACGCGGGGCGCAAGCTGTTCACCATCACCGACGAGGGCAGGGCCGCCCTGGAACAGAACCGGGCCGGCGTCGACGCCGTGTTCGGACGTATGGCCGAAGCCAGCCAGGGTTCACGGCAAGCCGGCGCGCGGGTCGGGCGGGCGATGGCCAACCTCGGCATGGCGCTGGGCCAGCGCATGCGCCGCGGCGACTTCACCGACGCTCAGATCGACAAGATCATCGCAATGATCGACGACACCGCCGCGGCGGTCGAGAAGGTCTAGGGGAGGGTTCGGTGCGCTCCAGCTCGACCATCCTCACCGCCGCGGCGCAAGGCTATCTGGCGCGGCTCTGCGACCACTTCGCCGCGCGGGTCCCGGCGCGCGCCGAAGGCCGGGAGGCGCGCATCAGCTTCACCATCGGCGAGGTGCGGCTACGCGCCTCGCCCGAGACACTGATGGTCACCGCCGACGCCGATGAGCCCGACGCCCTGGCCAGGCTCGAGGGCCTGGTGGAGCGCCACCTCAAGCGCCTGGCCGACAGCGAGCCCAGGCTGGCCGTCGAGTGGCGACGAGCCCCCTTGAGTATCTAGTCCACCAGCTTTTGGGCCAGGTAGACATAGTGCCGGGCCCAGCGGCGGGCGTTGAGCTCCGGGTCGGCGTCGTTGGCGTGACCGCCGAAGGTCTGCTCATAGTAGAGGTAGGGAATGCCCATCTGCTCAAGCATGGCCGCATATTTGCGCGGATGCCCCGGGTGCACCCGGTCATCGCGCGTATTGGTGGTGATGTAGACCTCCGGGTATTTCACACCGGGCCTGAGGTTCTGATAGGCCGAGTACTTGGCGATGAATTCGCGGTCGGCCGGGACATCCGGATCGCCGTATTCCGCCACCCATGAGGCGCCCGCCGACAGGTGGTTATAGCGCAGCATGTCGACCAGCGGGCTCTCGATGACGATGGCGTTCCAGAGCTCCGGATGCTGGGTCATGGAGACGGTGGTCAGCACGCCGCCGTTGGAGCGGCCGTAGATCCCCAGGCGGCGCGGCGAGGTGATCTTGCGCTTGAACATGTCGCGGGCCACGGCGGCGAAGTCGTCGAAGGCCAGCTGGCGTTTGTCGCGCAGCACCGCGTCGTGCCAGGCGGGGCCGAACTCGCCGCCGCCGCGGATATTGGCGATGACATAGGCTGCACCGCGCTCCAGCCAGATCTTGCCCATCTCCGGCACATAGACCGGCGGCTTGGCGACCTCGAACCCGCCGTAGCCGTACATGATGGTCGGCGTCGAGCCGTCGGCCTTCATGGCCTTCGGGCGGACCACGAAGTAGGGGATTTTGACCCCGTCAGAGGACGTGGCCCAGAACTGTTCGACCACGTCCCTCGAGGCGTCGAAACGGGCCGGCAGGGTCTTGATCTTGGTGGCCGTGAAGGCCGCCGCGTCGGCCAGCCACAGCGAGGTCGGGTCGAGGAAGCCTTCAGCGGTGAAGACCACCTGGTTGTCGTCGGCGGACGCGTCAACCTCGTTGATGTTGGCGTTGGCCGGCAGCGGCAGGGCGTGGCCCAGCCAGACGCCGGCCTTGTGGTCGTAGGTGTCGACCGCGCCCTTCACGTCGCGCAGCAGGGTGACGATCAGCCGGTCCTTCGAGGAGTCGACGGTCTGGACGGAGTCGTGCGGGCCGGGTTGGAAGACCAGTTGCGGCTTGGCGGCGCCGGGATAGCGCTTGAGGTCGGCGAGGTCGAAGCTGATCACCGAGCCAGCGACGTAGCTCTTGCCGCCGGCGGTCCAAGCCTGCTTCAGACTGAACACCGCCTGGCCGTCGACGTAGGTTTCATATTGGGTCTTGGGCGGCAGAGGGATGCGGACCGGCCCCCCTTTTCCAGAGAGGGGGTCGGTCAGCAGGCTGAACTGGCTCTCGAAGAAGGTGACGCCGCGGCGGATGATCACCGCGTCGGCGTGGCCGCCTTCGCCGTAGAGCACGGTGGGCGAGGCCGAGACGTCGATCGGCTGGCCGCGGAACACCTCCACCGGCTCGGCGCCGCGGGCGATCGTCTTCACGACATAGCCGTAGCCGGACTTGGTGACCTCGCCGGGCGTCCACTCGCGGTCCGCGACCAGGTGATCGTGGTCGAGCCACGACACGTTCTGCTTGCCGTTGGCGAAGCGGAAGCCGCCCGTCACGAAGCTCTTGGTGGTGGCGTCGAACTCGCGCAGCTCGACCGCGTCGCTGCCCCCGTCGGAGAGGTGCACCAGGCAGAGCGTCTGGGCCGGCTTCAGGCAGTCGGCGCCCTTCCAGATCCAGTTCTTGCCCTCGGCCTTCGAGAGCGCGTCGAGGTCGAGCAGGGTGTCCCAGGCCGGGCTGGCCGAACGATAGGCGGCGAGCGAGGTGTGGCGCCAGACGCCGTGCACGTGGGCGGCGTCCTGCCAGAAGTTGTCGATGCCGCCGGCCCGGAAGTGCGGCGTCGCGATGCGGTCCTCGGCGGTGAAGATCGCCCGCGCCTCGGTGTGGAAGGTCTCGTAGCGAGGATCGGTCTCCAGGCGCTTGGCGGACTTGGCGTTCTGGCCCTCGACCCAGGCCATCGAGCGCGGCGCGTCGATCTCCTCCAGCCACTGGAAGGGGTCAATCGCGCCGACCGCCTTGGGGGCCTGGGCGTGCGCCAGCGAGGGGGCGAGGGCGAGGGCGGCCAGGGCGCAAAGCAGGGCTTTCATGCCTGTGTTTCTAGCTGGGCTGGAACGAGCCTGTCTCGCTTCACGTGCCTTCGGGGCCGTCTTCGCCTATATGTCCGCCGCCATGAGCCGTCCGTTCCTGAAGATGAACGGGCTCGGCAACGACTTTGTCGTGGTCGAGACCCGCAGCGCGCCGTTCGCGCCGACGGTTGAAGAGGTGCGCGCCATCGCCGACCGGACCAGCGGGATCGGCTGCGACCAGCTGATCGTCATCGGCAAGGCTGATGACGCCGACGCCGCCGTGCGGTTCTGGAACGCCGATGGCGAGGAAGTCGGCGCTTGTGGAAACGGCACGCGCTGCGTCGGCTGGCTGATGATGCACGCCTCGGGCAAGGACCAGGTGGTGATCGCCACCAAGGCCGGGCGGCTGATCGCGTCGAAGGCCGGCGAGCGGCTGGTCAGCGTCGACATGGGCAAGCCGGGGCTGGACTGGCGCGACATTCCCTTGGCGGAAGCGCGCGACACCCTGGTGATGGCCGCGCCGCTGCACCCCGGGCTGGATGAGCCGGGGACCTGCGTTTCCATGGGCAACCCGCACATCGTGTTCTTCCTGTCGCAACTGGACGAAGCGTTTGTGCGCAGCGTCGGGCCGGTGATCGAGCGCCATCCCCTGTTCCCGGAAGGGATCAATGTCGGCTTCGCCCAGGTGCTCCGGCGCGACCGCATCCGGCTGAAGGTCTGGGAGCGTGGCGCCGGCCTGACGCAGGCCTGCGGCACCGGCGCCTGCGCGGCCCTGGTGGCGGCGGCCCGGCGGGGCCTGACCGAACGGACCGCGACCCTGGTGCTGGACGGCGGCGAGCTGCTGATCGAATGGCGCGACATTGACGCCAGCGATGGGGACCACGTGATCATGACCGGCCCGGCGGCGGTGGACTTCGTGGGAGAGCTCCCGTGAGCGACTCCGTCGATGTCGTCACGTTCGGCTGTCGCCTCAACGCCTATGAGAGCGAGATCATCCGCAAGCAGGCGGCCGCCGATGGGCTGACTGACGCGGTGGTGTTCAACACCTGCGCGGTGACCGGCGAGGCGGTGCGCCAGGCGCGCCAGGCGATCCGCAAGGCCAGGCGCGAGCGACCGGGCGCGAAGCTGATCGTCACCGGCTGCGCGGCGCAGATCGACCCGGCGGCCTTCGCGGCGATGCCCGAGGTCGACCTGGTGCTGGGCAATGCGGAGAAGAGCGCTTCGGGCGCATATCTCCCGGCGCCGGAACTCGGCCGCGTGCGGGTCAACGACATCATGAGCGTGCGCGAGACGGCCGGGCACCTGATCGACGGGTTGAAGGATCGCGCGCGGGCCTATGTCGAGGTGCAGAACGGCTGCGACCACCGCTGCACCTTCTGCATCATCCCGTTCGGGCGGGGCAATTCGCGCTCGGCGCCGGCCGGGGAGGTGGTGGCGCAGGTGGCGCGCCTGGCCGCCCAGGGCTACCGCGAGGTGGTGCTGACCGGGGTGGACGTGACCAGCTGGGGCGCCGACCTGCCGGGGCAGCCGAGCCTTGGACGGTTGGTGGCGCGGATCCTGAAGCTGGTCCCGGAGCTGCCGAGACTGCGGTTGTCGTCGATCGACGCGGCCGAGATCGATCCGGACCTGATGGCCTGCCTGGCCGGCGAGCCGCGGTTGATGCCCTACCTGCACCTGTCGCTGCAGGCCGGCGATGACATGATCCTGAAGCGGATGAAGCGGCGGCATTCTCGCGCCGACGCGCTGAAGCTGATCGCCGATGTGCGCGCGGTGCGGCCGGATACGGCGTTCGGCGCCGATTTCATCGCCGGTTTCCCGACCGAGACCGAGGCGATGTTCGAGAACACCCTGTCGCTGGTGGCGGAGGCCGGGCTGTCGTTCCTGCACGTCTTCCCCTACAGCGCGCGGCCCGGCACGCCAGCGGCGCGGATGCCGCCGGTGAAGGGCGCCGAGATCAAGGCCCGCGCGGCGCGGTTGCGCGCGGCGGGCGAGGCGGCCCTGGCCCGGCACCTGGAGCGGCAGGTCGGGCGGACGCTGATGGGCCTGGTGGAGAGAGACGGCGCCGCCCGGGCGGAGGACTTCACCGAGATCGCGTTTACCGGCGAAGCCCCGGTGGGTGAGATCGTGGCGCTGCGGGTGACGGGGCACGACGGCAAGCGCGTGATGGCCCGGACGCTGGTGCTGGAGGCCGCGGCGTAAGCGCTAGCTCGGGTCGTCTTCCGGGCGCGGGCCACCGAAGCCCGGAAGCGACCAATGCCAGAGTATCGCGCCGGCGCGGATCGCAAGCGCGACGACGAAGCCGGCGATCCCGGCCAAGGTCGTGGGGGCGCCCACTAGGCCGAGCACGACGAAGGTTCCGGCGCCGGCCAGGGCGGGGGTCACATAGAGTTCGCGTTGCAGCAGCACGCTCGGCTCGTGGGCCAGGACGTCGCGGATCACGCCGCCGAAGGTGGCGGTGAGCACGCCCATGACCACGGCGGAGAACGGCGGGACGCCGAGCGCCTGGGCCTTCAGGGCGCCGACGACGGCGTAGGCGGCCATGCCGACCGCATCGAGCCAGGTGAGGATGCTGGAGCGGAAGCGTCGGGGCCCCAGCACCCAGACCGCCGCGGCGGCCGCCAGGCAGGCCAGCAGATAGTCCGGCCGGGCGACCCAGAACACCGGCGCGCCGATCAGCAGGTCGCGCAGGGTGCCGCCGCCGACCCCGGTCACCGCGGCGAAGAACCCGAACGTGACGATGTCGTGCTTGCGCCGCGCGGCGGCCAGCGCGCCGGTCGCGCCGAACACGGCGACGGCGGCGTAGTCGAGCACGGTGAGGGTGATGGCGAGTCGATCCATGGGGCCGCACCCTCGCGTGCCTGGGTGACGGGGCGCAAGGGGCCCGCTATTAGCGCCCCATGACCGAACCCAAACGCGGCTGGTTCCAGAAGCTGACGGCCGGCCTGACCCGCTCGTCGAAGCAGATGAGCGAGCAGATCACCCAGGTCTTTGTCGCCAAAGAGCCGCTGGATCAGGCCAGGCTCGACGCCCTGGAAGAGATGCTGATCGAGGCCGACCTCGGCCCGCATTCGGCCGCGCGGATCACCCAGCGCTTCTCCGACGAGAAGTTCGGCAAGCAGGTCTCCGAGGACGAGATCAAGGAAGCCCTGGCCCGGGCGATCGGCGACGAGCTGTCATCGCGGCAGGGCGATTTCGACGCGCTGTCGGGGCCCCGGCCCTATGTGGTGCTGTTTATCGGGGTGAACGGATCGGGCAAGACCACGACGCTGGGCAAGATCGCGTCGGACCTCACGTCGCGCGGCGCCAAGGTGCTGGTGGTGGCCGGCGACACCTTCCGGGCGGCGGCGGTGGAGCAGCTGAAGATCTGGGCTGAGCGGGCGGGCGCCGACTTCATGTCGCGGCCGATGAACTCCGACGCGGCCGGCCTGGCGTTCGAGGCGCTGGAGCGGGCCAAGGCGCAGAACTACGACGTGGTGCTGATCGACACGGCCGGGCGGCTGCAGAACAAGCAGGGGCTGATGGACGAGTTGCACAAGATCATCCGTGTGGTGAAGAAGCTCGATCCGGATGCGCCGCACGAGACCCTGCTGGTGCTGGACGCCACGGTGGGCCGCAATGCGCTGGCCCAGGAAAACATCTTCGGCAACCAGATCGGGGTGAGCGGGATCGTGATGACCAAGCTCGACGGCACGGCGCGCGGCGGGGTGCTGGTGCCGGTGGCGCAGGCCTCGGACAGCCCGATCAAGCTGATCGGGGTCGGCGAGGGGATCGACGACCTGCAGCCGTTCAACGCACACGCCTTTGCCCGGTCGCTGGTGGGTCTCGAGGAGCCGGCGCCATGAGCCCGCAAGCCAAAAAGTACGTCCACTACTTCGTCGACTACGCCGGGCTGGCGATCTTCCTGGCGACCCTGGTGATCACCAAGAGCGCGGTCACGGCGAGCTGGGCGATCGTCGGGGGCTCGCTGCTGGCCCTGGCGGTCGGCTTCATCTTCGAGCGCCGCATCGCGCCGATGCCGTTGGTGACGGCGGTCCTGGGACTGATCTTCGGCGGCCTGACCCTGTTCTTCCACGACGAGCGGTTCATCAAGGTCAAGCCGACCATCCTGTATACCGCGTTCGGACTGTTCCTGATGACCGGCCTGGTGCGCGGCAAGAACCCGCTGAAGGCGCTGATGGGCGATGCCTTCCACCTGCCCGATCCGGTCGTCCGTACGCTTACGCTGCGCTACGCCCTGTTCTTCTTCGCGCTGGCGATCGCCAATGAGCTGGTCTGGCGCAACGTAAGCACGGTCGCCTGGGGCTTCTTCAAATTCCCCGGCGTGGCGGTGCTGATCTTCCTGTTCGCCCTGAGCCAGGCGCCGCTGATGATGAAGCACATGCCGGACGAAGACGCGGCAGACGCCGAGAAAGCGCCCACGGACGCCCCGTAAAGGCTTGCTAGACCGCCCACGGAGCGTCTGTAATTAAAACGACGCAATCGGCCTCTAGCGTCCGCGCGAGCTTGCGGGGGAACACCGATGGCCAAGACGAAGTCCGGCGCTAAGGGGGGCATCGCCGCCCTCGACCGTTCGCCGAGCCACCTGCTGCACCGCGCCCTGCAGCGAGCGCTGGACATCTACGCCGAGGAATTCGGCGACGGCGCCATCACGCAGCGGCAGTTCGCGGTGCTGGCCGCGGCCGAGACCCACGAGGGCGCAACGCAGGCGGACCTGGTGCGGACAACCGGCATCGACCGCTCGACGCTGGCCGACATGGCGCGCCGGATGATCGACAAGGGCCTGCTGGAGCGGGAACGCTCGACGCTCGACGCGCGGGCCAATGCGGTGCGGTTGACCGAGGCCGGGCGCGCGGCGCTCGCCGAGGCGAGCCCGCGGATGGCGGCGGTGGACGGGCGGGTGCTGAAGCTGCTGTCCGGTGGCGGACGCCGGTCGGCCTTCGTCAGCCTGCTGCAGGACTTGGTGAAGAAGACGCCGGAGAAAAAGCTGCCGGCCGAGAAGCGGGCCGCGAAGGCGAAGGTTGCGGCGGCCGGGCCGGCCAAGGCTCCGAAGGCCGCCAAGCCTGAAAAAACGCCCAAGCCCCACAAGGTCGGGGCGAAGGCCAAGGCGGCCAAGAAAGCGAAGAAGAAGGCTGCCTAGCCCAATCCCGTTCCGGTCAGGCTGTCGCCGCCTTGGCCGCCCATGCGCTTGGGCATGGTGATGGTCGAGGGGCGCAGGAAGGGCGATCGGAGGCGGTTGTAGTGCGGGTGGCCGAGGCTGACGGTGATCATCTCAAGCAGTTCGGCGCCGTCGCGCACGATCGGTGGGGGTTCGTCGAAGAGCTCGCCCCAGCGGGCGATCGCTTCCTCATAAACACGCTGGTTGCGACTGGTCATGACCCGGTAACCCCCATTGACCGGGAGCGTTCCTAATTTCGGAAGGTTAATTATTCTAACAGCTTAGCTAGAAAGCTGAGCCTTAGGTCAGACTCGGATGTCGAGCAGAGAGCCTGGCCGCAGCACCTTGGCGGGCGGCTCGGCGGCCGGATCGGGCATGATCTGGGCCCGTTGAACCGGCGCGGGTGGGGGGGTGAAGGCCGCCGCCGCGGGCTTGGCGGCGGGCGCGTTGGCGCGGCCCATCGCGGCGTCGAAGAAGGCCCGCTGGGCGGCCACGCGCGCGGCGTCGCTTACCTGATTTGGGGCAGGATTGGCGGGCGGCTGGACGGCGTATGCGTTGGGACGGATCGGCGTCACGGGGCAGGCGGCTCGCGATTATGGTTAACGCACAGCCAATCTGGCGGCTCGGGCTCAACGCCCGGTTAACGCGAGGCCAACGCCTGCAAGGCCAGGAGGCGTGCTTCGTCAGGGCCGAGCGGCCCTGTGTGCTTGGCGAGGATCTTGCCGTCCCTGGCCACCAGATAGGTCTCGGGCACCCCGGTAATCCCGAAGTCGATGCCGGCGCGGCCGTCGTCGTCGGTGACGCGGATCAGGAAGGGGTCGCCGAGCCGGGCCAGGAAGGCCCTGGTCTTCTCGTGCGCGCCGCGCGGCGGGACGTCCTCATAGGCGACGCCGATGATGTGAACGCCGCGGTCCCTGATGCCGAGCAGGGCCGGCTGGTCGAGTTCGCAGGGGCCGCACCAGGAGGCGTAGAAATTGACCACCACCGGGCCGTCCTTCAGGGCGTCGCGCAGGCGCACGGGGGTGCCGTCGACGAGGCTGGGGAGCGTCAGGTCGGGCATTTGTTTCCCCACGAGAGCGGTGGGTTGCACGTGCGGATCGTGATGCAGGCCGAAGGTGGCGAACAGGATCGCCAGGGCGGCGATGGCGACCAGCGGCAGGGCCGCGATCCAGCGGCTCATTTGCGGGCCAGCTCCGCCTTACCAGAAAGGTCTTGGGCTTTTTTCTTCCAGCGCCGGGCGTGGTTCAGCGACGAGGCGATCAGGATCACGAACACCGCGGCGGTGATCCCGTAGGCGGACCAGACGAAGAAGGCGTACTTGCCGGTTTCGAGGTGGAGCATCGGGTCAGGCTCTCGCGGCTCTGAGGGCGGCGGCCTCGGCGCGGCGGCGCCAGACCTCGCCGCGGATGCGCACCAGCCACAGGGACCCGAAGGCCGACATATAGGCCAGCACCAGCAGGATCACCGGCCAGTAGAACACCGGGGCCAGCGCCGAGCCGCCGGCGCGGAACACCGAGGGGCCCTGGTGCAGGGTGTTCCACCAGGTGACGCTGTAGTGGATGATCGGCAGGTTCACCGCACCGACCAGGGCCAGGATCGCCGCGGCCCGGGCGCCCTTGGTCTCGTCGTCGATCGAGGCCCGCAGCGCCATGTAGGCGACGTAGATCAGCAGCAGCGCCAGGACTGAGGTCAGGCGGGCGTCCCACACCCAGTAGGCTCCCCACATCGGCCGGCCCCAGAGCGAGCCGGTGGCCAGCGCCAGCACCGTGAAGCCGGCGCCCAGCGGGGCGGCGGCCTGGGCGGCGCAGTCGGCCAGGACGTGGCGGAACACCAGGGCCAGCAGGCTGGCGACCGCCAGGCAGGCGTAGACGAACTCGCACAGCCAGGCGGCGGGGATGTGGATGAACAGGATGCGGACTGTGGCGCCCTGCTGGTAGTCCTCCGGCGCGGTCCAGCCGAGCCACAGGCCAGCCAGGGCCAGGGCCAGCGCGATTGCCCCGAACATCGGGGCGGCCCAGCGCGAAAAGGCCATGAACCGCTCGGGGTTGGTCAGGAAGGCGGGCGCCGGGAGCATGTGGCGGGATTAGACCGCGCCAACAGCCCCGGCAAGCCGGAGCCGTCGCGGGGCCTGGACTCTCAGCTGCGCGGCGGGACCGGCGGCTCGGGGGGGACCGGCGGCATGGGCGGCATCGGCGGATGCTCGAAGCGCACCTTCATCGGGCCGGGCATCATCATCGGACCGATGGGGCCGATCGGACCGATCATCAGCATCGGCATCTCGTCGAAGGCCTTCTTCTGCGAAGGCTCGAGCTGGCCGTAGAACTTGCGGGTGGCGTCGATGCGGACGCGGGCCTGGGCCTGGCTCTCGGCCATGCGCTTTTCCATCTCGGCGAGGCGCTCCGGCGTGGTCTTGGCGCCGTCGCGGCCGTCGCCATGGTCAGCCATCATGACCATGTGTTCGTGGTCGTGGTGGTCGGGCTTCACCGCGTCGAGGTAGGCGGTGAGGGCGGCTTCCTGGCCGGGCTTCAGCTGCAGCATGGTGCGCAGGTGTCCGGCGTGGTCCAGGTGATGATGGCCCTCGCTGTCCTGCATGATCATGATGCGGCGCTCTTCGTGCCCGGCCATTCGTTCGCTGTGTTCCGCGCGGTGCTCGTAGTGCTCCGCGCGCATCTCACTGTGCTCAGCCTGCTGTTGGGCCTTGGCCGCGTCAGCCTCCGCCTGGCTCTGGGCAGTGGCGGCGGTCTGGGCGTAGGCGGCGACGCTTGCCGAGGCGCAAAGGGCGAACGCGGCCCCAGCGATGTAGCCTAGGCGCAGGCGTGACAGGGGCCGTGACATGCGAAGTCTCCCTTCAAAGGTTGAGCTTGCAAGGTCACTGCCGATAACGGCGAAACGGCGCCACGCGAGGTGAAGCTTTGGTAATCTTCGACACGCTTCAGACGCGTCCGAAGCAGGCTGTCATGAGAGCGCGTTGCGGCAGGCCGCGGCCATGGCCAGCGGGCCCAAAGCCACGGCGGCGGCGGCATAGGCGGCCAGCAGGATGAAGCCGCCGGTCCACGGCAGGCCGGTGGCGAAGGCCGAGAGCGCGCCGCCGCCGAAGATCACGGGGGGCACAAACAGCGGGAGCACGATCACGGCGGTCAGCAGGCCGCCCCGCCGGGCGCCCAGGCTGAGCGCCGCGCCGATGCCGCCGGCGAAGGCGAAGGCCAGGCCGCCGATCAGGGCGCAGGCCAGGATTAGCGGCGTCTGCTCGAACTGGGCGCCGAGCCCGATGGCGGCGACCGGCGCGGCCAGGGCCAGCGGGGCGCCGGTGGCCAGCCACTGGCCGAGGCATTTGACGGCGCAGGTCAGCTCCAGCGGCACGGGCGACAGCGCCAGGTGGTCCAGGGCGCCGTCCTCGTAGTCGCGCTCGAACAGGCGATCCAGCGAGAGCAGGGAGGCCAACGCCAGGGCGACCCAGGAGGCTCCGAGTGCAATGGCGGCCAGGCGGGTCGGCTCCGGGCCGATGCCTAGGGGCAGCAGGGTGGCGACTCCGGCGTAGAAACCGACGCTGACCAGCGGCCCGCCGCCGCGGCCCCAGGCGAGCGCGGTCTCGCGGGCCAGCAGGGTGGAGAGCCGGCTCATGCGGCCGTTTCCTGGGCGCCGATCTCCAGGACCTTGGCCGCGATCGGCAGGGGATCGTGGACCGCCGCCAGGATCAGGCCGCCGCCTTTCAGGTGGGCGGCCATCACCTCGCCGAAGCGGGCGCGCCAGCCGGCGTCGAGGGGGCTGAGCGGCTCGTCGAGCAGCCAGAGCGGCCGGGGCGCGGCGATCAGCCGGGCCAGCGCCAGGCGCTTGCGCTGACCGGCCGACAGGCGGCGGACTTCCAGGTCCAGGAGCGGCTCCAGGCCCAGTGCGTCGGCGGCCCTGGTCTCGCCGGCCGCCTCGCCACCGCACCAGCGGCTCCAGAAGCTGAGTTCCTCCCGGGCGGTCCGGGCGGGCTTCAGCCCGTCCTGGTGGCCGACCATGTGCAGCCCCGAGCTGCGCGCTTCGGTGAGATCGAGGCCACCGAACCCGACGGACCCGGACTCCAGGGGCGCCAGGCCGGCGACCGCGCGCAGCAGGCTGGTCTTGCCCGCGCCGTTGGCGCCGGTAAGCGCGCAGGCCTCGCCGGCCGCCAGGCTCAGCGACAGGTGCTCGAACAGCAGCCGCCCGCCTCGGCGGATGGCCACGCGGTCGAGGGTGAGGGCCTCAATCATTTCCAGGCCAGGACCAGGTCCACGGTCCAGCTTGACCGCTGATGGACGCGAAAGACACTTCGGCCTATGTAGCGCGCGGCCGCCGCCCTCTCGGGGGGCCCTCGCCGCGCTGGACCGGACGCTGTGTGTCCGCCTCCGCAAGCGCGCGATCCCCGGGGCTGGCGTGGTGCGGCTGGGAACAGAGAGAGGATCTCCCCAAATGGCGTCAATCGACAGTTTGAAAACCCGCCGCGAGCTCGTGGTGGGCGACAAGACCTACGCTTACTACAGCCTTCGCGCCGCCGAGGAAGCCGGACTTTCCGGCGTTTCGCGTCTGCCGATCTCGATGAAGGTGCTGCTCGAGAACCTGCTGCGCAACGAAGACGGCGATTCCGTCAGCCGTGAAGACCTTCAGGCGTTGGCCGCCTGGGTCGAGAACAAGGGCGCCGTCGAGCACGAGATCAGCTTCCGCCCGGCCCGCGTGCTGATGCAGGACTTCACCGGCGTGCCCGCCGTGGTCGACCTGGCCGCTATGCGCGACGCCATGACCAAGCTCGGCGCCGATCCGGAGAAGATCAATCCGCTGAACCCGGTGGACTTGGTGATCGACCACTCGGTGATGGTCGACTACTTCGGCACCGCCAAGGCGTTCGGCGAGAACGTCGAGCGCGAATATGAGCGCAACATGGAGCGTTACCGCTTCCTGCGCTGGGGCTCCTCGGCCTTCAACAACTTCCGCGTGGTGCCGCCCGGCACCGGGATCTGTCACCAGGTGAACCTGGAATACCTGGCCCAGACCGTGTGGACCAACGACGAGGGCGGCACGACGCTGGCCTACCCGGACACCGTGGTCGGCACTGACAGCCACACGACGATGATCAACGGCCTGTCAGTGCTCGGCTGGGGCGTCGGCGGCATCGAGGCCGAGGCGGCCATGCTGGGCCAGCCGATCCCAATGCTGATCCCCGAGGTCATCGGCTTCCGCCTGAACGGCGCCATGCCCGAGGGCGCGACGGCCACCGACCTGGTGCTGACCGTCACCCAGATGCTGCGCAAGAAGGGCGTGGTCGGCAAGTTCGTGGAATTCTACGGGCCGGGCCTGGCGCACCTGACCCTGGAAGACCAGGCGACCATCGCCAACATGGCTCCGGAATACGGCGCAACCTGCGGCTTCTTCCCGGTGACCCAGTCGACGCTGGACTACCTGACCGCCACGGGCCGGACCAAGGAGCGCGTGGCGCTGGTCGAGGCCTACGCCAAGGAACAGGGCCTGTGGCACAACCCGGCCGACCCGGACCCGGTGTTCACCGACAGCCTCGACCTGGACCTGGGCGAGGTGCTGCCCTCGCTGGCAGGGCCGAAGCGGCCGCAGGACCGCGTGGTGCTGACCAACGCGGCGCATGAGTTCAAGGCCGCCCTGGCCGGTGACTTCGGCAAGGCCGAGGACATGGCGACCCGGGTGAAGGTGGAAGGCGAGAATTTCGACGTGGGCCACGGCGACGTGGTGATCGCCGCGATCACCTCGTGCACCAACACCTCCAACCCCAGCGTGCTGATCGCCGCGGGCCTGGTGGCCAAGAAGGCTGTCGAGCTCGGCCTGAAGGTGAAGCCCTGGGTGAAGACCTCGCTGGCCCCCGGCAGCCAGGTGGTCACCGACTATCTGAAGGCCGCCGGCCTGACCAAGGGCCTGGACGCGCTGGGCTTCAACCTGGTGGGCTACGGCTGCACCACCTGCATCGGCAACTCCGGCCCGCTGGCCGAGCCGATCTCTGAGGCCGTGCAGAAGGGTGACCTGGTCGCCTGTTCGGTGCTGTCGGGCAACCGCAACTTCGAGGGCCGGGTGAACCCTGACGTGCGGGCCAACTACCTGGCCTCGCCGCCGCTGGTGGTGGCCTATGCCCTGGCCGGTTCGATGTCGATCGACATCACCACCGAGCCGCTGGGCGAGAGCAAGAACGGCAAGCCGGTCTATCTGAAAGACATCTGGCCGACCTCGGCGGAGGTCGCCGCCCTGCAGCGCAAGTTCGTCACCCAGAAGATGTTCGCCACCCGTTACGCCGACGTCTTCAAGGGCGACAAGGCCTGGCAGGGGATCAAGGTCTCGGGCGGGCAGACCTACGCCTGGGACATGAGCTCGACCTACGTGCAGAACCCGCCCTACTTCGAAGGCATGGAGATGGAGCCGAAGCCGGTCACCGACATCGTCGAGGCCCGGATCCTCAGCGTGTTCGGCGACTCGATCACCACCGACCACATCTCTCCGGCCGGTTCGATCAAGGCCACCTCGCCGGCCGGCGTCTATCTGCGGGACCACCAGGTGCCGACGATGGACTTCAACTCCTACGGCGCGCGTCGCGGCAACCACGAAGTGATGATGCGCGGCACCTTCGCCAACATCCGTCTGCGCAACCTGCTGGCACCGGGCACCGAAGGCGGCGTCACGCTGCACATCCCGAGCGGCGAGACGATGTCGATTTATGACGCGTCGATGAAGTACCAGGCCGCAGGCACGCCACTGGTGGTGCTGGCCGGCAAGGAATACGGCACCGGCTCGTCGCGCGACTGGGCCGCCAAGGGCACGATGCTGCTCGGCGTGAAGGCGGTGATCACGGAGAGCTTCGA
>JBBQTP010000039.1:0-27704 GCA_038213205.1 Caulobacterales bacterium
ACCCGTGACCGAAGATCCTCCGAATGCGCCGCACCCATGTCCGCCTCCCGAATCAGGAAGCCCCATGGACTCACACCCAACCGCCTTCCGGAATCCCAGCCGACATCACAATCGATTCAACTCGATGGCCGATCGCTCTAGGTCGCGCATGGACTTAAGACGCGGCGCGTGAGCCCCCATCTAGGCTGCTCAGCTGGATAGGGGCCGCATGCGTCACGACACCGTTCTCCTTCGCCTTGCCGGCCTCAGCGCCCTGACCGGGGCTGGCCTGCGGATCGCCGCGGCCTTTCCGAGCCTGCACATCCGCGTTCTGAGCACAGAAGCGCTCTATCTGACGATCGACCTGTTGCTGACCTTGGGCCTAGTCGGCCTGTTCGCCGGGATCGCCCCGTTTCGGGGGTGGCTGGGCGCCCTGGGCTTTGTCGGGGCGGTGACTGGGTTCGAGCTGATCCGCACGGGCGAGCGGCTGGGCGGCGCCGACGCCTACCAGCGCAGCGCGGCGATCCTGGCCCTGTCACTGGCCGTAGCGGGCGTGGCGCTGGCCCGAGGGCCCGGGCTGGCCCGCTACGCCGGCGGCGCGTGGATCGGCTCGTTCGTGGTGGGGTTGGCCGGCACGGCGCTGCACTGGCCGCCGGCCTTCCTGGCGGCGAGCCTGTTGTTCTGCGCCGGCTTCGCCCTGGGCGGACTGGTTCTGTTGGTCGAGGGCGGCGCCTAGTCCCCGGCGTAGGTGAGGTAGCCGCGCTCCACCATCCGCCGCATGGCCTCATAGACCTCGGCGAGCTCTTCGTAGGTCGAGCGCAGATGGCTGAGGTCGGCGACCTGCTCGGCGCTCGGCGGGCCGCCGGATTGGCTGGCCGCGATACCTGTGGCCACCCAACGAGCCCGCGCCTGGGCGGTCACCGAGGCGAGATGCTCGAACTTCTTGGCGTCGACCTGGGCCAGCGCCGCGCCGATCACCTGCTGGTTGGCGGCGTAGGCAGTATAGTCGATGTGCTCCAGCTGGCCGCGAAGCGCGCGCTGAGCTTTCGGATCCTTCGCATCATCGGGCTCGAAGTGATCGCCGCTGACCCGGCGGGCATTGGACCTGATCGCGGACATGGCTTGCCTCCCACCCGCAAGAGTCGTCGCCGGGCAGGAGCATGAAAACCCACAAAATCTAATATTGAATTAGAATCTACCGCGAACGGCGCCCTTGGAGTGGGGCTTAGCGCGCCTTACGCGCCGCGTAGCGGGCGTCGCGCTTCTGCTGGGCCTCGGCCTTGGTGAGCTGCTTGCGCTCCTTGCGGGCGCCGCGTTTCAGGGCGAGCTGGGCGTCCTCATCGGCGGCGATCGCGGCGGCGGCGGCGGCCACCTTGCCCTCGGCGGCGAGGCTGGCAGCCGCCTTCTCGTCGGCGCGCGCCTGACGGACGGCCTTCAGCTCGGCTTCGCGCAACACCGCGCGGCTCTGCGACGGGGGTGCGGTGACGCTGGGTTTGGGCTTCAGCTTGGCCAGCAATGCGGCTTTTGCCTCAGCCGCCGCAGCCAGCCGATCTGTGTGGCTGGCGCCCTTCAGGTCTCGCATGCACGGCTTTCAGGTTTGAGCGGCCGCGGTTGCGCGACCGCCCATCTTAGCGCAGTTCGCCGAACCCTCAGCCGCGAAGTTTCCTCAGCAGGACATCCACGTCGCGGGCGATCTGCGGGTCTTCACCCTTCAGTTGCTCGATGCGGCGCACCGCGTGCAGGACCGTGGTGTGGTCGCGCCCGCCGAACCGGCGGCCGATGTCGGGCAGCGACCGCGTGGTGATCTGCTTGGCCAGCCACATGGCCACCTGGCGCGGCCGGGCCACCGCGCGCGCGCGGCGCTCGGAGATCAGGTCGGCTTGTTTCAGGCTGTAGTGCTCGGAGACGACCTTCTGGATCTGATCCACCGTCACCTTGCGCTCATTCACCGACAGGTGCGGGCGAAGGATCGTCTGGGCCTCGTCCAGGCCCAGCCGCGCCACATCGCCACCGACCCGGGCCACCAGCGTGTTCAGGGCGCCTTCCAGCTCGCGGACGCTGTCGGTGAACCGATCGGCCAGGAACTGCATCACCTCGGGCTTGGCGGACGGCAGGAACTTGCCCTGCTGCGCCAGGGTCTGCAGTTTGCGCTCCAGGATGCCCAGGCGAAGCGTCCGGTCGGCCGGCTCGATGCCGCAGACCAGCCCGGCCTGCAGGTGCGAGCGCAGGCGCGGCTCCATCTCCGACAGCTCGTTGGGCGAGCGGTCGGCGGTCATCACCACGCGGCGGCCGTCTTCGACGAGCGCGATCAAGGTGTGGAACAGTTCTTCCTGCGTCGAAGTCTTGCCGGCCACGAAGTGCACATCGTCGATCAGCAGCAGGTCGGCGTTGCGCAGCTCGTCCTTGAACGCCGCCGTCTGCTTGTCCTGCAGGGCCTTGACGAAGGTCGAGGTGAATTTCTCAGCGCTCAGATAGACCACGCGCTTGGTGGGCTCGGCGCGCATTGCCTCCCAGGCGAGCGCGTTCAAGAGGTGGGTCTTCCCGAATCCATAGGGGCCGTGGAACACTACCGGATTGAAGTGGCCGTCCGACCACGCCGCAACGCGACGCGCCACCGCAAAGGCGAACTCGTTGGACGGACCGGCGACGAAACTGTCGAACGAAAAGCGGTCCTGCAGGCCCAGCAGTCGGCCATGACGCGCGACCACGGGAACCGCCTCAGCCTCGACCTCGACCTCGAACACCGCCGACGCAGCCGCCGAGGTTTGCATCGAAGGCTCCGCCGACACGGGTTCGCTTTGCGCCACGAGGCCCTCGGAATCGAATTCCATGCGTGATTTCAAATCGAGTCTGCGGCCCAGCGGATCGTGCTGCGCCCACAACTCGCCGATCCGCCGCCAGGCGTGCCGGCGGATCCAGTCGCGCGCGACGCCGGTGGCGGCCACAAGGCACACCTCTTCACCGGTTTCACGCAGCGCCGCCTGGCCGAGCCAGGAGCCAAACGTAGCTTCACCCAGCTCGCGTTTCAGGACCTGACACGTCTTGGTCCACACGATACCGGCCGGTGCGCTCGCCATGGCTCCCGCCGCCCCCCCGCTCATCATTTTTGGATACCCCGTCCTGCCCGCGTCACGGTCATAGCCCCAAGCATCGACCGCGCCTTTTCTCAACACAAACAAGCTCTTATCCGGCGAGTGCATGCACTCCGCCGGCGCCCCGTTTCGATCCGGGATCAGATTGAAGACGCCTGTTGGAATGCCGACAGTAGTCGGGGGCCGGGACCGGTCAACGGTGATTCTTTTTTGAGCCAACTGTTATTTTCGTTGACTCGTGACGAGCCCTTTTTGGCCAAAGGGAAACGCCGATTTCCGCTCCGTGCGCTGAGAAGTTTGGTCGCACTTCCGCGCAACATAGATTGCTCCGGACACGACGAAAAACGGCGCCGTTTCGGGCGCCGTCTGGCTGTTCAATTCCGATGGGAGAGGCGGGGTTTCGAACCCCGCCTGAACGACGGCCTAGGCCGTCGCCATTTTCTTCAGCTGAGCGGCCAGGCGAGAGACCTTCCGCGAGCCGGTGTTCTTGTGAACCACGCCCTTGGTCACGGCGCGCATAAGCTCGGACTGAGCCTTGACGAAAGCGTCCTTGGCCGCGGCCGCGTCGCCCGAGGTCAGGGCTTCGTCGAACTTGCGAAGGAAGGTGCGCACGCGCGAACGGCGGGCGGTGTTAACTTCGGTGCGGCGGGCGATCTTGCGGACCGCCTTTTTGGAACCGGGCGTATTGGCCATACGTGGAGAGCTCTCAAACGGATACGCCCGGCGAACCGGGCGGTGAAAATCGGAGGCGCGGATATACGGGACACGGGCGCGCGGGTCAATGCGACAGCGGCATGAATCCAGCGCGAGCTCCGCGGCCTGTTTCCGCGCGGCATTTGGCCCAGCTACCTACCCGTGAACTTGGCCGGGCGCTTCTCGACGAAGGCCGCCATGCCTTCCTTCTGGTCGTCGAGGGCGAACAGCGAGTGGAACAGGCGCCGTTCCATGGCCACGCCGGTCGACAGCGTGGTCTCATAGGCGGCGTTCACCAATTCCTTGTTCATCATGACCGCCAGCGGCGACTGGCCGGCGATCTTAGCTGCGGTGGCCAGTGCGTCCTCGATCAGCTTGTCGGCCGCGACGACGCGGGACACCAGGCCCGCGCGCTCGGCCTCGGCGGCGTCCATCATCCGGGCGGTCAGGATCATGTCCATGGCCTTGGACTTGCCCACGAAGCGGGTGAGCCGCTGGGTGCCGCCGATGCCCGGCATGACGCCCAGATTGATCTCCGGCTGGCCGAACTTGGCGGTCTCGGCGGCGATGATGAAGTCACAGAGCATGGCCAGCTCGCAACCGCCGCCCAGGGCATAGCCGGCGACCGCGGCGATGATCGGCTTGCGGAACTGCTCGATCCGCCGCGCAGCGGGGCCGAAGAAATCGGTGGCGAACATCTGGGCGTAGGACTTGTCCGACATCTCCTTGATGTCTGCGCCGGCCGCGAAGGCCCGCTCGGAGCCGGTCAGCACCAGGCAGTGGACGGCGTCGTCGGCCTCCGCCTCGTCCAGCACGCCGCAAAGCTCGCCCAGCAGCTCGCCGTTCAGGGCGTTCAGCGCCTCGGGCCGGTTGAGCCGGATCAGGGTGACGGCCGCGTGGCGCTCCACGATCAGGGTCTTCAGGGTCATCTAAGGCTCCATCGAAAGGTCTTCGCCAGCGCTTAAGGCCCGGTGACGGAATAGCCAAGGGCGCGCAGCTTGGCGGGCACGCCGTCCGGGCCGAGCAGGTGGCCGACGCCGACCACCACCACGGTGCGGCCGTGGCCTTTCAGCCGCGCGTCCAGCACCTTGGCCCAGCGGGCGTTGCGGTCGCTGACCAGGCGGCGGTAGAGGCCGGCCGAGGCCTTGCGGACTGGATCCAGCGCCTCGTGGTCCAGGGTGGTGATGTCGCCATCGACCCAAGCCTTCACCAGCACCTTAAACTCGTCGGGCTTGTCCTCCATCTCCTGCATGGTCTCGCGCAGGGAGGCGATCTGCTCGGCCATGGTCCCGGCCGACAGCATCTGGATCTGCTCGGCCGGGGTCTCGAAGGCGTGGCGCTGGGCCGTGGCCGTGGCCATGCCCGAAATGGTCTTCTCCACGCCGGAGGCCGCGTCGGCGTCGGCCAAGCGGTAGGCGGCGCCGGCCAGCGAGATCTCCGCCAGCCACGGCTGCAGCCGGTCGAGCAAGGCCGGTGAGACATTGTAGGCGGCCGCCACCCGGCTCATCTGCTCGGCGTCCTTGGGCGGCAGCAGCTTGAACAGCGACTGGTCAGGCGGCAGGACGCCGGCCTTCAGCGCGAGCTGGCCGGTATCGGCTTCGCTGGCCGCATCGATCGGCAGCTCGAACCACAGGTCGTCGGCCGCGGCCAGGGCCTGGGTCAGCTCCGGCGGCGCCCAGTTCAGGGTGCGCGGCAGGATGTGCACCGAGCCGAACAGCACCATCTCGGAGTCGCGGTCCCGGATCACCCACATCGGCGGCCGCGCCTGGGCGGCGCCGACCAGCGAAAGCGCCGCCGCCAGGCCCGCGAAGGCTCGCTTCCAGATCGGCCTCATGGACAATTCATTTCTGGCAAGTGGGGCAATAGAAGGTCGAGCGGCCGGCCTGCACCTTGCGCGCGATCACCCCCGCGCAGCCCTGGTTCGGGCATGGCCGGCCCTCGTGGTCGTAGGCGCGAAAGCTGTGCTGGAAATAGCCCAGCGCGCCATCGGTCTGGGCGAAGTCGCGAAGCGTCGAGCCGCCCGCGGCGATCGCCTCGGTCAGGATGTCGCGGATATCGGCGACCAGCTTTTCCAGACGCGGCCTGGAGATTCCGCCCGCCGGCTTGAACGGCGAGATGCGCGCCCGGTGCAGGGCCTCGCAGACATAGATATTGCCCAGGCCGGCGACGATCCGCTGATCGAGGAGCAAGGTCTTGGGCCCCTGTTTGCGCCCGGCGAAGGCGGTCTTCAGGCGCTCGGCGTTGAAGTCGTCGGACAGCGGCTCGGGGCCGAGGCCCGCGAACCATGGGTGCAGGTGCAGGGTCGCGGTATTGATCAGCGACATGTAGCCGAACCGGCGAGGGTCATAATAGGTCACCCGCGCCCCGGCCTCGGTCTCGAAGACGATGTGGGCGTGCTTGGGATCCGGATCGGGCGTGTAGTGGAACTCGCCCGGCCGCTGCGTCCCGTCCGGCCCCTCTTGCTGCGGTTTGATGATCTCGAAACGGCCGCTCATGCCGAGGTGCATCACCAGCGTGTCCTCGCGGTCCAGCGTGGCCAGCAGGTACTTCGCTCGACGTGAGAGTTTGGTGACCGTGGCTCCGGTCAGGGTCTGGACGAAGCCGGCCGGCAGGGGGAAGCGCAGGTCGGGACGGCGGGCCTCCACGCGGGCCAGCCGGTGGCCCTCCAGCACGGGCGCAAGGCCGCCTCGCACCGTCTCGACCTCGGGAAGTTCGGGCATGGCCCGGCTTGGCATGCCGGGCACCGGACGCCAAGCCCCTTGGAGCAGGGCGGGCCGGAGGTTAAGACGGCGCCCATGACCGGACCCGCCGCCACCTTCGGCTTCCGCGACGTCGACTCGAGTGAGAAGCCCGGCCTGGTGCGAGGGGTCTTCGACCGCGTCGCCCGCCGCTACGACCTGATGAACGACCTGATGAGCGGGGGCGTGCACCGGTTGTGGAAGGACGCCGTCGCCGCGCGGTTGAACCCGCAGCCCGGCGAGACGATCATCGACGTGGCCGGCGGCACCGGCGACATGGCCCGCCGCTTCGCCCGGATGGCGCGGCGCGCGCAGCTGCGACGGGGCGGCGATGACCCCCGTGTCTTCGTCGTCGACTACAATGCCGAGATGATCGCCGCCGGCCGCGAGAAGGGCTCCGAGCCGGAGATCGCCTGGGCCGTCGGCGACGCGCAGGCCCTGCCGCTGCCTGACGCCAGCGCAGAGGCCTATGTGATCTCCTTTGGCATCCGCAACGTCACCGACATCCCCGCCGCCCTGCGCGAAGCCCGCCGCGTGCTGAAGCCCGGCGGCCGCTTCCTGTGCCTGGAATTCTCGCGGCCGGTCACCGAGGCCCTGCGACACGCTTACGACGCCTATTCCTTTAAGGTGATCCCTGAGATCGGAGCGCGGGTCGGTGGCGACCGCGACGCCTACCAGTACCTGGTGGAGAGCATCCGCCGCTTCCCCGACCAGCGGAAGTTCGCCGCCATGATCGGCGAGGCCGGGTTCAGCAAGGTCGAATACACCAACTTCACCGGTGGCGTGGCGGCCCTGCATTCTGGGCGGGCGATCTAGGGGCATGGGCGCGTTGCGGGCGTTCGGCCGCATGACCGCGGCGGTCTGGGCGCTGGTCCGCAACGACGCTCTCCTGCCGCGCGAGCTCGATCATGTCTATCCGTCCTCGGTCCGCGGCGTCGCTGGCGCGCTTCGGCTTTTTGCCGGCCGGGGCGCCCGCAGTGGCCGCCCGGGTGAGCGTCTGGCCCGATCGCTGGAGGGCATGGGGCCGGTGGCGACCAAGCTCGGCCAACTGCTATCCACCCGCGGTGACTTCTTCGGCCGCGAGTTCGCCGAGGACCTGTCGCGCCTGAAGGATCGCCTGCCGCCCTTCCCAACGGCGATCGCCCGCGCCGAGATCGAGCGCGGTCTGGGCCGCACGGTCGAGAGCCTCTACGCCGAGTTCGGCGAGCCCCTGGGCTCGGCCTCCCTGGCCCAGGCTCATGAGGCCACCCTGTTGGACGGGCGAAAGGTGGCGGTGAAGGTGCTGCGCCCGGGCATCGAGCGCCGGGTCGCCGACGACGCCGAGAGCCTGCTGCTGGCCGCGCGCCTGATCGACCGCTGGATCGCGCCCGCCCGCCGGCTGGAGCCGAGGGCCTTCGCCGAGACCGTGGTCCGCTCGACGATGCTGGAGTTGGACCTGCGCCTGGAGGCGGCGGGCGCGGACGAGCTGCGTGAGGTGATGGCGCTGGATGGCTACATGTCGGCCCCCGCCATCGTCTGGGAGGGCGTCGGCAAGCGCGTCCTGACCCTGGAATGGGCGCACGGCTGGCCGCTCTCCGATCCGCAAGCCCTCAGCCAGCCCGGCCTCGACCCGCAGGCCACGGCCGACAACCTGATCCGCGCCTTCCTGTCCCAGGCCCTCGACCACGGGGTGTTCCACGCCGACCTGCACGAGGGGAACCTGTTCGTCGCCGCGCCGGACCGGCTGACCGCCGTAGACTTCGGGATCATCGGCCGGATCGGCCCTGCGGAGCGCCGCTACCTGGCGGAGATCCTCTGGGGGTTCCTCAACAAGGACTACGAGGGCGTCGCCAAGACCCACTTCAACGCGGGCTATGTGCCGGCCCACCACAGCGTCCAGGCCTTCGCCCAGGCCCTGCGCGCGGTCGGCGAGCCGGTGTTCGGGCGCAAGGCCAGCGAAGTACCGATGAGCCGCGTGCTGATGCAGCTCTTCGAGATTACCGCCCTCTACGACATGCACCTGCGCCCGGAGCTGGTGCTGCTGCAGAAGACCATGACCATGGTCGAGGGCGTGGCGCGCCGCATTCAGCCCGACCACGACATCTGGACCGCCGCCGATCCGGTGGTGCGCCGCTGGATGGCGCGGGAGCTGTCGCCCATCGCCCGCATCCAACGGTTCGGGGAGGAGGCGGCGACGGCGCTCCGCAACCTTGCAAAACTGATCGAGAATCCACCCGGTTCGGCGCCTATCGTGATCGGCGAGCCGCCGCCGGCCCGCTCGCGCCTGCTGTGGTTCGCGCTCGGCACGCTCGCCGCCGGCTTTGCCTTCCTGCTCGCGGCCTGGCTGCGCTAGTCCTCGATCCGGGTCAGTCTTCGATCCGCGTCCGGGCCATCCACTCTTGCCCGGTGAGCCGCTCCACGCCGTCCTCGCCCATCAGCTCCATCCGCCCCTGCCGGAAGACCGTGGTCTTGCCGATGGTCGGCATGTCGGCGATCTCCACGGGATCTTGGTTGCCGGCCGTCAGGTAGACCAGATCGCCGGGGCCCTTCGACTTCAGCGAGTGCACCACCCCGTCGATGGGGAAGCCCACGAAGTCTCCCGGCTCGACCCGATGGCCGACCCCGTCCAGCACCATCTCGCCGGAACCTTCGAGAATGAAGACGAACTCCTCCGAGATCGAATGGGCATGGGGGATGAAGCTCTCCTTACCCGGCGGGATGCGGATCAGGTTGACTCCGATCCGCTTCATGCCGGTCGGCGCGCCGAGCTGGACCATCCGCATCTCGGAATCAGGATTGAACGGATGACGGCCGCGCCAGACCTGCGACCAGTCGGTCTGACCGGTGCGCAGGATATGCTTTTCGTCGGGCATGCCTGATCCTAGCCCTGGTCGTCGCGGGAGCGGCGGCTACTGGAGGCCTGCTTCGACTCCCGATCCTTCTGCTTTTCCCAATAGGCCATGCCGTCGTCCGGCTTGAACATGGCCCGCGGCGCGCCTTCCTTGCTGGCGACCGCGAAGACATTGCCCTTGGGGTCGTAGAACAGCGTGTCGCCGTTCTTGCGGGTCAGCGTCAGCCTGCCCTTCGGCGGATGGCCCACGAAGGCGTGCGCCTTCTTCACGAACTGATCGAGCGTCTTGCTGTCGAAAGCCGCACCGTCGCGCTCGAACTGCTTCTCCGCGCCCTCCTGGGCGGAGAACCGCCGGCTGGGCGCCCACATCGGTTTGCCGTCGTCGGCCGCCGCCACGACGTCCTTGCGGTGGTCGACCCTCGGCTCGTCAAAGGAGCCCCCGGAGCCGCCCGAGTTGGACGACCGCTCCGGCGCCTGGGCCGTGGCCATCTGCGAGCCCGCCGCGGTCTGTTTCACCGCCGAGGGGCCATTGTCGCAGGCACTGAGCAGCGCCAGCGCCGAAACACTCAGCGCAACCGTCAGCGCCGTCTTGAACCCAGCCATCGCTTTATCTCCCTGACCAGCATAGCTTGGAACAAAGAAAGAACAAGTAAACGGCGTTGTCGAGTCCAAATTGCGAGATTTGTCGTAAACCCCCATCTGGCATAAGCCTGACGCTCGGCGGATGAGGGGCGAACGCCTTGCCAAACACCTTGAATGAAAAGCGGGTTCTCCTGATCGTGGGCGGCGGCATCGCGGCCTACAAGAGCCTTGAACTGACCCGCCTGCTGCGCAAGGCCGGCGTCGGCGTGCGCCCGATCCTCACCCAGGCCGGCGCACAATTCGTCACCCCGTTGTCCCTGTCGGCCCTGGCTGAGGACAAGGTCTATACCCAACTCTTCTCCCTGACCGACGAAGCCGAGATGGGCCACATCGAGCTCTCCCGCTCGGCCGACCTGGTCGTGGTCGCGCCGGCCACCGCCGATCTGATGGCCAAGGCCGCCACGGGCCTGGCCAACGACCTCGCCTCCACCACCCTGCTCGCCACCGACAAGCCGGTGCTGATGGCGCCGGCGATGAACGTACGGATGTGGCAGCACGCCGCCACCCAGCGGAACCTGGCGACGCTAAAGGCCGATGGCGTCAGTTTCATCGGACCCGACGAGGGCGCCATGGCCTGCGGCGAGTTCGGTCCCGGCCGCATGGCTGAGCCGCCGGCGATCTTCGCGGCGATCATGGCGATGCTGGGGGCCGGCGGGGCGCTCGCCGGCAAACGGGCCATCGTTACCGCCGGACCGACGGCTGAGGCCATCGACCCGGTGCGGATGTTGACCAACCGATCCTCCGGCAAGCAGGGCTACGCCATCGCCAGCGCGCTCGCCGCCCTGGGCGCCGACGTGACCCTGGTCAGCGGCCCTACCGCCCTGCCCGCCCCGCCCGGGGTGAAACGCGTCGACGTGGAGAGCGCCCGCGAAATGCTGGCGGCCTGCGAAGCCGCCCTGCCCGCCGACATCGCCGTCTGCGTCGCGGCGGTCGCCGACTGGCGCCCGACCAGCGCCGGCGACAAGAAGATCAAGAAGGGCTCGGCCGCGCCCGAGCCCATCGCCCTCGTCGAAAACCCCGACATCCTCGCTACCCTGTCGATACATGCCAAGCGCCCACGCTTGGTGGTAGGCTTCGCCGCCGAGACCAACGACCTCGACGCCAACGCCAAGGCCAAGCTTGCCAAGAAGGGCTGCGACTGGATCGTCGCCAATGACGTCAGCGTGGCCGGGACCATGGGCGGCGACGACAACGCCGTAGCCATCGTCAGCGAGGGCGGAATCGAGCGATGGGAGCGGATGGCCAAGGGCGAGGTGGCGCGCCGCCTGGCGACCCGCATCGCCGCCGCCTTCAACTGAGAGCCAGCCCGCCCGTGACCTCCTATCAGAAACCGGCTGTTCCCATCGTCCGCCTGCCGCACGCAGACGGCCTGCCGCTGCCCGCCTACGAGACCGCCCAGGCCGCCGGAATGGACCTGCGCGCCGCGGTGCCGGAGGACGAGCCCTTCACCTTGCGCCCCGGCTCTCGTCATCCGATCCCGACGGGCCTGGCCTTCGCCCTGCCGCCGGGCTTCGAGGGCCAGGTGCGGCCGCGCTCGGGCCTCGCCGCCAAGCACGGGATCACCTGCCTGAACTCGCCCGGCACCATCGACGCCGACTATCGCGGCGAGGTGAAGGTGATCCTGATCAATCTTGGCGAGGAAGACTTCGTCATCCGCCGCGGCGAACGTATCGCCCAGCTGATCGTCGCCCCCGTCGTCCAGGCCGCCTGGACCGAGGTCGACAGTCTCGACGAGACCGCCCGCGGCTCCGGCGGGTTCGGCTCGACCGGGCGTTAGCGGGGACCCGTCGATGGCCAATGAACCGTCCTCGAAATCGAAGAAACGCCTGCCCTTCCGCTGGCTGTCGCTGGCCGAACTTGTCGGTATCCTCGCCGTGGTGATCGCCGCCCTGGGCTATTGGGACAGCCACCGCGAGCGCAGCCAGGCCGAGAAGGAACACGCCGCCGCCGAGCGCGAGCATCAGGCCGAGGTCAAGGCCGGGGCGGTGAAGCCAAGCTTTCTGATGACCGGCGAGCCGGACAAGACCGGCGACCGCGTCCGCCTGGCCTCGGTCCATCCTGAGCAGGTGATCCAGACTCAGGCGCTGACCTTCCCGAGTGAGATCCGCGGCGACGCCGTGCAAACCACCGGCAATCCGCGCATCGAGGCCGGCTGGCTGGAAGGCGGCCTCGACAAGGCCCGCCGCGCCCGCAAGTCCAAGGCCGAGCAGGGCCGCGTCCCCATCGGCGTCACTACCGTCTTCATGGAGGACGGTCAGACCAAGACCGACACCGCCGTCTACCTGCTGGGCTACTCAGCGCAGCCGCGGGTGCTGCGCAGCGACAAGCTGGAGCTAGAGGGCCTGTCGCTGATGCGCCGCGGCGTGGGCGAAGACGTGCAGAAAGCCGTCGACGCGGCCTGGGCCCGCATCTCGCCAACCCCCGATAAGCCGTGAGCGCCCTGGCGACGGCGAACTTCCGGCTGACGCCGATTGCCGCCGACGATCGGCATGAGCTCTTCAGCCATCTCTCGGACCCGGCGACCGTTGAGTTCATGGACATCGAGCCGCTGGAGGACCTGGCTGGCGCTGACGCCATAATCGCCTGGGCCACGGGACTCATCCTGACTGGCGGCGAATGGTGGGCGTTGCGCGACGCCGACGGGGATCTGGTGGGCACGGCGGGGATCAACGTGCAGGAGCTCGAACGAGGATCGCGGGGAGAGGTGTCCTACAACATCGTCCGCCCGCGCTGGCGGCGGGGCGTGATGGCGGAGGTGCTTCCGGCGATCGTCGCTCACGCGCATGGCGCGATGGACCTGCACCGTCTCGAGGCCCTGGTGACGCCCGGCAACGTCGCCTCGTCGGCGTTGCTGCAACGGTGCGGTTTTCGCCTGGAGGGAACCCTGCGCGACTACGGGTTCTGGAAGGACCGGTACTGGGACCAGCAACTCTATGCGCGGCTGGCGAGCGACCGCGCGCCCTAGAAGGCCAGGTCCGGCGCTGTGAAGCCGCGGATGTCTGCCTCGATGGCTTGGGCCAGCGCGATGGTCCGGGAGTCCCCATGCAGCGGCCCGATCAGCTGGGCGCCAACCGGCAGGCCCGACGCGGTGGGCCCGACCGGGATCGCGGTGGAGGGCAGGTGCAGGGCAGTCGCCAGCGAAATCCAGTTCAGCATCGAGGGATAGGCGATCGCCTGGCCATTCGACATCGTGAGCCGGCGTCGGCCGAAGGCGCGATGGTCGTGGGGAAAGGCAGCCACCGGGGTGATCGGCGCCAGGATCGCGTCGTAGCGGTCGAACAGGCCGGCGATCTCGCGGCGCAAGCGGTTACGCACCGCGTCGGCGGCCATCCACTCGCGGTGGGAGTTCGTGTAGGCCAGCGTCATGGCGGCGGTAGAAGTGGGCGCGGCGCCGCGGCTCATCTGCCACCGGGCCCAGCCGCGCATGCGCTCCATGTTGCGGATCATGCCGGGCGGCATGTCCTCGCTCAGCACACCGCCCAGCAGGGTCTGGTAGGCGCCCATCAGGGTCGGCGCGTGGACCGGCGAGGCGATCGTGGTCACCTCGGCGCCGGCCACGGCGAGGTCCGCGGCCAGGCGCTCGATCACCGTACGGACCTCGGGGTCGAGCGGGAAGCTGGGCTCGTCGAGCCACAGCGCGATCTTCGCGGTCTTCAGGTTTGCCGGCGGCGCCTTGGCGGCGATCGGCCCCTCCTCGAGCACCGCCAGCAGCAGCCGTAGGTCCCGCGCCGAGCGGGCCATTGGCCCCACCACGTTGAGGTCCCGCTCGCTCCAGGACCCCGGCGTCGGCGGCACGTGGCCGTGCTGGTCGACCAGGCCCCAGGTCGGCTTGTGGCTATACACCCCGCAGAAGCTCGCCGGGATGCGCAAGCTGCCGCCGATGTCGGAGCCCACCTCCAGCATCGTCACGCCCGCCGCGAGGGCTGCCGCGGCTCCGCCCGACGAGCCGCCGGGCGTCCGCTTCAGGTCCCAGGGATTGTTGGTGGTCCCGTAGAGGGCATTGAAGGTTTGCCAGTCGCCGGCCATCACCGGGGTGTTGGTCTTGCCCCAGATCACCCCGCCCTCGGCGCGGACATGCTTCACCGCCGAGGCGTCCTCGGCCTGCCGCCGCTTCAAAGCCGCCAGGCCCGACGAGGCCGGCATGCCCACCACGTCGAAGGTGTCCTTCATCGTCATCGGCAGGCCGGCCAGCAGGCCGAGGTTTTCGCCCTTGGCCCGCAACTCATCGATCGCCTTGGCCCGCGCCATGGCCCGCTCGAGATCGACAGCGACGACGGCGTTCAGCGCCTCGTGGGTCTGTTCGTGCCGGGCCAGCTGGGCCTTCAGCAGCTCGACGGCGGACACCTTGCCGGAGTTCAGCGCCGCGATCTGCTCGGTGGCGTCGCGGCCTATCAACTCGTCCATCTCAGCCTCTCCCGGAGAAGCCCAGCACGTCCTGCATGTCGTAGAGCCCGGGGGGCTTGCCCGCGACCCAGGCCGCGGCGACCACCGCGCCGCGGGCGAACAGGCTGCGGTCGCGCGCCGAGTGGCTTAAGGTCAGGATTTCGTCCTCGGCGGCGAAGCTGACGCTGTGCTCGCCGACGATGCCGCCGGCCCGCATCACCGAAAAGCCGATCTCGCCCACAGGCCGCGCGCCAGTGATGCCGTCGCGGGCACGGCGCCCGGCGTTGGACAAGGAGACGCCCCGGCCTTTGGCCGCGGCCTCGCCCAGCATCAGGGCCGTGCCCGAGGGCGCGTCGACCTTGCGTCGGTGGTGCGCCTCGAAGATCTCGATGTCGTAGGCCTCCGGCCCCAACACCTTGGAGACCTGCTTCACCAGGCCGGCCATCAGGCTGACGCCCAGCGAGAAGTTGAAGGTCTGGACGATGGCCACCTTGGACGACGCAGCCTTGATCTCCGCCAATTGGCCTGCGTCGAGGCCTGTGGACCCGATCACCAGGGCCGGGCCGCCTCGTCCAGCCGCCACCTGGGCCAGGGCTACCGACGCCGCCGGCGTGGTGAAGTCGATGACCGCGTCACAGGCGCCGAGCGCGGCGTCCTGGCTGACTAGGCCCTCGGCCGTGACATCCGGCCGATCGAACCGCGCGGTGATCGCCAGCGCGGGATTGGCCTCGACGGCCGAGGCCACCGCGCGGCCCATGTAGCCAAGGGCGCCGGCGATGGCGATCCGGATCGGGGCGTTGGACAGGACGGTCTCTCCGGCGGGCGTCAAGCGAGGCGCTAGTCTCGCGAGCCCGCCCGCCGGGTCAACCGACAAAGCCCGTTGGGGTCCGGATCATGCCGCCTGGAAGAGCGCCAGCTCCTCGCCCATCGCCCGGGCGATGCTCGGGCGGGCGCGGGCGCGGTCGAGGAAGCCGCTGACGTTGGCATAAGGCGCAAGATCGAGGTTCACGAACCGCGCCCAGTTAAGCACCACCGCCAGGTAGGCGTCGGCGACGGTGAAGCGGTCGAGCAGCCAGTCGCGGCCGTCGAGGTGGTCATTGAGATGGCCGAAGCGCTTGACCGCCTCTTCACGCGCAAACGCCTTGGCCTCGGCCGGCGCGGTCGGAACGAACAAGGGGTGGAAGACGCCCGTGTGCAACTCGGTCCCGATGAAACTCAGCCACTGCTGGACCAGATGGCGATCGAAGCCGGTCGGCGCGAGGCCGGACTGCGGAAACCGCTCGCCAAGGTACTGCAGGATCGCCGCGTTCTCGGTCAGCACATCGCCGTCGTCGGTACGCAGGGCGGGAACCAGGCCCTTGGGATTGATCTTGGTGTAGTCCGCTCCGTCGGCGGTGCGTCCGGCCTTGGTGTCCACGCGCCGGAAGTTGGCCTCGCCGCCGGCCTCATAGATCACGATCCGGCTGGCCATCGAGCACGCGAGGGGTGAAAAGAAAATGTCCATGGTCAGGCTCCGTTGTTGATATACATACCGGTCCGCATAAAATAGCACCCGAGAGACCCGCGCCGTCAAGGATTCTTTGCGAAATGGTACAGAAAGAGCCGCGGCCGCGCGGCCGTCCGAGGAGCTTCGACGCCGACGAGGTGCTCGAGAAGGCCCGGACGGTGTTCTGGAACCTCGGCTATTCAGCGGCGTCGCTGGACGACATCGCCGCCGCCACGGGACTGAATCGACCGAGCCTATATGCGGCCTTCGGAGACAAGCATGCCCTCTACATGCGTGCGCTGGAGCGAACCCGAACCGGCGCGGTGGCAGCTATGCAGGCGATGATGGGTGGGGACGGGCCGCTGCGCGAGGCGCTCCGCGCACTCTTCGCCGGCGCGATCGAGGCCTACGTGTCGGGCGATGCGGGCCCGCGCGGTTGTTTCATCATCGGAACGGCGGTCACCCAGGCCGTGGACGACCCGGAGGCCCGAGCCCTGCTCGCGCGTTTCGTGGCCGATGAGGACGAGGTGTTCCGCGAGCGGTTCGCGCGGTCGGCCAACCAGCTCGCGCCCGGGATCACGGCGGAGGCCGCGGCCGCCATGGCGACCGCCGCCCTGCACACCCTGGCTATCCGCGCACGCACGGGGGGAACCCGCGCGGATCTCACCGCCGTCGCCGAGGCCGCGGTAAGCCTGGTCTGCGGAGCCTAAGCCGCCACCGTCTCCAACAGCCGGTCCCACTCAGTGTTCTGCACGCTGGGCCGGGACTTCATGCGCTCAAGCCAGCCAAGCAGGGGCGAACCGGCCAGCATGTCGGCGCCCTCCGGGGTCTGGGCCAGGAAATCGAGGTGGCCGATCGCGAACAGGTCGGCCAACGACACCGCGTCCCCGGCGAAATAGCTCTGGCCGCCGAGGATCTCCTCCAGCGCCTCGACGGAAGTCCTGGCCAGGGGCAGGGCGTTGGCGATCGCCGCTTCATCCACCGGCAGGCCGAACCTGGGCTTGATCACCCGGTTGAAGGCGATGCCCGAGCTGATCGACGGCATCACGTACCAGTCGACGATGTTCATCACCTGGTCCATACGCGCCGCGGCCTTGGGGTCGGCCGGTGTCAGGCTGGGTGCGTCGAACGCCCGGTCGATGTAGCGGGCGATGGCCTGGCACTCGTAGAGCCTGAAGTCGCCGTGCTCGATGGCGGGAATCCGGCCGAACGGATTCAGCGCAAGATACTCGGGCTGCTTGTGCGCACCGTCGCCGAACGCCATCGCCGCCAATCGGTAGGACACGCCCTTTTCCTCGCAGACCAGCAAGGGCTTGCGCACGTAGGGGCTGCCGGGAATGCCGTGAACGATGATCTGGGTCATTTTGAAATCTCCTTCGCTCTCTGTTGGGTTTCAGCCGCGGACCGCGGCCGCGTAGCTGTCCAGGATGAGGCCCCAGCCGGTGTCCATGCCGGTGCGCAGCTGCAGGGCCGGCTCGCCCTCGCCGAGCCGCTCGAGGCCGCGATGTTGGAAGTCGACCCGGGTGACGCCCTCGCCCTCAGCGGTGAAGCGCACCTCGACCTCGGTGAGCAGGTTTGGGTCGTAGCTGAACTGACCGTTGAGCCGCCAGGCCAGGACGACGCGGGCAGGCGGCTCCCAAGCTAGCACCTCGCCCCACAAGGCCTCGGTCCCGTCCTCCAGCGCCCCGTACCAGCGCCCACCGGCGTTAGGCTCGATCACCGCCTGCTTCAGGGGCGAGTCGCCGACCGAGTGGGTCTTCGGCCACCAGTGGCCGTGGCCGTCGGTGAACACGGCGAACGCCTTCTCCGGACTGGCCGGCACGGTGAACGACTTCACGATCGGCGCGGGCTTTATGTTCTGGCTCATGGCTTGTCGTTTTGCTCATCAGCTTGGCGCTCGACCTCGGCCTTGAAGGCCTCGAGCGCGACATCCCAGAACTGGTCTAGCCAGGCGCGGATCTGGCCGAGCCCCCGCGGGTCGATCTGATAGACTCGGCGTGTGCCGTCTGCCCGATCGGTCACCAATCCGGCTTCCTTCAGCACCTTCAGGTGCTGCGACACGGCCGGCCGGCTGACCGGCATGTCGCTCGCCAGATCGCCCACAGCCGAAGGCCTACGCGAAAGGCGTTCAAACACCTCCCGGCGGGTCGGATCGGCTAGGGCGGCGAAGGCTTTTGCGTTAGTCATGACTTACCGTAAGTCTTGGCTAACGTCTTTGTCAACCGCCTCTTGCGAGCGGAAGCGTGTCGGCCCCCGCCCCAAGGGCGCGACCGCTACTTCTTGGCGGGCAGCATCTTCTTGATCTCGGCTTGGCTGGCGTTGATCGAGGCCACACCGTCCTTCACACCGAGCTTGTCGGTGTCTACGTTGAAGGTGTCAGAGCCCATGGCGATGGTGGCGACGGCGCCCTTCACGGCCTTCACTTCACCGATCAGGACGCCGGTGTTGTCCTTCACCGACATGCCACTCATCACGGCGGCGGTGGCTCCGGCATTGGCTGAGGCGTTCGCACCCGCCGCTGCGGTGGCGCCGGGGGCCGCTGTCGTCGTCGTCGTGGTGGTCGAGGCGGTCGGCGCGGCGGAGGGCGCAGCCTCGGGCGCGGCCGTGGTCGTCGTCACCGTCGCGCTAGGGGTGGCGGTCGCCGGGGCGGCCGTCGTCGTGGTGGTGGTGGTCGCCGCGGGTTTGGCCGTCGGGGCCAGCGCGAGGGCGGGGCCGGCGATGGCGAGGGCCGCGGCGAGCGCCGCATAGGCGAGGGTCTTCTGCATTTGTAGTGCTCCCGTTCCTAGCCCCCTTAGCCAACGCCAACGAGCCCCGAGCGCGAACGTTCCGGCTCCACCACTTTTGAGCGAGCAACGGCCAAGCTCGACCGAGGTTGTTTCAGCGGTCCCGGGTCTGTACGTTCGACCTTTCATCGCAACCGACGCCACTTGGGGACCCGCCGCCGCCATGAGCGACGCCGAGAAACGCACCTTTACCGACGAGGAAGCGCTGGCTTTCCACAGGTATCCGACGCCTGGGAAGATCGCGATCGCCGCGACCAAGCCCATGGACACCCAGCGGGACCTTAGTCTGGCCTATTCGCCGGGCGTCGCCGTGCCGGTGCTGGCCATCGCCGCCAACCCCGACGACGCCTACGAATATACGTCCAAGGGCAATCTGGTGGCGGTGTTCTCCAACGGCACCGCGATCCTCGGCCTCGGTAATCTTGGCGCGCTCGCATCGAAGCCGGTGATGGAAGGCAAGGGCGTGCTCTTCAAGCGCTTCGCCGACGTCGACGCCATCGACATCGAGTGCTTGGCCACCGATCCCGACGAGATCATCACGGTGGCCAAGAACATCGGGATCACCTTCGGCGGCATCAATCTGGAGGACATCAAGTCTCCCGAGTGCTTCCGCATCGAGACCGAGTTGCAGGAGCTGCTCGACATCCCGGTGTTCCACGACGACCAGCACGGCACCGCGATCATCTGCGCCGCCGGCCTGATCAACGCCTGCCACATCACCGGCCGCGATCTGGCGACCGTCAAGGTGGTGCTGAACGGCCCGGGCGCCGCCGGCATCGCGACCATGGAGCTGATCAAGGCCATGGGCGTGCGGCCCAACAACGTCATCGCCGTCGACCGCAAGGGTGTCTTGTGGCGCGGCCGCGGCGAGGACATGAACCAGTGGAAGTCGGCCCACGCGATCGACACCCCGCACCGGACCCTGGCCGAGGCGCTGAAAGGCGCCGACGTGTTCATCGGCCTCTCCGCCAAGGGCGCGCTGGACGGCGACCTGGTGAAGACCATGGCCGACAAGCCGATCATCTTCGCCATGGCCAATCCCGACCCGGAGATCACCCCGGAGGAGGTCTACGCCGTCCGCCCCGACGCCATCGTCGCCACCGGCCGGTCCGACTATCCCAACCAGGTCAACAACGTCCTGGGCTTCCCCTACATCTTCCGTGGCGCGCTGGACGTGCGCGCGCGCCGCGTGAACATGGAAATGAAGATCGCCTGCGCTAATGCGCTGGCCCTGCTGGCCCGCGAGGACGTGCCGGACGAGGTGGCCGCCGCCTACCACGGCGCCCAGATGAAATTCGGGCCGCAGTACATCATCCCGACGCCGTTCGACCCGCGCCTGCTCACCTACATCCCGCCCTTCATCGCCCAGGCGGCGATGGACACCGGTGTGGCGCGCAAGCCGATCGAGGACATGGACGCCTATCGCGCCAGCTTGGCGCAGCGGCTCGATCCGACGGCGGCCTTCCTGCAAAAGCTGCAGGGCGCCGTGCTGTCGGCGCGCAAGAAGCGCATCGTCTTCACGGAGGGCGAGGAGCCCAGTGTGATCCGCGCCGCCTACGCCTTCCAGGGCGCGGGCCTGGGCACGGCGATCCTGATCGGCCGCGAAGAGCTGGTGCACGAGAACATGCATCTGGTCGGCCTCGACCCAACCGAGGCCAATCTGGAAATCCTCAATGCGCGGCTGTCGCACCGCAACGCCGAGTATGTGGACTACCTCTACGCCCGCCTGCAGCGCGAGGGTTTCCTGCGCCGCGACGTGCAGCGGCTGATCAACCAGGACCGCAACGCCTTTGCCGCCTCGATGGTCGCGCTGGGCGACGCCGACGGCATGGTCACCGGCGTCACGCGGGCGTTCGACCAGGTGCTGGAAGAGGTGCTCCGCGTGGTCAATCCTGCGCCGGGCGGCCGGATCATCGGCATGAGCGTGGTGCTCGCCAAGGGCCGCACCCTGTTTATCGCCGACACCACCGTCACCGAGATGCCCGAGGCCGAAGACCTGGTGGAGATCGCCCTGGAGGCGGCGCGCGCCGTGCGCACCCTGGGTTACACCCCGCGGTTGGCTTTCATGAGCTACTCGACCTTCGGCAACCCGATGGGCACGCGCTCGGAGAAGGTGCGCGAGGCCGTCGCCACGCTGGACGAGATGGACGGCATCGACTTCGAATACGAGGGCGAGATGCCGCCGGAGCTGGCGCTGGAGCCTGAGGCGCGCGGCAACTACCCGTTCATGCGCCTGACCGGCCCGGCCAATGTGCTGATCATGCCGGCCATTCACTCGGCGGCGATCTCCACCCAGCTGATCCAGTCGCTGGGCGGCGCCACGGTGATCGGCCCGATCCTGCTCGGTCTCGATAAGGCCGTGCAGATCTGCCCGCTCTCCGCCTCAGTCTCCAAAATCCTGCAGATGGCAACCGTCTGCGCCTACGAGCGCCAGCTTACGGAGACCGAGAGCTGATGCGGATGGCCCGTCGCCTTCTGAGTTAGGTCGCGCGCCATTCGGGCGGGCGGTTTTCGTCCCCCCGATTGGAGCGTGAAATGAAGTCGCCTTTGAGCCCCCCCTCTTTGTGTTTGGGCATCGACTTCGGCACGACCAACACGGTCGTGGCGCTGGCCGACGCGACCGGGCCGGCGCACCTCGTGAAGTTCCCCGCACCTGAGGGTGAGCTCTTCGCCTTCCGCTCCTGCCTGTCGTTCCACGCGGGCGACAAGCCGAACGACCGCACCATCGCTGCCGGACCCTGGGCCATCGAGGCCTACGTGGAAGACCCGGCCGAGACCCGCTTCATCCAGTCGTTCAAATCGTTCGCGGCCAGTGACAACTTCACCGAGACCCAGGTGCTGGGCCGCCGCTTCCAGTTCGAGGACCTGCTCTCGACCTTCCTGCTAAAGCTGCGGGCCTACGCCGACGCCGGCATGGCCGAGTTGCCGAGCCGGGTGATCGTCGGTCGTCCGGTTACCTTCGCAGGCGCTGCGCCCAATGAGGCGACCGCGCTTGGCCGCTACGAGACCGCCTTCGAGCGGATGGGCTTCTCCGAGATTCTCTATGCCTATGAGCCGGTCGGCGCGGCGTTCTTCTTCGCTCGCGAGCTGGACCATGACGCCACCGTGCTGGTCGGCGACTTCGGCGGCGGGACCTCGGACTTCTCGATCATCCGCTTCGAGCGGCATGCGGGCGAGATCAGGGCGATCCCGCTCGGCCGTTCCGGGGTCGGCGTGGCGGGCGACGCCTTCGACTACCGGATCATCGACAACCTGGTCTCGCCAGCGCTCGGCAAGGGCTCCAGCTATTCCAGCTTCGGCAAAACCCTGCCGATCCCCAACCGCTACTACTCCGCCTTCGCCCGCTGGGATCAGCTGGCCCTGATGCGCGCCAGCCGCGACATGCGCGAGATTCGCGCCCTGGTCCGCGAGGCCGTTGAGCCTGAGAAGATCCGCCGCCTCGTGGAAACGCTCGACGAAAACTACGGCTACCAGCTCTACCGCGCGATCAGCCGTCTGAAGGAGGCGCTCTCCGCCGAAGACGCCGCCGAGTTCCGCTTCGAGGCCGGCTCGATCTCGCTGACGGGCGGGGTCAGGCGCGCGACCTTCGAAGGCTGGATCGCCCCTGAATTGGCCCGCATCGAGACCGCCGTCGACGAGGCCCTGGCCGACGCCAATCTGGGGCCCGGCCAGGTCGACCGTATCTTCCTCACCGGCGGCTCGTCCCTGGTGCCCGCCGTCCGCGCGATCTTCCACCGCCGCTTCGACTCGAGCCGGATCGAGACCGGCGCCGAGCTGGAATCCATCGCCTCGGGCCTGGCTCTGATGGGCCGCGAACGCGACCTCACCCGCTGGACAACGCGCGCCGCCTGAGCCGCGCTACTTGCCCGACACCAAGGTCGGTGAATCCAGGTCGAGCTTGTCCACCGGGATCACCTCGACCTCAGGCCGCCTGCCCTTCAGCGCCGCCGCGAAGCTCTTGGCGTCGCCGGCGATGATCACGCTGGCGCCCGCCGGGTCCATCACCCGGGTCGCGAAGGCCTGCACCTGGGCCGGCGTCACCGCCTCGACCTTGGCGGTGTAGCGGGTCACCTCGTCCAGCGGCACGCCGTAAAGCGCCAGGCCGCCCAGGATGCCGGCCAGCCCTTCGGTGGTCGCCAGCCGGCGGCCATAGCTGCCGACCAGGGTCGACTGCCGCGCCTTCAGTTCGTCGGCGGTGGGCGGGGTCGCTTCCATCGCCTTGATCTGCTCGTCGATCAGGTTGAGCACCTGCGGTGCGGACTCGTTCTTGGTCTGGGCCGCGGCGCGGAACGAGCCGGTAGTGCGGTTGGCTGACAGGTTCGACGAAGCGCCGTAGGAGAGCCCGCGCTTGACGCGGATCTCCAGGTTCAGCCGCGAGGAATAGCCGCCGCCGAGAATCGAGTTGGCCACCAGGCCCGGGTAGTAGTCGGGGTCGCCGCGCGCGATGCCAGGCTTGACCAGGTTCACCGCCGCCTGGCCGGTTCCCGGCAGGTCGATGACGATGGTGCGGGCCTTTGGCGCCGGACTGATCCTGGGCGCAGCGGGCAGCGGGGTCGCCGGTTTGGCCCAACCACCGAACGCCTTTTCCGCCAGCGCGAAACCTTGCTCGGCGCTGATATCTCCGGTCAGGACGAGGATGGCGTTGTCGGGCCGATACCAGGCGCTGTGCAGCGCCGACAGATCGGCCGGTTTCAGCCTGGCGATCGAGGCCGGCGTGCCAGTGGAAACGTGGCCGAACGGCGTGCCCGCGAACACCACCGGCGCGGCGGCGTAGGCGGAGACCTGACCGGGCTCCTGATAGGCCACGCGCAGGCCGTCCAGCGACTGCGCCCGCTGGCGTTCCAGCTCCTCGGCGGCGAAGGCTGGATTGCGCACCACGTCGGCCATGATCCCCATGCCGACAGCCAGCTTGTCCGGCATGACGTTCAGGCTCACCGACGAGGCCTCAAGGCTGGCGCTGGACTCCAGCGTCGCGCCCAGCGCCTCGGTCTGCCGCGCGATCTGCTGCGCCGAGCGGGTCTTGGTGCCCTCGGTCAGCATCTCGGCGGTCATGCCCGCCGCGCCGGCGAGACCCGCCGGATCGGCCCACGCGCCGGTCCGCAGCGTCAGGTCGGCACTGACCAGCGGCAGCTCCGACGAACGCGCCACGATCACCCGCAATCCGTTCGCCAGCGTCTTCTCCGCGGGCTTCGGCAATACCGGCTGAACCGGCGCCCCGGTCGGCGGCGGCGGCTGGCGCTGGCCTTCCGCGGCCAGCGCGAACACCGGGCCGGTGTAGGTCGCCGCCATCTTCGGCGGCGGTGGCGCAGCCGCCGCGACCTCGCCTTTCGGCCGCGCGCTCTCGGGGCGGTAGCGGATGGTCATGCGCCGCTGCGGATCGAGATACTTTTTCGCCACCCGCTGCACGTCGCCGGCGCTCACAGCCTGCAGGTCGGCGAGTTCGGTGTTGGCCTTGGCCGCGTCGCCGTTGATGCGCAACGCATAGCCCAGCGCGAAGCCTCGCCCATCGATGGTCTCGCGCTCCCGCAGCTTGCCAGCCAGCAGCTCGTTCCTGGCCTCGTCCAGCTCCGCCTTGGTGGGCGGCGCCTTGCGCAGCGCCTCCACCTGCGCCAGCAGCGCGGTCTCGCCCTGATCGATGGTGTGGCCGGACGCCATCACCGCGCCGACCATGAAGCTGCCCGGCTGGGCCGGCAGGTCGGCGCTGGAATAGATCTCCGCGGCGATCTGCTTGTCGTAGACCAGGGCGTCGTAGAGCCGCGAGGACTTGCCCCCCGACAGGATCGCGTCCAGCACCTTCATCGCCGGGGCGTCAGGGTCCGACGCCTTCACGCCGAGCCAGGTGATCGCAACCGCCGGCAGCGGCACGTTCGGCCCATAACCCTCATAGACGCCAGGCCCGGTCCGCGCGGGCTCGACCGCGGTCACCCGCTTGATCGGCGCGGCGGGATGCTTCAGCGGCGCGAAGTACTTGTCGATCCAGGCGGTGACCTGCGCCTCGTCGAAATTCCCGACCACGATCAGGGCGGCGTTGTCGGGCCGGTAGTAGGCCTCGTGGAAGGCGCGCACGTCGTCCAGGGTCGCGGCGTCCAGCTCCTCGATCGAACCAATGCCGGGGCGATGGTAGGGATGGGTCTGGTAGGTGGCCAGCGGGACGTAGAGCGCGAACAGCCGCCCGTACGGCGAGGCCAGCACCCGCTGGCGCAGCTCCTCCTTCACCACGTCGCGTTCGGATTTGAAGTTGGGCTCGTCGATGACCAGCGTGCCCATCCGCTCGGCCTCGGCCCAGACCAGCCGCTCGAGGTGGTTGGCCGGCACGACCTCGTAGTAGTTGGTGAAGTCGTCATAGGTCGACGCGTTGTTCAGCCCGCCGACGTCCTCGGTCAGCCGGTCGAAGCTCTCGGCCGGCAGGTCCTTGGTGGCCTTGAACATCATGTGTTCGAAGAGGTGGGCAAAGCCCGAGCGGCCTAGCGGATCGTCCTTCGAGCCGACGCCGTACCAGACCTGCACGGTGACGTTCGGCGTGGTGCGGTCGAGCGAGGTGTAGACCTGCAGCCCGTTGGCCAGGGTCCGCTGCTTGTAGACGATTGGCGGCACGACGCTTGCCTTGGGACTGGCCTTGGCCGGCGCCGCCTTGGCGGCCAGAGCCGGCGCGGCGAGCGCGCAGCTCAGAGAAAGGACGAGGACGCCGAGGGTCTTGCCGATCATGGTCGCTTCCGGAACGCAAAGGGGCCAGCAACCCTAACACCCCTCGCCAACGCCGGAAGCTTACGACCTTGTCATGAAGCCGTTCAGCGCCAGGGCAGGTCGCGCTCGCGGACCAGATCGACCCCCGGCGCCTCGAACCCAAGGCGGGCGCAAAGGTCGGCATAGTCCGCCTCGCTCAGGGAGGGCTCGGCCGATTGCTTCATGATCGCCAGGAAGACCTCGGCCGGCGCATTGGCGCGGATCGCGTCCAGCAAGGCGACGCGCTCGTCCTGCGTCGCCGCCGGGATCATGAACCGGCCATAGGCGATCTTCTGCTCGGCGGGGATGGCGCAGACTATGCGGTCCTCGATGCCCGCCAACTCCTCGTTGCTGAACAGGCTCTGCAGGATCGGCAGGATCAGCTGCTCTTCCTCGGCCATGTGGTCGAAGTCCTCGGCCATCGACAGGGAGTAGGCGAGGTAGAGCTGCGTCATGAATGGCCCGCGCGCCTCCGGATAGGTGGCCTCCACCTGGCCGATCAGCGCCTCGATGTCCTCGGAGGTTCGGCGGAAGCGCTGATGTCCCTGCGAAAGCCGGGCGCTGGCGCCGGGCGCGCGAGCCTCAAGGGCGGTATGCACCCAGCGGTCCTCGTTCTCCATGTGATGCTCGGCGAGGTGCAGCAGGCTCACCAGGTCGTCGATCAGCTGAGTCAGGACCTCGGTGTCCCGGCCGTCGCAGACGCCGAGGCGCACCAGCATCTGGCTTTGGGCCAGCCGGAGCCCCTTGTGGACGGGGCCATAGAAGTCGTGGGTCGCGGTAGGCTTGGCCTTGACGAGGGACATCGGGTCTCTCCTGCACCGGCGCGGATCACCGGCCTGGTTTGTCGTCGGGGAAGGCGCAGATACGGGTGATATTGCAGCGCATCAATCACCGCTCTTGCAGGCTGGTTCTGCGCAATTGCAGAATGGGGAATGTTCGACTGGAACGACCTCAAAGCCTTCCTGGCCGTCGCCCGCGGCGGATCGACCCTGGCCGCGGCCAAGGCGCTCGGCGTCAACCAGACCACGGTCGCGCGCCGGGTCGAGGGTCTGGAGACCGCAATTGGCCTGAAGCTCTTCGAGCGTGGCCAGACCGGCAGCCGCCTGACAGAAGCCGGCCGCGACCTGATGGCCGAGGCCGAAAAGGTCGAGCAGGCCTCCACCGCCTTCGGCAGCCGCGCGGCCTCGCACCAGCGCGGCCTGCAGGGCTCGTTGCGGATCACCTGCACCGAGATCGTCGCTAACAGCATGCTGTCGCCGGCGCTGGCGGAGTTCCACCAGCGCCACCCGGAGATCCAGATCGACCTGATCCTCTCCGACCGAATGCTCGACATTGAGGCCGGCGAGGCCGACCTGGCGATCCGTACCGGCGAGCAGATGCCGGCCTCCGACCTTCTGGCCCGCAAGCTCATCGACTACGACTTCGCCCTCTATTGCAGCCGCGACTACGCCGAGCGCCGGGGCATTCCGGCGTCACTGGACGACTTGGGTGACCACGACTTGATCGGCGGCGAAGGCTCGACCGGCAACCTGCCGGGGATGGCGTGGATGTTCCAGCGGGTCGGCGGCAAGACGCCGGTCGTGCGCTCGAACACCATGACCAGCCTGATGCACGCCGTGCTCGCTGGCCTAGGCATCGCGCCGCTGCCCGCGATCGTGGCCGACGCCAACCCGAGCCTGGTCCGCTGCTCGGGCCTGATCGCCGAGGTCAGGGCCCACTCCTGGATCGTCGTGCGGCGGGAGGTGAAGGACCTGCCGCGCATCCGCGCCTTCATCGATTTCCTGGCGCCCTACGTACAACGCGACGCCAAGGCGCGGACCGAACACAACCGCCAGGTCCGTGAGGCGGCGGGCGACCCCGGCGGCGACAAGGGGGGCGCCGGTCCGGCGGGCCTCAGCTCGCCAGCCTGACCAGCATCTTGCCGGCGTTCTGCCCGGCCATCAGCCCGATCAGGGCGTCGGGCGCGGCGGCGATCCCGTCGCGGATAGTCTCCTGGTACTTGACCTTCCCGGCCTTCAGCCAGCCGGCCATATCGCGCTGGAAGTCCGCGTAGAGGTGCATGAAGTCCGGGGCCACGAAGCCGCGCAGCATCACCCGCGAATAGATGATGTTCGACAGGTTGCCGACGTTGGAATGGCCGGAGTTGTAGCCGGAGATGAAGCCGCACACGGGAATGCGCCCGAGCGTGTTCATGCGCCTGAGCGCCGCCTCCAGATGCTCGCCGCCGACGTTGTCGAAATAGACATCGAGGCCCTTGGGCGTCGCCTCTTCCAGGGCCTTCCTGATCGGCTGGGTCTTGTAGTTGATCACCGCGTCCAGCCCGACCTCGTCGCGCAGCCAGGCGGCCTTGGCGTC
>JBBQTP010000040.1:0-27310 GCA_038213205.1 Caulobacterales bacterium
GGCGCCGGTCAGCGCCACGATGCCGTCGGCGGGCGCGGGATGGGCCTGCGGCGTCGACTGCTGGACGCGGGCGGCGAAGGCGAGGAGGCCGGCCGCCCAGATCAGCACCACGACCAGAAAGGCCGCGGCCGACTTCATTGAGCGGACTTCATTGCATGTCCCGGATCAGCTTGATGGCCGTGAACCGGGCCGCGCCGGCGGCCACCAGGGCGGCCAGCAGTGGGCAGGGGATCACGGCGAGCAGGTCGCTCCAGGCCAGCGGCAGGGCGGGCGTGAGGCCTTCGCCGCCGCCGGCGACGCGCAGGCCCGCGCCCAGCGCCGCGGCCATGATCGCCCCGATCAGGCCGGCCTGGCCGGCGACCCGGGCGAAGCGCACCTGGAAGAGCCGGGCGATGAAGCCGTTCTCGGCGCCGGCCAGGTGCAGCACCTCGACCACGTCGCGGCTGGCGGCGAGACCCGCGCGGGTGGCGAAGGCCACGACGGCGGCGGCGGCGGCGGCGATCAGCAGGAAGACGCCGGCCCCCAGGCCGCCCACCAGCCGCCCGGCGCGGCGGATGTCCTTGATCCACAGGGAGTGGTCATCGACCGTCGCATCGACGTTCTGCGAGGTCAGCGCGGCGCGCAGCTTCTGGGCGTCGGCGGGGTGCTTGCTGTCGAGGGTGACGGCCACCAGGCGCGGCACCGGCAGGTCCTCGATGTCGCTGACGTCGCCCAGCCAGGGACGGATCAGGTCGTAGGCCTTGGCGGGCTCCAGGGCGCGAGCCTCGATGACCCCGGCTGTGCTGGCCAGCGCCTCGGCGGCGCGGGCGGCGGCGGCGTCCGGGGTCTCGCCGCCGCGCGGCCGGACGATGACGGTGGCCTCGCCGGTGAGCTGGCCAGTCCAGGCGTGGGCGGCGCGGTTGGCGGCGATAACGCCCATGGCGGTCAGGCAAGCCAGGAAGCAGAGGACGGCGACCACGAAGATCAGGGCGCCGTCGCGCGCCTCCTTCTCCGGCAGGAAGGGCGCCGGGCGCCAGCGGGTGACATCCAAGGCCTCGCTCATAGCGGGCTGCCCCTCATAACAGGCTGCTTCTCATAACAGGCTGCCTTGGGTGGCGGGCGCCGGCCGGGTCGTGATGCGGCCGTTCTCCAGGTGCAGCACCGGGCGGCCGGAGCGGGCGATCAGGTCCTGGTCGTGGGTGGCGATCACCACGGTGGTGCCCAGGCGGTTGAGCTCGACGAACAGGCGGAAGATGCGCAGCGCCATCTCGTGGTCGACGTTGCCGGTGGGCTCGTCGGCGAGGAGGATGTCAGGGCGGGCCACGACCGCGCGGGCGATGGCCAGGCGCTGGCGCTCGCCACCGGCCAGGGTCGGCGGCATGGCGTGCATACGCCCGCCCAGGCCGACCCAGGAGAGCAGTTCGGCGACGTCGGAGCGGTAGTCGGCGGGCTTGCGGCCGGCGATGCGCAGGGGCAGGGCGGCATTGTCGAAGGCCGAGAGGTGTTCGAGCAGCAGCAGGTCCTGGAACACCACGCCGATGCGGCGGCGCAGGCGCGGCTTGGCGCTGGGCGGCAGGTGGGCGACGTCCTCGCCGAACAGGTGGATCAGTCCCTTGGACGGCCGCGCGGCCAGGTAGATCAGTTTCAGCAGCGAGCTCTTGCCCGCGCCCGAGGGGCCGGTGACGAAATGGAACGAGCCGGGGGCGAGGCTGAAATTCAAGTCGCTGAGCACGTCGGGCCCGCGCCCATAGCGCATCGAGACGTCGTCGAAGCGGACGACCTCATCGGCGGTCCGGCCGGCCGCGGCGGTATTCGGGTTTCTGGACATGGAGGCCGAAATCGGCGACCTCGGTTTGGAAGTTTACGGGAGCGTCCGATTCGAGCGTCACGATACTGACGCCGGTTCCCGAGCGCCACCGCTGATCCGCAAAATCCCAGCAAATTAAAGGCCTAGCCGGGCCCGCGGCGTGGGCGCCCGGCTCTCGTCCATCTGGACCGTAGTCGATACGGACTGCATTATAGTGACACCACACTACTAAGGAGTTTGAAATATATACAGTATTCACTGTGATCAATTCGTTACATCTGAAGATGATATGGGATTTGATCACCGATCGCCGTTGACCGGGTTTGAATAGAATAAGTAACTGCGTCCCTTCGATCTCTCGCCGCGAGCGAGGAATCTGAATTATCGCGTGGCCAGCCCCTTCGGGCTGGGCCCTGGAGGGACTAGATTTGAAAACCAACTCTGCGCGTGAGCGCCTGCTGGCCTCATCGATGATCTGCGGCGCGGCGTTCCTGAGCCTGTCCGCCACCCAGTCCAGCGCCGCGGCGGCCGCCGCGGGCGCCGGCGCTGAAGTCTCCGAGATCGTCGTCACGGGCACGCGCATCCCGACGCCGAACCTGACCAGCGTCGCGCCGGTGACCAGCGTGACGGCCGCCGACATCAAGGCGCAGGGCGTCAGCCGGGTCGAAGACTTGATCAACAGCTTGCCGCAGGCGTTCTCCGCGCAGGGCTCGAACGTCTCCAACGCCTCGGACGGCACCGCGACGGTGAACCTGCGAGGCCTCGGTCCCAACCGGACCCTGGTGCTGATCGACGGCCGCCGCCTGATGGCCGGCAATCCGAGCTCTGGAATCGGGTCGGTCAGCGCCGACCTCAATTTCATCCCGACCTCGCTGGTCGAGCGGGTCGACATCCTGACGGGCGGCGCCTCGGCGGTGTACGGCGCCGACGCCGTGGCCGGCGTCGTCAACTTCATCATGAACAAGAATTTCGAGGGCGTGCGCCTCGACGCGCAGTACTCGCTTTACCAGCACAGCCAGCAGGATCCGCAGGGGATCCAGTCGGTGATCCGCGCCGCGCGGGCCGCCGCAGCGGTGCCCTCCAACTACACCGTCCCCGGCGACTTCAAGGGCGGCGAAGGCGACCAGGAAAGCATCACGATCGGGGTCAACGCGCCGGACGGCAAGGGCAACATCACCGCCTATGCGACGCACGTGAACATCAACCCGGTGACCGCCGACCACTTCGACTACACCGCCTGCTCGCTGAACTCCGGCGACACTTTTGCGGCGGCCGGCTGCGGCGGCTCGGGCACGTCCTTCCCGGCGCGCCTGGGCGGGTTCACGGTCGACCCGGCCGGACCCGGCAACACGGTGCGTCCGCGCAACCCGGCGACCGACGTCTACAACTTCTCGCCGACCAACTACCTGCAGCGTCCCGACCAGCGCTATGGCCTGGGCGCCTTCGCCCACTACGAGGTGAACCCGCACTTCCAGGCCTACCTGGACGTGATGTTCATGGAAGACAATTCCACGGCGCAGATCGCGCCCGGCGGCATCTTCGTCGGTGGCGGTCCGGGTCCGGGCGGCGCCTACCAGATCAACTGCAACAACCCGCTGGCGTCGCAACAGGAACTCGCCGCGCTCTGCGGCGCCAACGCGAACACGCCGTTCATCCAGAACCTGTCGATCGCGCGGCGGAACGTCGAAGGCGGCGGCCGTCTGGCGATCTTCGACCACCAGGAGCAGCGCTATGTCGTTGGTCTGAAGGGCGAACTCGGCGGTGACTGGAGCTACGACGGCTTCATCCAGTACGGGAAGACCTTCGTCAGCACCCAGAACGACAACTTCTTCATCACCAACCGCATCAACAACGCCCTTCTGGCGACGACCAACGCGGCCGGCCAGATCGTCTGTCAGAATGGCGGCGCGGACGGCTGCGTGCCCTACAACATCTTCACCGTCAACGGTGTGACCAAGGCGCAGCTCAACTACCTGCAGGCGCCGTCGTTCGCGACCGGCAACATCATCGAGCAGGTGGCCAATTTCAACGTGGTCGGCGCCCTGCCGGACTCCATCAAGAGCCCGATGGCTAACGACAAAATCGGCGTCTCATTCGGCGCCGAGTACCGTCGCGAGCACCTGGATTTCCAGGCGGACCTGGCGACCTCCTCCGGCCAGCTGAATGGCCTGGGCGCCGCCCTGCCGCCGGTGAACGGCGGCTACGACGTCTACGAACTCTACGGCGAAACCCGCATCCCCTTGGTCCAAGACCAACCCTGGGCCAAGGACATCACCGCCGAGCTGGCCTACCGGTATTCCGACTACTCGAACGCCGGGACGACCAACACCTATAAGGCGTCGGGCGACTGGACGGTGATCGACGGGCTGCGCTTCCGCGCCGGCTACAACCGCGCGGTGCGGGCGCCGAACGTGGTCGAGCTCTTCTCGCCGCAGAACGTGGTGCTCGACGGCACCGTCGATCCCTGCACGGGCCTCAAGCCAGGCGATCCGCTGGTCGCGCGCTGCTCGACGCTGTTCAACCTGACCACCGCCCAGGTTCTGGCGCTCGAGCCCGATCCGGCCAAGCAGTACAACGGCCAGACCGGCGGCAACCCGAACCTGCGTCCTGAAAAGGCGGACACCTATACGGTGGGCGTCGTCTGGTCGCCGAGCTTCCTGTCGGGCTTCAACGTCACCGCCGACTATTTCGACATCAAGGTGACCGACTACATCGCCAACGTTGGCGCCAATGTCCTGCTGACCACCTGCATCAGCGGCGTGCATCCCGAGTTCTGTCCCCAGGTGCACCGCGACGCCATCGGCTCCCTGCGCTCAAGCCAGGGTTTCGTGATCGACACGGTGCTCAACACCGGCGGCCTGCACACCTCAGGCGTCGACGTCTCGGCGACCTACCGCACGGGGCTGGATGCGTTCGGTCTGCAGAACGCCGGCTCGGTCTCGGCGAACTTCGTCGGGACCTACCTCGACAAGCTGGAGACCACGATCCTCACCGGCGGCCCGGCGATCGACTGCGCGGGCCTGTTTGGCGCGACCTGCACGACACTGGGCGGCTCGCCCAACCCGAACCCCAAGTGGCGGCACAAGCTGCGAGTGACCTGGAACACGCCGTTCGAGGCTGGGATGTTCGGCAGCCTCGGGCTCTCGGCCCAATGGCGGTTCTTCTCCGAGGTGAAGCTGGACGCGACCTCCAGCGACCCGGCGCTGACCGGACCTGTGCCGGCCACCGACGCCAAGTTCGGGGCGCGCAGCTACCTGGACCTGCTGGCGACCTTCAAGGTGAAGGACAACTATTCCTTCCGCGTGGGCGTCAACAACGTGCTGGATCAGGATCCGCCGCTCACCGGCTCTAACAACTGCCCGACCGGCCCCTGCAACCAGAACGTCTATGCGCAAATGTACGACAGCCTCGGCCGCTACATCTTCGTGGGCCTCACCGCCGACTTCTAGAAAATAGTCGGAGCGGCGATGCGGGGCGGCGGCAACGCCGCCCCGTTTGCTGTTTTGGGGGGCTCTATTGCGGCTGGATGGTGACGCCGCGGCGGATGATCTCGTCGAGCTGGTCGCGCAGGCGCTCGCCCTCCGGCGTCAGGTGCAGGACGTGGCTGCGCCTGTCGCTGGTCCGCAGATAGGGCTCGACCAGGCCCAGGGCCGGCGCCACCGACCAGGCTGAATCCGCGCGGCCGAGCGCGCGCAGGTTCCGCGAGGCGGCGGACTGCGACATGCCGGCGACGAAGGCCAACTCCTGCACGGAGAGGCCCTCGTTCTCGCAGGTGTAGAGGAAGGCCACGATCTCATTGAGGCTGACGCGCGGATCGAGCGCTCGGAACGCCATCAGCGCCTCGAGCAGGCTGTCGCGGCGGCGCACGGCCTCAGTCTTGGGCGTAGCTGTTCAGCGCGCCGGTCGCCGCCCGCGGCGGGGCGGGCGTCATCGGCATCGGCGTGCGGCTGCGGCGTTCGCGCAGCGACAGCGTCGCCTCCGGATAGGTTGAGCGGATGAAGGCCAGGATTTCTTCCAGGCGTTTCCTGTGGTCGGCCAGCGTGAAGTAATCGCCGGCCGGCAGGTCGATCGAGATTTGCCCGTGAAGCTTCATGTTACTAACTCCCAAAAATGAGATCACCAGACCCGGGCTCGCGCCTCTGGTCGCAGGTAGAGCCGGTCTGCGGCCGTGACGCCGAAGGCCTGGTACCAGGCGTCCAGGTTGCGCACGGTGTCGCTGCGGTAGGCGCCCGGCGCGTGGATGTCGGTGGCGATCTGGCGGCGCAGCGCCGCCTCGCTCTGCAGCCGCCGCCAGCGCTGCGCGAAGGCCAGGAAGAAGCGCTGCTCGCCGGTCATGCCGTCCTTCACGACATCGGGGGCGCCTTGCAGGGAAGCGAGGTAGGCGTCGTGCGCCACCATCAGGCCGGTGAGGTCGGCGGTGTTTTCGCCGAGCGTCTGTTGGCCATTCACGCAGAGATCGGGGTGCGGGCAATAGGCGCTGAACTGGGCGACCAGGCGCGCGCCGGCGGCCTTGTAGCGCGCCAGGTCCTCGGCGGTCTGCCAGCTCACCAGCCGGCCCTTGTCGTCGTACAGATTGCCCAGCTCGTCGAAGCTGTGGCTGATCTCGTGAGCGATGCCGGCGCCGGCCGAGCCATAGTTGGCGGCCGCGTCGCCGGCGAAGTCGAAGAAGGGCGGCTGCAGCAGCCCGGCGCCGAAATCGATGGTGTTGGGGGTGAACAGAATGACCGCGCCCACCGCGTGTGGGGCGATCGCCCATTGCGCGGGATCGACCGGCTGGGTCAGCCTGGCCAGGCTGAGCTGGTAGGTGAAGCGTTCGATCCGGCGCGCGTTGCCGTAGGCGTCGTCGCGCGCGACGACCAGCGGCGCATAGTCGGTCCAATGGTCGGGGTAGCCCAGGCCGACGCGCAGCGCGGCCAGTTTGATGAGCGCCTTATCCTTGGTCGCCGGCGACATCCAGCTGAGGTTGGCGATGCGGACGCGATAGGCGGCGCGCAGGTTTTCGACCATGGCGACGGCGGCGGCCTTGGCCTGCGGCGGGAAGTGGCGCTCGACGTAGAGCCGCCCGACCGCCTCGCCGAGCGCGGCGCTGGTGGCGTCGAGCGCGCGCTGGGCGCGGATCTTCGGCGGCCCGTTCGTGGCGAAGGCGGCCTGCTCGGCGACATAGGCTTTCGGCAGGACATCGACGGTGTGTTCGAGCAGGCGAAAGCGCAGGTAGTCCTTCCAGATCGCCAGCGGCTGGTCCGCCACCAGGGCGGAGATGCCGGCCACCGCGCCGGGCTGCCAGACGATGAAGACCCCTTGCCGGTCGAGGCGGGCGGCCCGGAACCAGGCGTTCCAGTCCATCCCGGGCGCCTTGGCCGCGAAGTCGGCGCGGGTCCAGGGGTTGTTGGTCTTTGCGACGTCGGCGGTGTCGGCGGCCGAGGCGTGGACCATTGCGATCCGGGTCTCCAGCGCCATGATGCGCCCTGCCTGCGCGGGTGGGTCGGCGACGCCGGCCAGGGTCAGGACCGCGACGATGTGGGCCTGGTAGCGGCGGCGCAGCGCGGCGGCGGCGGGCGCCGGGTTGAGGTAGTCGTCGCGGTCGGACAGCCCCAGTCCGCCCTGCAGCAGATGCGGATAGTAGCGGTCGGCGTCATTGAAGCCCTGCTGCACCCAAAGGCCGAACAGCCCCTCAGTGCGCACGGTCGTGCCGTCGATGTCGGCGCGTAGGGCGCGGCCGAGATGGGCCGACAGGCTAGACCGGTCGTGGATCGCGGCGACGGCGGCCAGGTCGGTCTTGAGCGGGGCGAGACCCTTGGCCTCGATGCCGGCTTCGCCCATCAGACCGGCGTAGACGTCGCCGACTTTCTGGCGGACGCCGGTGGATCCCGGCTGGGCCGCGGCGTCCTGGACTAGGGCCAGCACGCGCGCCCGGGTTGTCACGGCCAAGCCGGCGGCTGTGCTGTAGGCGGCGTCGCCCTGCGGCGGCGGGGTAGCCGCCAGCCACGGGCCGTTGGCGAAGCCGTAGAAATCATCGCCGGGCCGGATCGACCCGTCGACGGCGGCGATGGCGTCCGGCGCGGCAAAGGCCGCCGTGGCCATCAAGAGTGCGATCAGGCCCGCGGTCAGGGTCAGGGTGTCGTGAAGTCGGGAGCTGGTGCGAAACACACGCATGGTCGACGCCTGGACCGGCCTGGGCGCCACCGCGTCCGCACCTTGCCCTGAGATGGCCTCCTTGACAGCTTCTAGTCAGCATCGATTGTGGCGTTGGAAGCATCGCGTCGCCATAAACAAGACGGCGGCAGGGCCTGACGAAATGGTCGAAAATCAACCGATTGATAGGCAAATCGACGGCGCCCGCGACGCCATCGACGAGAAGCTGATTGCGCTGCTGCGCCGGGATGGGCGCATGTCGGTGACCGCGTTGGCCCGCGCCGTGGCCCTGTCGCGCACGGCGGTTCAGGCGCGCGTCGCGCGGCTGGAGCGGGACGAGGTGATCGTCGGCTACCGGGCGGTGCTGGGCGAGCGGGCCGATAACAGCCTGCGCGCGGTGCTGTCGGTGACCTTCAGCCAGCGGCCCTGCGCGCCGGTGGTGGCGAAGTTCCGCGGCTGGCCGGAGATCACCAACTACTACTCGGTCACCGGGCCGGTCGACGCCTTCATGGTGGTGCGGGTGAAGAACGCCCAGGAGCTGTCGAGCTTTGTCGACCGGTTGAGCACGGTGCCGGGCGTCGGGCGGGTCGCCTCGTCGGTGATGCTGCGGGAAGACTTCAGATGAGGTCGCGGCTCCAGACGTACGCGCGTCGCCGTCAGGACGGCTTGCCCCTTTTTTCCCCTGCGTTAGCTTCGGGCGGCTGAACGCGTCCGTTCGGCGGTGGTCTCAGGCCTACGACAAGGGCCGCCAGAGTGATAAGGCGGGCGCGACGGGGATTCGCGCGATCCATCGCGGCCACGAACAACGGAAGTCCGAGATTCATATTCGCTACCAAATCCTAGCCAGCCCCAGCCGGATCCAGCCGGCATGATCCTGACCTGTCCGGAATGCGCCACCAGCTATTTCGTGGAGGACGCACGGATCAAGGTTGGGCGCCAGGTGAAGTGTTCCAACTGCGGCGCGCGCTGGGTGGCCGATGCGGGCGGTGAGGGTGAGACGACGGCAGCCGCGCCCGCGCCTGCGCCAGTTCCGAAGCCGGCGCCTGCGCCCGCGCCTGCGCCGCTGAAATCCTACGCCGTCGATGACGTGGTGGTCGAGGGGCCGGAGACGCCGGCCGAAGCCGCCGCCGCGGCCAGGGCGGCCAAGGCGGCCAAGGCGGCCAAGGCCGAGCCCAGCGCCAGGCGGGAAGCCAACGGCAAGGTGATGATCTGGGCGGGCAGCGCGGCGATCATCGTCGCCCTGGTGGCTGCCGCGTTGATCTTCCGCGACCAGGTGGTTCGGGCCTGGCCGGCCAGCGGCAAGGCCTACACCAGCGTCGGCGTGCCGGTGAACACCCTGGGCCTGGTGATCGAGGGCGTGCGCGCCGACCCGGCGTTCCAGGGCGGGCGCCCGGTGCTGTCGGTGACCGGCCAGATCCACAATATCCGCGACGCGGCGGCGGCCTCGCCAGAGCTGAAGGTCAGCCTGCTGGACAAGGGCGGCAAGCCGCTGACCACCAAGCTGGCGCGGCCGATCGATCCCAATGTACCGGCCCATGCGGTGCGCCACTTCGCCGTGGCGGTGGTCGACCCGCCGGCCGGCATGCGCGACCTCGAGGTGACCTTCGGGCCGGCGCCGAAGACCGGCGTCAAGGTTCCGATCGCCGCGCGCGCAGCGGCCGCCCCGCTCGCCGCCCCGCCGCCGATCGAGGACGCCAAGCCCCTGGCGCCCGGCAGCCCGGACGCGCTTGCGCCCCATCCATGACGGACCCTGAATGACCGACACCCTTCCCACCGTCCTGCTGCCAGAGGCGGAGGTGGCCGCCCGCGTCGAGGCCTTGGCGCAGGTGATTGCGCCGCAGATCGACGACGAGACGGTCGCCGTCTGCCTGCTGACCGGGGGGTTGTGGTTCTGCGCCGACCTGATGCGGGCGCTGTCGCGGGCCCGGCGCAATGTCGGGTTCGATGCGATCTGGCTGGCGTCATATGGCGACGAGCGGGCGAGCCGGGGGCGGTGCGAGGTCCGCGCGGACCTGCAACGGCCGCTGGCCGGGCGCACGGCGCTGGTGATCGACGATGTGTTCGACACCGGGCTGTCGCTGTCGGAAGCCGCGCGGCTGGTCCGCGACGCCGGCGCAGCGCGGGTGCTGACCTGCGTGTTCGCCTCCAAGCCCTGGCCGACCGCCCGCGCCATCGAGCCGGACTTCGTGGCCTGGGAAGCGCCGGCCCGTTTTTTGGTCGGCTACGGCATGGACGCAGGCGGGGCGTTCAGGGGCCTGCCCTACATCGGCGCTCTGGACTGAGCGCCGGCGACGTCGAGGGCGCGCCCCCCGCTGGAGGGACGCGCCACTCAGGTTGCTCAGAACCTTTTCGACACGCCCACCTTCACCGTCCGACCGAGGGGATCGGCCGTCAGCGCATCGTAGTTGATGTCAGTCCGCGCGAAGGGCGGATCCGTGTCGAAGATGTTGGCGATCGCCAGCGATACCTTCGCGCCGTACGGCGCGTCCCACAGCACGGTCACATCGTGCAGCACCTGTTCCTTGATCTTCCGCCCGTTGCTGACAACCCCCGTGGGGTTCGTCGGCGTCACATAGATCGGGTTGAAGGCGAACAGCGCCGCCCGCTGATCGACGTAGTGGTCGATGTAGCGCACTTGATAGTGCACGTTGAACGGTCCGTGCCCGTAGTTCAGCGAGAACGTCCCCTTCCATCTCGGGATCGGATAGGCGATCTGTCCGGAGTTGAAGAAGCCGACCGCCTGGAACGCCGGAATCGTCACCGTGCCGATCTGCAGGGCGCCGACCGAGTACTCGTGGACATAGGTGAAGAGGGTCGTGGCCGTCAGCTCGCCGCCGAAGATTTCGGGCCATTGATAGCTGAAGTCGAAGTCGACGCCGTCGGTTCTCACCTTCGGCCCGTTGATCGCCTGCAGATTCACGGCGACAACCCCTGGTCCGCACGGGCCATTGAACACCAAGTGAGTGGCTATGAAGGCCGCCAGCGCCGGGTTCGAGCAGTTGTTCGCGCCGCTCGCCCCGTTCGGGAAGACGGCGCTGACCACCGGCGTGAGCGGCTCTGAGGTGAGCACCTTCTGGAAGTCATAGTTCCAGTAGTCGATCGTCCCGTGGAAGCCGCCAGCCTCGGCGATGACGCCGAGGCTGTAGACAATTGCCGTCTCCGGCACGAGCTTCGGATTGCCGATGGTGGAAACCGGTATGAAGGTTCCCAGCACCTGCTGCAGGTTGGTGGACGGGTTGGGAATCAGCGAGCCCTGCGGCGGCGCCCGGAAGGTGGAGCCGATCGAACCGCGGAAGGCGAGCCAGTCGGTGGCCTGCCACCGCAGACGCGTTTGCGGGTTGAAGGTGTTGCCGCCCAAATTGCCGTAGTCTTCGTATCGTCCGGCGAGCTCGAGAACCAGGGTGTCGGTGATCGGCAGGTTAAGCTCGCCAAAGGCCGCGTAGATGTTCTGGCTGATGTCCACCGGGATGGAAACCGGACCGAAAACGTTCGGGCCAGTGCCGGTGGTGACGGCCGGGTTCGGGTTTGACGGGAAGATGCAGTCATTCACGCCGACCGGAGGAACCGAGTTCGAGCAGGGTGAGATCACTTCGTTGGCGAACTGGCTGTAGGCGGAGGTGTAGGCATTGTGCCGCCACTGGACGCCGGCGGCCCACTTGATCTCGCCGCCCGAAAGCTTCCACCACGGGAGCGAGCCCGACAGCACCCCGTTTAGCTCGGTCTCCTGGAAATTCGTCTTGGACGTCTGGACGGGCATGATCCAGTCGGCGAGCGCGGCGGTGTTCGCGAGCGCCGGCACGAAGCCCGGATTGGTCAGCCCGCGGTTCGGCGCGCCCGGGATGCCGTTGGAGAACGGATTGAGCCACGCGCAGCCCCCGGCCCCCGGCGTGCCCGTCTTGTAGTCGCAGTTTGGGCCGCCGAGGCCGCGTAGCGCCAACTCCAACCGGTCGGTTAGGCTGTCACGTCCCTCTGCATAGGACTTGTAGCGCCCGTAGCTGAGGTTGACGTCGTACTTGATGTCCGAGGTGACGTCGCCCTTCACGCCGGCGTCCAACAGGATCTGGTCGTGCCAGTAGCGGCCGCCCACGCCGTGCTGGTAGTTGTAGAGCGGATTGCCGCCCGTCAGATACGGGCGGAAGGTCCCGACCGATATCAGCGCGCCGCCCGTGCCGGCAGGGAATTGCCCCGGGTTTGCCGCCATGTAGGCGGTGAAGCCAGGGTTCGCCGCCGGCAGGAAGTACGTCCCCGACGACGCCGGGGGTCCGGCGATCGGCAAGGGGAAGCCGGCCGGCAGTACAGCTCCGGGCACCAGCCGGGTCGTCACATACGAGGGCGACGACTTGAAGAACGGCAGGTTGGTGTAGCCGTAGGCCGCATCGAGGTGCAGTTCGTTGTTGCCGGCGAACTTCCAGTTGACCTGGCCGAAGGCCTGGTAGGCGTCCTCCTTCTCCTCGATACTGTCCCAGATCGAATATTGCCCACGGCAGCTCGCCCAGGGTAGCAGCGGCGGCGCGTTTACCGGCTTGGCGGTGGTGAGTTGCCCCCCTAGCGCGGTGCATCCGAGGTCGAGCCGTGATGGCGCGAGGGCTACGCCTGTCGCCGTGGCCGGGATGAAGGCCTCGGGGTTGCCGCCGCCGGTCCAGCCGCCTTCGGGGTTGGAATCATAGGCCCGGTGGGCCCAGTCCTTTCTGAGCACGGGTAGTTCCGAACGGTGCTGGTAGCCGGCCGAAAACAGCGCGTCCCAGTCGTCGCCGACCTTCCCCCAGGTGAGATTGGCCGTGTAGTCGCCGCCCTTGGAGCCGTCGATCTGGCGATAGTCGGCGCCGACTTCCAGCCCGTCGAAGCTGCGCTTGGTGATGAAGTTCACCACGCCGCCGATGGCGTCCGACCCATAGGTGGCGGCCGCGCCGTCCTTGAGCACTTCCACGCGCCCAACAGCGGAAATCGGGAGCACCTTCAGATCGGGCGTAAAGGCGAACGCGAGCGGCAGGCGGTGGCCGTTGAATAGCGACAGGGTCCGCTCGGGGCCCAGTCCGCGCAGGTTCACGGTCGACACGCCGTAGAGACCCTGGCCCCGGCCCCCGGCGACGAACTGGTTCGACTCGCCGATCACCCCGGAGGATTCTGGAAGCTGTTTGATGACTTCGATGACACTGGGCGAGCCCTGCCTGCGCAGCGATTCCTGCGTCACGACGTCGACCGGCAGCGCGGCGGTCTTCGGCGTGCCCTCGATATAGGAGCCGGTGACCACGACTTCGCTGACTTCCTTGGGTGTGGCCGCGGCCGCCGCGGCGGCGGTCGCCTGCGAGGCGCCAAGGGCCATGAGTAGAGTCAGCGCCGAGCCAGCGCACAGGTGCCTGCGGTTCATCTCGTCCTCCCTGGTCCGGATTCCACCCTTCGATTGGGGTGTGATTTCGCGGACCGTAGGCCAAGTTCTGCCTGTGACCGGCCAACCGACAAGCGAATTCTTGCGAAAGTGAAATGCGATAACCTAGGTAAGATATTGATTATTAAAAGTTAATGGGATAATGCTGTTATTTATTTCATGATCGTTGCTTGGAGAATTCCGTCCGATCCCGGCACATTCGACACCGCGAGCGCCGCGCCGCCGCCGCCGGGGCGCCCCCGACGCGCCAAATCGTCGTCAAAACGCCGCGAAGACGGGATTTCACTGGACGTGCGCCGGCGCGAACGGCAATCGGCGGTCAAGCCGAACTTTCCGACACCCAACTGCCGCCGCAATCCTGCAGCTTCCACGGTGGTATATTGCCTCCAGGAGTTATCAACTTGACGATGCGCCCGGCCGTGCTGGCGGCCCTTCTGATCCTTGCCGGCTCCCTGGGGGGCTGCGGCGGCGGCAAGGCTGCCGGCGGCGGCGACGCGGCCGCGACGCCGGCCAAGTTCGCGGGCCTTGACGGCGAAATCCTCAAGTGGCGGGGCGAGATCATCGCGCAGGACCCGCTTTGCAAAGAGACCGCGGCCGACCAGAAGTGCCAGGGCTTCGACGTGGCCTGCAAGGCCGAGCGGACGGTGACGGCGGACGACACGGCCAAAGCCATCGTCTCGCGGGTGGTGGTCTCGATCACCTGGACCGGTTTCGACCCGAAGTTCAGCCATGCCCAGAATGGCTCGCGGGCGGCGGAATTCGCCAAGGGCGCGTCCGGCTGGACCCGGACCGACCACAAGCCGGTGAATATGAACACCTGCGCCGACCTCTAGGCCTACTACCCGGCGACCTTTCCGTTGCGGCCGGTACGGCTCACTCGCCTCCATCGCGGGCGAGGTCTTCCAGTTCGCCGATGCGGTCCTGATACACGCTGAGCAGGGCGTGCCGCGAATAGCGGGCGGCGTCGTCGCGGATGCGCAGCCATTCCTCCTGGTCGACCCGCAGTTCGTCCTCGGAAACGCCAGAGCGCAGGGCGGCTGAATAGGCCCGCGCCATTCGCCGGTCCGCAGCGCCAAGCGCGGGGTCGGCGCAGATCAGGCCCTGCGCATAAGAGCCGGCGGCGTCGCACGGACCGGCTGGTCGGCGCGCGGCGGGGGCCGGTTCAGCCAGAACCATTTTCGGCGCGGCCTGTGTCGCGATATCTCGGGCCAGGGGCTCAAGGTTGGCGGCCGGGCGGCCGGTCTGGCCGAGGCCCGGGGAGGGTGCGGCCTGGAAGGGCGCAAAGGCGGCAGGCGCGACCGCCCCGCCCGGCAGGCTGTTGGCCGGCGGCGAGTTGGAAGAGGCTGTGGCCGGCGCCGGCGCCGGCGCGGTGTTTTGAACGACCTGCACCCGAGGCGTCGTTGTGGCCTCGTCGTTTCGGTCCGGCATCGGACCGGAATTGTTTAGTCCCAGGGCGATGATCACCGCCAAGCCCGCAAACACGACCGCGCCGGCAATGGGAATCCAGAGCCCAGACCGACGCGGCGCAGGGGTCGCCACGGGCTGGAGGGGATCGACGTCACGCGGAGCGCGCGGCGGCGGCCCCCACGACTTCGGTTCGGCCTCCGCGCGGAAAGGGCGCACGGTGTCATCGGCATAGCTTGAAAAGCCCGCGAACCGGTCGTGAGGCGCGTTCGCGTCTCGATCATCTGCTGGCATGGCAAATGGCCTGCTTTCGGCGTCCCTGGCCGTAGTAGTTCCCAGGCGCGCCAGAAGTTGCACGCTTTAGCGACCGACCGACCGGCTGAAGCTGTAGCGGTGGATGGACGCGGTCAGTCGGAGCGCGCCAACTGCGATGCATCGAATCGGGAGGGGTCCATGATTGGTTCTGTCTACGCGGCGGTCGTCGCGCTCGTGCTCTGGACGTTCGTGATGTGGGCCTGGCTATACGCCACCCGGATCCCGGCGATGCTGGCGTCGAAGATCACCTATGATCCGACGAAACCGGCCTCGCAGATGGACGAGATCGTCCCGCCGCAGGTGCGCTGGAAGGCCGACAACTACAACCACCTGATGGAGCAGCCGACGCTGTTCTATGCCACCGCGCTGACCCTGGCGCTGATCGGCCATGGGATCGGGCTGAACGCCTGGCTGGCCTGGGCCTATGTGGCGATCCGCATCGTCCACAGCCTGGTGCAGGCCACGGTCAACCTGATCATGCTGCGGTTCGCGATCTTCATGGTCGGCTCGGTGGTGCTGCTGATCCTGGCGGTCCGCGCGGCGATGGTGGTGTTCGCCGGCTAGGACCTCACAATGCCGACGATGGCCTCCACCGTAGCCTGGTTCCGGCGGTTGCGATCTTACTACGACCGCTTCTGGCAGGAACATCGAGGCTGGCGCGACCTCCGCGACCGACGCGACCGCGCCTGGGACTATGCACAGGCCAACGACTGGGAGGTCCGCAACAGAGACCCGAATATCAACCTGACCGATGCGGCCGTTGCGCGATTGACGAGCGAACCGCAAGCTGCGCTGGGCGCCTTGCGCGACCTAGCTGAAGGTGGGTCGACCTGGGCGATGCTCTGGCTGGCCTTATCCTATCAGAAGGGAGAGTGCGTACCGTCGGACGCGGCGGTGGCCGAAGACTGGTATCGGCGCGCGTTTGAAGCGGGGTGTGACCGCGGGTTGCTCGGCTACATGGGATGTCTTTGGCACCGCGGCGACCTGGAAGGGTGCGAGCGCGTGCTTGGAACTGCTGTGGCGAGGAATTGGCCACCGGCCTGCTACTGGATGGCTTGCGCGCTGATGCGAAGATCGAAGTCGCACAAGACGCTTGCCCGGGTGCGCATGCTTCTGGAACAGGCCGTCGAACAGGGAAGCCCGATCGCGCTGCGGGCCTTGGGCAGACTTATGACCCTCGGCCGGTTCGGCCTGCGCAAGATCCCTCACGGTTTTCGCTTGCTGTGGCGGTACGTCTCGCAGACGCGCATCGAAGATGTCGAAGGCGAGATCGCAAGCCTTCGCGCACGACAAAGGGAGAGCCGTTCCGTTGTTCCTCCTGAGGACTCGGAGGATACGTTGGTCGACACGGTGCCGACGACCCACTGACGTGCGGCTCGCAGGGCGTCAGGCTTCTACGGCCTCGGTCCTGGCCTTCACCTTGGGCTTCACCTTGGCCACCGAGATCAGCGATTCCACGCAGTCGCGGACGGAGTCGTCGAGCGGCCGGAATTGCACGCCGGCAGCCGCGCGGATGCGGTCGTTGCGCAGGTCGCCGAGCGCCCAGATCGCGCGGAACTCGGCCTCGCGGGCCTGGATGCGCTCGGGGAACGGGTCGGTGACGGCCGGCGTATCGTGGCGTAGTTCGGGCAGCAGACGGTCGATGTCGGCGCAGATGTCTTCGACGTTCCGCGTGTCGGTGGACCAGGCGATGTAGCGCTCGCCGTTCTTCACCTCGGCGCTTTCCAAGAGGCCGATGTGGCAGGCGGCGTCATCGCGGACGTCAACGGTCATCCAGGGGCGGTAGACGTCGGTCTGGCGGCAGTGGCCCTCGAGCATGCCCTCGATGAGATGCTGCCAGGGGCCCATGTCCTTCTGGTGGGCGGACTGGATCGGGCCGACGTTGTCGCCCGGGCAGCAGGTGATGGCATCCCACTGACCATGCTTCTCGGCGGCCTCGGCGAAGGCGCGCTCGGCGATCAGCTTTCCCATGGAGTAACCCTGGCCGCGATCCGGAGTGCGCTTGGGGTTCAGCTCGTCGGGGAAGCGGTCCTCGTAGAACACCGGGCGGCGAACGATCTCCTTGAGGTCCATCTCGGAGATGACCGCGGCGATGGATGAGGTGACCACCACGCGGGTGACGGAGCCCGAGCCGTCGATGCTGGCGATGATGTGGTCGCAGGTGCGGCGCACGTAGTCGGGGTCGGTGTAGGCGCTCACGTGGCTGATGTGGGCGACGCCGTTGCAGCCCTTGAACGGCTCGTCGAAGCAGCCGGGGTTGTCGAGGTCGGCGCTGTGCAGCGTCAGGCGGCCCGAGGCGTAGCCCGGCATGGCCTTGAGGAAGCCCACGCGGCTGTCGTCGTCGGCGTTGCGGACGCAGGCGCGGACCCGATAGCCCTTGTCGAGCAGCAGGCGGACGGTCCAGCCGCCTAAGAACCCCGCCGCGCCGGTGACCGCGACCGTGCCGCGCTTGGGAATGGGAGACATCGGGGCGTTCCTCCGGTGGATTTTTCTAAAGCCAGGGCGCGGGCTGTTCGCGGGACAGCATGTCCTCATAGGTGGGTCGGGGGCGGACGGCGGCGAACTGGTTGCCCTTGACCAGCACCTCGGGCGCCAGCAGGCGCGAGTTGTACTCACTCGACATGGCCGCGCCATAGGCGCCCGCGCTCATGAAGGCGATCAGGTCGCCGGCTTCCAGCGGCGGCAGCGCGCGGTCGCGGGTGAAGGTGTCGCCGGTCTCGCAGATCGGGCCGACCACGTCGTAGGCGACGGGCTCGCCCTCGCGCGGCCTGACCGGGCGGATGTCGTGGTAGGCGTCGTACATGGCCGGGCGCAGCAGGTCGTTCATCGCCGCGTCGAGGACCAGGAACTTGCGGCCTTCCGGGCGGGCGTTGACGTGCAGCACGCGGGCGACCAGCACGCCGGCGTTGGCGACGATCACCCGGCCGGGCTCGAAGGCGAACTGGATGTCGGTCAGGCCCTTCATGACCTCAGCGATCATGGCGGCGTAGGCGGAGGGCTCCGGCGGGGTCGGCTGGTTGAAATAGGGCACGCCAAGGCCGCCGCCCAGGTCGAGGCGTTCGATCTGGTGGCCCTCGGCGCGCAGGCGCTCGACCAGCCTGCGCATCTTGCGGAAAGCGGCTTCCAGCGGCGCGAGCTCGGTGATCTGGCTGCCGATGTGGCAGGTGACGCCGACCGGCCGGACGCCCGACATGTTGGCGGCATTGGCGTAGAGCCGCTCGGCCTCGGAGAGTGAGACGCCGAACTTGTTGTCCGCCTTGCCGGTGGAGATCTTGGCGTGGCCGCCGGCCTCGACGTCGGGGTTGACCCGGATGGCGACGGTGGCGCGGGTCCCCATCTGCTGGGCGACGGTGTTGATCAGGTGCAGCTCGGGCTCGGACTCGACGTTGATCTCGCTGACGCCGGTGGAGAGGGCGAAGGCGATCTCGCTCTGCGTCTTGCCGACGCCGGAGAAGACGATCCGCTCAGGCGGCACGCCGGCGGCGAGCGCGCGGCGGATCTCGCCCTCGGAGACGACATCGGCGCCGGCGCCCAGGTTGGCGAGCGTCCTCAGGACCGCGACGTTGGAGTTGGCCTTGACCGCATAGGCGATCAACGGGTCGCGCAGGCCGGCGCCAGTCAGGGCGTCGCGCAGAACCGTGAAGTGCCGCTCAAGGGTGGCGGAGGAATAGACATAGACCGGCGTGCCGATCTCGGCCGCGATCTTCGCCAGCGGCACGCCTTCGCAATGGAGCTCTCCCCCCTCCAGCTCGAAGTGGTTCATCGCGGATTGGAATAGTCGTTGGGTAGGGCTCCCCGAGGCGCTGAACCGAAGGGGTCGTTGGGCGTGCCGGGGATCGGCGCGGCGCGCGGCGGGGCGGGGTCGGTGGAGATGTCCCGCGAGTCGACGGTGTCGACCGGTCGGGACGGGTCCTGGGCCTGGCGCTGCTTTTCGTCGGCCTTGCGGGTGGTGGAGCCGGCGACGCCGTTCAGTGGGCCGGGCTTTTCCAGATCGCCCAGCTTGCCGCAGGCGCTGAGCGCGGTGGCCGCGGCGGCCACAAGAAGCAGCCGGGGGAGGAGCAGGGTGCGAAGGCTCATGCTAGGATTTCCTTCCAACGCTTAATCTGGACGCGCACCTGGTCGGGCGCGGTTCCACCGTAACTGGTGCGGCTGGCCACCGAAGCGGCCGGGGTCAGCACCTCATAAACGCCCTTGGTGATGGCGGGGTCCAGAGCGGTGAGCTCGGCCAGCGGCAGCGATGGCAGATCGCAGCCCAGGGCCTCGGCCCGCTTCACGGCCGCGCCGGTGATGTGGTGAGCGTCGCGGAACGGCAGTCCGAGCTCGCGGACCAGCCAGTCGGCCAGGTCGGTGGCGGTGGAGAAGCCGGCCCCGGCCGCCTTTTCCATGGCTTCGACGGCGGGCTGCATGTCGGCGACCATGCCGGCCATGGCGCGCAGGCTGAGCTCCAGGGCGTCGAAGGCCTCGAACGCAGGGACCTTGTCCTCCTGCATGTCCTTCGAATAGGTCAGCGCCAGGCCCTTCATGACCACGGTGAGCTGGGTGAACGACCCCAGCATGCGGCCGACCTTGGCGCGGACCAGCTCGGCGGCGTCAGGGTTCTTCTTCTGCGGCATGATCGACGAGCCGGTGGTGAAGGCGTCGGTGAGCTTGATGAAGCCGAACTGCGGCGTCATCCAGATGACGATCTCCTCGGCCAGCCGCGACAGGTGGACGGCGCAAATGGTCGCCGCCGCCAGGGCCTCGAGTGCGAAGTCGCGGTCGGCGACGGCGTCGAGGGAGTTGGCCAGGGGGGCGTCGAAGCCCAGGGCCTCGGCGGTCATGTGCCGGTCGATGGGGAACGGTGAGCCGGCCAGGGCCGCGGCGCCCAGCGGGCTCTCATTCATGCGTTTGCGGGCATCGGCGAAGCGCGAGGCGTCGCGGCCGAACATCTCGACATAGGCCATCAGGTGGTGGCCGAAGGTCACAGGCTGGGCGGGCTGCAGGTGGGTGAAGCCCGGCATCAGGGTGGCGGCGTGCGGCTCGGCCTTGGCGACCAGGGCCTTCTGGAGCGCCTTGATCTGCGCGCCCGTGCGATCGCAGGCCTCGCGGACCCACATGCGGAAGTCGAGCGCCACCTGGTCGTTGCGGGAGCGCGCGGTGTGCAGGCGGCCGGCCGGCGCGCCGATCAACTCGCGCAGGCGGGCCTCCACGTTCATGTGGATGTCTTCGTATTCCTCGCGGAACGGGAAGGTCCCGGCGTCGATCTCCGCGCCGATGGTCCCCAGGCCGCCGAGGATCGCCTGGGCGTCCTTGCTTGTAATGACGCCGGTCTTTTGCAACATCGCGGCGTGCGCGCGGGACCCTTCCAGATCCTGCGCGGCCAGCCTGCGGTCGAAGCCGATGGAGACGTTGATCGCCTGCATCAGCTCGGCCGGCTGGTCCGAGAAACGCCCGCCCCAGATTGCTTGCCCACCGGCGGCCGGCGACTTTGGGGCGTCAGAAGAAGAGTCGGTCATATGAGCGATCAGTCCGCGACGAAACCCAGGGGCGGGGTCCTGACATGGGCCCTCTGGGGCGCCGCGGCTATAGGCGTCGCGGGGGTTGTCTACATCACCATGCAGGCGTCATCCAACCCGCCGAAGACCGGGGCCGGGTCCGGGCGCGAGAACACGGCCGCCGCGCACAGCGTGGCCGCGAAGCTGACGCACGCGTCCGATGCCGCTCCCGAGCCCGACTACGGCTTCGTGGGGGCCGACGGCCAGCCGGTGAAGCTGGCCGATTTCAAGGGCAAGGTGGTGGTGATGAACATCTGGGCCACTTGGTGCGGGCCCTGCGTGGCGGAGATGCCGACGCTGGCCAAGCTGCAGGGATCCTACGCCGGCAAGCCGGTCGAGGTGGTGGCGATCAGCATCGACAGCCCCGACGACACCGCCAAGGCCAAGCAGTTCCTGGCCAAGCACGCGCCGCTGAAGTTCTACCAGGACAAGGCGATGAAGCTGCCGTTCGTGCTGAAGCCGGCCGCCGACGGCACGCCGATCACCATCATCTACGGCCGGGACGGGCTGGAGAAGGGCCGGGTGTCCGGCGAGGCCGACTGGTCACAGCCGGACGCCCACGCGGCGATCGACAAGCTGCTGGCGACGAGCTGACACCTTAATCCGCGCATCCCGGCATTCGCCGGGATGAGCGGAACTTGTGTGCCCTTAACCTGCCGAGGCGATTTCCCGGGCGGCCTTGGCGGCCACGTCGGTGACCCGCGCGCCGGTGAGCGCGCGCAGCAGGCCGACCAGCGAGGTGCGGGCCTCCGGCGCCATAAGCTCATAGGCGGCGAGCAACTCGAGCGCGCCGGGCGTGCGCATACGGGTCAGCAGGTCGAGGTCGCCGGTCATTTCGCGATCGGGGCCGTCGAGCACGTCCATCAGGTCGACCACCCGGCACTTCAGCGCGCGCGCGATCTGCACCAGGCGCGAGAATGAAATCCGGTTCGCGCCGTTCTCGTACTTCTGGATCTGCTGAAAACTCACACCGCACTGCTCGGCCAGCGCTTCTTGCGAAATGCCGATGGTCCGCCTGCGGATGCGAACCGCCGCCCCCAGGGCGATATCCATGGGGTCAGGCGCCTTGGTCGACGACTCTGCCAAAATACTTCTCCCACCAGCCGGATGTTCTGCGCGGACTACAAGCCCCCCGGCTCCGCGCGCCAGCTCTACTGTAAGTTAAGGCGTTAATGGCGGGCTTGGAAAGGCCACTCGCCATCTAGGGGTGCGACAAAATCAACCTTGGCTATAGCCCGAGGCGCAAAACCCTGCCCCGCGGGCCGCGTCGATTGCCTCTGGAGTTAAGCACTTGGTGACCGAGTCAGACCGGAACTCGCCCTTCTGACGACCGAAAGGCCAGCAAGTTCCCATGCGTGCGATTCGCCTCCATCCGCCCTTTGACCACGGGGCTGCGCTCAGGGTTCCCCCGCCGAGCGACAAGTCCAGCTGGCGAACGCTATGGACCTGGCTGGGCGAGCACGCGCGGGCCGCCGCCGAGGGCACGGCGGTGCAGGTGCGCACGCCGGAGGGCCTGGTGATCGCCCGTTGCGGCGACTGGATCGTGCTGTCGCACTCCGGCGACTTCCATGTGGCCCACGGGGTTCGGACCTGCGACGCCTAGGGTCGGCGGCTCCAGAGGGTCTGACGCGACAACCGGGGTCGGAATCGCCATAAGGGCGCCGCATGCCCGCGACCTTCGACAATATCGCCGCCGCGGCGGCCTGGTACGACGCCTGGTTAGCCGAGGCCGCACTCCCCTTATGGGCGAGTGCGGGCGTGGATTCAGAACTCGGCTTGTTCCAGGAGGCGCTGAGCATCGCCGGCGCACCGGTCGAGGCGCCTAGGCGGGCGCGAGCCCAGGCCCGGCAAGTCTATGTCTTCGCCTCGGCGGCCACGGCGGGCTACGGCGCGCGCTGGCTTCAGGTGGCGCAGACCGGCTACGGACGGTTCGTCGAGGTCTACCGGCGGCCAGACGAGCTGTTCCTGCGCCGCGCGGCGGCGGACGGAACGCCGCTGGAGGACGAGGCCGACGTCTACGACCAGGCCTTCGCCCTGCTGGCCATGGCGGCATTGCAGGTCGCCGATCCAGCCGCGGGGGATTTCACAGGTGATGCCGCGCGGACACTGGCCGGGTTGCAGGCGCGGCGCGGGCCGGGCGGCGGTTTCCGGGAGACCGGGGCGCATCCGTTCCAAGCCAACTGCCACATGCACCTCTTCGAAAGCGCGCTGGCGTGGGAGGCCGTTGGGGAGGCTGTGGACGGGTCCGATTGGGCGGCGCTCAGCGACGAGATCGCCGGGCTGGCGATGGGCAAGTTCATCGATCCGGCGACCGGGGCGCTGCGCGAGTTCTTCGACGCCGAATGGCGGGCGCTGGAGGGCGAGGGCGGGCTGGTGGAGCCCGGGCATCAGTTCGAATGGGCGTGGCTGCTGGAACGCTGGGGCCGGGCGCGGGGCGATGCGGCGGCGCTGAGCGCGGCGAAGCGGTTGTTCGAGAACGGGCTGAAGGGCGTCGATGCGGGCCGCCAGGTGGCGGTGAATGCGCTGTGGGACGATTTCTCGGTGCGGGATGGATTCGCGCGCTTGTGGCCGCAGACCGAGCACCTGAAAGCCGCCGTGGTGCTAGGGACCGAGGCGCAGGCGGTGCGGGCGGCTGAGGGGCTGGCGCAGTATCTGGACACGCCGGTGCGCGGGGCCTGGCGCGACAAGTTGCAGCTGGACGGGCGCTTCGTCGACGAGCCGGCGCCGGCGACTTCGTTCTACCACCTGATGGTGGCAGTGCTCGAGCTGGTGGCGCGCAGCTCACCCACCTGAGCTATTTGTTGGAGGCGCCCGGTAGGGTGGTGGCGTATCTGTCCCAGCCGGCGACCAGGGCCTTCACGACGGGTGAGCCCACGCGGTAGGCGGCTTCGAAGGCGGCGGCCGCGCCGCCGGGAGCGAACTCCAGGGCAGGATCGGCGCCGTCGCCTTCGCGGGAGTAGTTGCTGGCGGTGCGCAGGACGAGGACGCGAGAGGCGTCCACCCGGCCCTCGCGGCCGAACAGGCTCAGCACATCGAGGATGCCCTGGTCTTCGCAGGCGGTGGTGGCGAAGGTCCCCGCGCCGTCGGTCCACAGGCGCATCCAGTCGCGCGCCCAGCGGGTGCGCCGCTCGCCGTGCCAGAAGCGGGTGGTGCTGACCTCGTCGCCGAGGAAGACCTTGGGCGGGCCCTGGGCGGCGGGCTCGCTGGGGAATTTGGCGCGGACGGCGCGGAGCTTGTCGTTGTCGGGCAGGGCGATGTCGCGGGTCAGGCCGTAAGCCCAGGCGACCAGGCCGGGGTTAAGCTTCCAGACCATGTCGCTGGAGCCGGGGGCGGAGCCCTTCACGCCCGGGCGGCTCGCGCCCAGCGACCAGAGACCTTCGGACCAGCCTTTGGGGATTTCGCGGTCGTCCATCTCGAAGATCGGGTCGGCGTCGACCACATAGCGGGCCCACGCCGCGCTGCCGATCGAGCCGGCGCGAGGGTCGACGCCGGCGATGCCCGCGACGATCCAGTAGGCGTGGGAGAGGTCGAGCTCCGGGTCGAGGATCAGGGCGGTGACGCTCTCGCGCGGCCGGGCGCGCATGCCGGTGACGACGCCGAGGACGCCGTCGTCGGAGAGCCGCACGCGGCCCTCAATGCCGGGTACTTTGATGGCATGCGGCAGGGGCAGACGGTCGGCCCAGAACACGAACTCGCCGGAGCCCTGGCCCGAGCCGGCGGAGGACCCGGACTCGAAGGTGGTCAGGACAACGACCTTGACCTGGATCGGCTTGGCGAGCGCCGGCCAGGCGGTGAGCAACAGGAGCAGCAGCAGGACCAGGCGGCGCATGTCAGGCTCCGTCTCTGGCGTGAGCCAGGTTTCCGGCGAGATAGGTGCGCTCGACCACCCGGTCGTCGCCCAGGATGGAGAGCACGAACAGCGTCTCGGCGATGGTGCGGGAGCCGGCGGTGCGCCGGGCGAGCAGGGGGGTGGCGGCGAGGTCGAGGACCAGGAAGTCGGCTTCCTTGCCGGGGCTAAGGTTGCCGACCTGGCCGTCGATCTTGAGCGCTCGCGCGCCGGCTAGGGTGGCCAGGTAGAAGGCGTGCGCGGGATCGAGCGTCTCGCCGCCCAGTTGGCCGACCTTGTAGGCCTCGCCCATCATGTGCAGCAGGGAGAAGGAGCCGCCGCCGCCGACGTCGGTGCCCAGGCCGACGGTCACGCCGCAGCTGCAGGCCCGCTTCAAGCTGAACAGACCCGACCCCAGCAGCAGGTTCGAGGAGGCGCAGAAGGCGGCGGAGGCGCCGGCGGCCTGCATCCGACGCAAGGCGTCGTCGTCGGAATGGACGCAGTGGGCGAACACCGAGCGGGAGGTGACCAGGCCGTGGCGGGCGTAGACGTCGAGGTAGTCCCGCGCGCCGGGGAACAGCTCGCCGACCCGGGCGATCTCGTCCTTGTTTTCGGCCATGTGGGTGTGGATCAGGACGTCGGGATGGGCGGCGGCGACCTGGCCGGCCATGGTCAGCTGGGCGTCCGTGGAGGTGACGGCGAAGCGCGGGGTGACGGCGTAGCCCAGGCGGCCGCGGCCGCGCCAGGCGCGGATCAGGGCCTCGGTGTCGGTGCGGCCGCTCTCGACGGTGTCGGTCAGGGCGGCGGGTGCATGACGGTCCATCAGCACCTTGCCGGCGATCAGGCGCATGTTGCGGGCGAGCGCGGCCTCGAACAGGGCGTCCACCGAGGTCTTGTGGACGGTGCCGAACACCAGGGCGCTGGTGGTGCCGTTCCGCAGCAGCTCGGTGAGGAAGAAGTCGGCCGCCTCGTCGGCGTGGGCGCGGTCGACAAAGGCCTGCTCGGCCGGGTAGGTGTGGTTGTTCAGCCAGTCGAGGAGCTGCGAGCCCCAGGCGGCCATCACGTCGGTCTGCGGATAGTGGATGTGCGCGTCGACAAAGCCCGGGATGATCAGCCGGCCAGGGAGCTCGGTGACCTTTGTGTCAGCGGGCAGCGCGGGCGCGATGTCAGCGTAGGCGCCGAAGGCCGCGATGTGGCCGTCGTCGACCACCAGCAGGCCGTCGGGATGATAGGCGATCGCCTCCGGCGACCCCGCGCAGGGGTCGTCGAGGGCGTGGAGCAGGGCTGAGCGATAGGCATGTCGGCTCACGCCCCAATTCCTAGGCGGCTTCGCTGGTCGTTCCCAGCCTATCGTTGGTCCGGTCCGGCCGAAGGTCAGGAAACAGGCGCCGCCGAAGTGCGGAGCGGCCAGTCTATCCTCAAGGCTCTAGGCCGGGGCGAAGGACCGGCTGACCCGGGCCGGGGTGGTCAGCGGAATGGAAATGGTGATCACCGCGCCGTGATCGTCGGCGGCGCCGAAGGCGCCCTGCAGCTGCCGGACGATCGCCATGACGATGCTCATCCCCAGGCCGTTCGAGAGTCCGTCCAGCGCGCGCTGAAGTCCGTGGCCGCTGTCGGCGACAGCTACGCGAAGGTGTCCACGATCGACGTGCGCCTCGATCCGCAAGGGCCTGCTCTCGCCCGGGGCATAGGCGTGTTTGGCGGCGTTCATCGCCAGCTCATTGATCGCGATGCCCAGCTGCTGGACCACTTCGCCGGACAAGGTCAGCGGGTCAGCTTCGACGGTGCAATCGAGGCCCGTGCTGCCGGCGATGAAGCCGCTGAGCTGCGCGAGAAACTGGGCGAACTCGACCTCGGCGTCCGGGGCGTGACCGCTGAGGAACCGATGCAGTTGGGCGACGACGGAGATGCGGGTAGCGGCCTCGGTGAGCAGACCGCGCGCGACGGGATCGGTCACGCGGGCCTGTGCGAACAACAGGAAGTTGGTCGCCAGCTGCAGGCTGTTGGCCGTGCGGTGATCGAGTTCGCGGTTCTGCAGGCGGGACGTTTCCGGGGCCGTCCCAGCGCGACCATTCGGGGTGTCCAAAGCAGGCAGTTCCGGGTGCGGCACGGCGGCCTCCGCGTTGTCTTCCTCTGATATGTCCCCAAGCCTCCAAGATACACGCAAAAGATGTACAAGAGACGAACAAGCGTCACCTAGGATAGTGTATTCCCAGGCTGCCTGACGACAAAACGTATGCAATTCAGCGGCCCAGCCCTTTTGGGGGCGAGCGGCGCCTAACCCAGCGGCGAACGACCGGTGGGCTGGGGGCGCAGCACCTCGGGCTTGCGCATGAAGGCCGACAGCAGGGGGTCGCCGGCCGCGTCGCGCCAGCCGCTGCGTTTACGCCATTGGTCGAGGAAGCGCGCGGACTGGCCGGCCGGCGGGCGGGCGAACCAGATGAAGACGCGGTCCTTCTCGCGCACCGGCAGCTGAGGGAACGTGTTGGCGCTGGTCTCGGAAACGAAGCTGGCCAGCACCTGGGCGCCGTCGACCTCCGCCTGCGGGCGGATGTGGGCCTCGAAGAAGTCGGCGAAGGGCGGGGTCAGCGCGTCGTCGAGGTAGTGGAGGAAGGCAAGGACCTCGCCGGCGCCGTGGCGCGGGGCGGGGGCCGCGAAACCGCCACCGGGCTGGGACGGGTGCAGTAGCAGGACGTTGTCGGAATCGACGATGGTGGCGTTGGCGGCGCTGCGGTGCGCCTTCCAGACCGGGCCGAAGTAGAAGGCCTTCAGGGCCTCGGCGCGGGCGGCCATGCTCGGAAAGCCACGCAGCCAGACGAAGCGGTCGGGATCGTCGAGATCGCGGAACAGGCCCAGGATGTGGGCGCCGACTGCCTCCTGGCTCTCGATGAACTGCGCCTCAAAGAGGGTGATCAGCTCGTCTCGGC
>JBBQTP010000041.1:0-27299 GCA_038213205.1 Caulobacterales bacterium
TCAGCGGTCTATGCGCTCAATCTCTATCGGGCGGTGATCTTCGGGTCGATCACCAACGAGAAGCTGGCCGGCATCTCCGACCTCGACTGGCGCGAGGTGGTGATCTTCGCGCCGCTGATCGCCAGCACCCTGGCGCTGGGCGTTTATCCGAGCGCCATCTTCAACATCACCCAGGCTTCCGTCGACCATCTGGTCCAGGCCTACCAAGCGGCCATCGGGAGCTGACGACGGCATGACTTTCTCCGCCGATCTCGGCCTAGCCTATCCGGAGCTGATCCTGGCGATCGGGGCGATGCTGCTCCTGGTCGTGGGCGCTTTTGCGCCAAAGTCCGAGCGGCTGGTCGGCTGGGGCGCGGTGCTGGTGCTGGCCGCCGCCGCCGTCCAGGCCGCCACCGGCCCGTCCGGCCGCGGCTTCTCCGGCGGGATGATCGCCGACGCGGCCTCGGCGTTCGCCCAGGTCGCCATCTTCGCGTCGAGCGCCATCTGCATCCCGCTCGGCCAGCGCTGGTTCGAACGGCGCGGGGTGCACAATTTCGAATTTCCGGTGCTGATACTGCTGGCCGCGCTGGGCATGGGGATGATGGTCTCCGCTGGCGACCTGATCTCGCTCTACGTCGGCGTCGAGTTACAGTCGCTAGCCCTTTACGTGCTCGCGGCCATGCGGCGCGACGACGCCAAGGCCTCCGAGGCCGGGCTGAAGTATTTCGTGCTGGGCGCGCTCTCCTCGGGACTGCTGCTCTATGGGGCAAGCCTGGTCTACGGCTTTGCCGGCTCCACGGTGTTCACCGACATCGCGGTCGCGGTGAAGCACGGGGCGCATACGGGTGTGCTGTTCGGCTTGGTGTTCCTGATTTGCGGGCTGGCCTTCAAGGTCTCCGCCGCGCCGTTCCACATGTGGACCCCGGACGTCTACGAGGGCGCGCCGACCCCGGTCGTCGCCTTCTTCGCCGCCGCGCCGAAGCTGGCCGCCATGGTGCTGTTCGCCCGCCTGCTGGCGGAGGCGTTCGGCGGGGCCATAGCCCAGTGGCAGCAGGTGCTGGTGGCGCTGGGCCTGATCTCCGTGGCGGTCGGGGCTTTCGCAGGCCTGGCGCAGACGAACCTCAAGCGCCTCTGGGCCTACTCCTCCATCGCCAACGTCGGCTACGCGATCATCGGCCTGTCGGCCGGCAACGCCGACGGCGTGCGCTCGATGCTGCTGTTCATGATCCTCTACATGGTCGACGTGACCGGCTTCTTCGCCTGCCTGGCGGCGCTGTCGCGCAAAGGCAAGTCGATGGAGACGCTGGAGGACATGGCGGGCCTGTTCAAGGAACAGCCGGGCATCGCACTGGCCATGACCGCCTTCTCACTATCGGCGCTTGGCCTGCCGCCGTTCTCCGGGTTCTGGGCGAAGGTGTTCGTGTTCCGCGCGGCCATGGGCGCCGGCCTCCTCGACGAGACCGCCGCTGTGCTCGGCCTGTTGGGCTCGGTTGTCGCGGCCTTCTACTACCTGCGCCTGATCAAGGTGATGTGGTTCGACGACGCCGTGGGCGCCACCGACAAGCCGCCGCTGGAGGCCCGACTGATCGCCATCGGTCTGGCGCTGTTCTGCTTCCCCGCCGTCTGGGTGGCGCTGATCTGGCTCTACCCGGCCGCGGGCCGCGCGGCGCACGCCTTTGGCCTCGCCTAGCGACGGTGGCGGACCACCCGCCCATCGAGGCGTACGAAGAGATCGACTCGACCAATGCCGAGGCGCGCCGCCGGGCTGACGCGGGCGAGGGCGGTCCCGTCTGGATCACCGCCGGCCGTCAGACTGTCGGACGCGGCCGCCGGGGGCGGAACTGGTCCACCGAGACCGGCAACCTGGCTGCTACTCTGCTGACCACGACAGACGTCCCCGCCGCAGAAGCCGCTCAGCTCTCCTTCGTGGCCGCGCTCGCCGCCTGCGATCTGGCCGACACCTGCCTGGGCCCCGGCGCGGCGCGGTTGAAATGGCCTAACGACGTGCTGGTCTTCGGCCGCAAGTCGGTCGGCATCCTGGTGGAGTCCGGCGCCCGGCCGGATGGTCGGCTCTGGCTGGCCGTCGGGATCGGGGTGAACCTCGCCCACGCGCCGACCGACACCGAGCGCCCCGCCACCTCGTTCGCCGAGCACATGGCCGGCCCGCCGCCGAAACCTGCCGACGCCATCGAGGTGCTTGCCGATCGCTTCGAAATCTGGCGCAAGCTGTGGTCGATGCAGGGTTTTCCCCCGATCGCCAAGGCCTGGACCGCCCGCGCGCTAGGCCTCGGCGAACGTTGCGAGGCCCGCTTGCCCAACCGTACCCTGTCCGGCATCGCCGAGGGCATGGATCTGGACGGGGCGCTGCGGCTTCGGCTGGACGACGGGGCGCTGGAGCGCATAACGGCGGGCGACGTCTTTTTCGGGAGCGCCTGAGGCATGCTGTTGGCCATTGAGCAGGGCAATACCAACACCCTCTTCGCCGTACACGACGGCAAGGCGTGGATCGCCCAGTGGCGCTCGGCCACCGAGTCCAGCCGCACGGCGGATGAGTACGCCGTCTGGCTTTCCCAACTCCTCGGCATGGCTGGCCTGCAGCTGGGCGTCTTCACCGGCTGCATCATCTCCAGCGTGGTGCCGCAGTCGATCTTCAACCTGCGCAACCTGGCCCGCCGCTATCTGCACGTGGAGCCGCTGGTGATCGGCGAGAACGTCGACCTCGGCATCGAGGTGCGCATCGAAAAGCCCTCCGAGGCCGGCGCTGACCGCCTGGTCAACGCCATCGGCGCGCACATCGTCTATCCGGGCGACCTGATCGTCATCGACTCGGGCACCGCCACCACCTTCGACGTGATCGCCGCGGACGGTGGGATGGAGGGCTGCGCCATCGCGCCCGGCATCAACCTGTCGATGGAAGCCCTGCACCAGGCCGCCGCCAAGCTGCCCCGCGTCGCCATCCAGCGCCCGCGCGGCAACACCGCGATCGGCAAGGACACGGTCGCCTCGATGCAGTCGGGGGTCTATTGGGGCTATATCGCCCTCATCGAGGGCCTGGTCGCGCGCATCAAGGCCGAGTGGGGCAAGCCGATGACGGTGATCGGCACCGGCGGCGTCGCCTCGCTGTTCCACGGCGCGACCGCCGCCATCGACCACTTCGACCCGGACCTGACGATCCGTGGCATGCTCGAGATCTACCGCCGGAACACGGCGAAGGCGTAAATGACCAAAGTAAAAAAGGACGACGAGCTCGTCTTCCTGCCGCTCGGCGGGTCGAACGAGATCGGCATGAACTTCAACCTCTACGGCTTCGGGCCGCCGCACGACCGCAAGTGGATCGTCGTCGACCTGGGCGTGACTTTCGGCGACCAGACCACCCCCGGCGTCGAGGTGATCCTGCCGGACCCGCAGTTCATGGTCGAAAACAAGGATCGGTTGCTGGGCATCGTGCTGACTCACGCCCATGAGGACCATATCGGCGCGGTCGCCTGGCTCTGGCCGCGGTTCAAGGCGCCGATTTTCGCCACCCCGTTCACCGCCTTCATCCTGCGCGAGAAGCTGCGCGAGGCCGGCCTGCTGGACGAGGCGCAGATCACCATCGTGCCGCTGAACGGGACCATCGAGCTTGGCCCGTTCTCGCTGGAGCTGATCACGCTCACCCACTCGATCCCCGAGCCCAACGGCCTGGCGATCCGCACGCCGCTCGGCACCATCCTGCACACCGGCGACTGGAAGATCGACCCGGACCCGCTGCTGGGATCCGTCACCGACAGCGCCGCCATCCAGCGCCTGGGCGACGAGGGCGTGCTGGCCATGGTCTGCGACTCGACCAACGTCTTCGTCGACGGCCACGCAGGCTCGGAATCCGATGTCCGCGAGGCGTTGATCCCGCTGATCGCCGGGTTGAAGGGCAAGGTCGCCGTCGCCTGGTTCGCCTCCAACGTGGCCCGGATGGACTCGGTCTGCCGCGCCGCCGAGGCGGCCGGGCGCCGCGTCTGCCTGGTCGGCCGCTCGATGATCCGCATGGCCTCGGCCGCCAAGTCGGTGGGCCTGATGGAGGGCCTGAAGCCCTTCCTCGACGACCATGAGGCCAAGTCGTTTCCGCCCAAGGCGATCCTCTACCTCTGCACCGGCAGCCAGGGCGAACCCCGCGCCGCGCTGAGCCGGATCGCCGACGGCACCCACCCCCACGTCAGCCTGGGCGCCAACGACGTCTGCGTCTTCTCCTCGCGGATCATCCCTGGCAACGACATCCCGATCCGCAACCTGCAGAACAAGCTCGCCGACCGCGGGGTGCGCCTCTACACTGAGCGCGACCATCCCGGCATCCACGTTTCGGGCCACCCCTGCCGCGATGAACTGGCCGAGATGTACCGCTGGGCCAGGCCGACCATATCGGTGCCCACCCACGGCGAGCGCCGCCACCTTCTGGAACACGCCGCCTTCGCCCGCGACCTGCAGGTCCCCCAGCAGGTCACCCCGCGCAACGGCGACATGGTCCGGCTCGCCCCGGGCCGCGCCGAGATCATCGACGAGGTCCCCGCCGGCCGGCTCTACGTCGACGGCCGGGTGGTGACACCGGAGAACGGCGATGCGCTGCGCGAGCGCCGCCACGCCGCCTTCAACGGGATGATCGCCGTCTCCGTGGCGCTCGACGGCCGCAACCAGATCGTCTCCGGTCCGCAGGTCCGCGCGCTGGGCCTCGCCGCCGACGACGCCGAGGCGCTGGACGACATGCTCGACGACCTGGCCGACGAGGCCGAACGCGCCCTCGACCGCCTGAAGGGCCAGGACCGCGACGACGACGAAACCGTCGAGGCCGCCATGTCCCGCGCCGTCAAGAAAGCCAGCCAACGCCTCTGGGGCCGCCGCCCTGTCGTCGAGAGCACGGTGCTCAGGATCTAATCCCCATCGTCATCCCGGCCGCGGCGAAGCGGAGAGCCGGGACCCAGGGGTTCAGGCTGTGCGGTGGCTCCTGGGTCCCGGGTCGGCTCTTCGGCCGCCCGGGATGACACCGTTGGTGTGGTCCTATCCCGTCACCAGGCCCAACCCATCGATCGCCGCCATCTGCTCGGGCGCCATCGGGCTCGCGGCCTCGGCGGCCAGGCACTGCGCCAGCTCGGTGCGGTTCTTCACGCCGAGCACCACGGTGTCGATGTTGGGCATGCTGAGCGCGTAGCGGTGCGCCGCGACCGCCGGGTCCTCGCCCCATTCGGCGCACAGCGCGCGGAACGAGGCCGCGCGGTCATAGTCCTTCCGGTCCGGATAGTTCGGCGACATCTCGCGGTCGATGGCGGCGGTGAGCGCGCCAGCCTGCACCGCGCGGATGCCCATGACGCCCACGTCGCGCGCCCTGGCTGTCGCGGCGATCTCGCGGGGACGCTCGGAGCCGGCGTAGCGGCGAAGGGCGCCCGCGCTATCCATCAGGTTGGCGATCGCCTGGACGGCGTCCGGCTTCGGGTCATGGCCCAGCGCCGAGAGCACCGCCGCCGGCTCGCCGATGCCAGTGATCCCCCAGGCGCCGATCCGGCCCTGCGCCTTCAGCGCCTCGAATGCCGGAACCACTTCGTTCACATAGGTCGACCAGGTGGTGGAGAACCGGTCGCGGCTGTCGTTGCCGTGTGCATAGGCGAAGCCGTCGGCGTGGATGTTGGAATGCAGGAAGAACAGGTCGATCCGCGCAAGGCGCATGGCCTGCAGGCTGGCCTCCAGCGAACCCACCAGGATCGCCTCGGCCTCGCCCGGGCCGGGCGTTCCCAGCTGGCACTTGGTGGTCACCTTCACGCCCGCCGGCAGCCGGCCGCCAAACGCCTCGCCGATGAACTGCTCGCAGTTGCGGTACATGGGGGCTGCGTCCAGAACGGTGATCCCGCCGTCCAGCGCGGCCCTCAGGGTGGCCACCGCCTCCTCATGGGTGTTCTCGCCCCAGATCTGGCCGATGCCGCCGCCGCCCAGCGTCAGCCGGCTGACCTCGCCGAGCGGGCCCAGGGTCGCGGTCTTCATGGCGGGTGTCCTCCGATGTGGGGCCTCACGCTAGCACGGCGCACAGCGTCCTTGCGTCAAGGGCGCACAGGCACGAACCTGTCATAGAACCGTCCTACAGCGACGGGATGAGGCAACGGGCGGGGCAGGGCATGACTAGGCTTTTCGTGGCGGGCGTCGCGCTCGCGTTCCTGGCGTCGGCCGCCCACGCCGCGCCGCCGCCAGCCCCCCATTCGGCCCCGCGTGAGATCGGGCCGGCGACCTTCGAGCGGCCGCACGCCATCAAGGGCGGCTTCGACCTGCCGAACGGCTGGCGGATCACCCCGGTCGGCGAGAAGCTGGCCGACACCGGCGATCTGGTGATGAGCGTCACCGCCGCCCCGGACGGCAAGGCGCTGATCGCGGTCAACGCCGGCTACTTGCCGCATGGCCTGACGGTGATCAGCACCGCCACCGGTAGGGCGGTGCAGAAAATCCCGCTAAAATCCGCCTGGCTCGGGCTCTCCTGGTCGCCGGATCACGGCACGCTCTACGTCGCCGGCGGCAACTCCGCGGGGGTCAAGAAGATCGCCGCCACGCCCGCCCCGATCTACGCCTTCGCCTACAAGAACGGCCGGCTCAGCGAAAAGCCGACCGCGCTGTTCAACGAGACCATCCCGCCCGACAGGATCTGGTTCTCCGGCGTCGCCCGCCACCCGACCCGGCCGGTGCTCTACGCGGCCAACCAGGGGGTGGATTCCGCGGCCACCAACGTCGTGGTCTTCGACACCAACACCGGCAAGCTGGTCACCCGCATCCCCGTGGAGATCAGCCCCTATCAACTGGTCCTCACCAACGACGGGTCACGCCTGTTCGTCTCCAACTGGTCCAGCAAGTCGGTCAGCGTCATCGATACCGCCTCCAACAAGGTGATCGCCACCATCGCGGTCGGCGCCAATCCCAACGACATGGTGCTCTCACCCGACGGCCGACTGTTCGTGGCCTGCTCCAACGACAACACCGTCCACGTCATCGACACCCGCTCGCTCCGGGTGGTCGAGCGGCTCTCCACCACGCTGTCGCCATTGGCGCCGGAAGGCTCGACGCCCAATGCGCTGGCCATCGATCCGGTGCGCAAGCTGCTGTTCGTCGCCAACGCCGACAACAACGCCGTGGCCGTCATGGACATCCACAGCCGCGCGCGTACGGCCGTCGCCGGCTTCATTCCGACCGGCTGGTATCCCTCCGCGCTCGCGGTGACCGGCGGTAAGCTCTACGTCGGCGCGACCAAGGGGGAGGCGGCCTATCCCGACCTGCGCGGTCCGGAGAGCCCGCTCAACACCAGCGGCAAGACCGAGGAGAGCATCAAGTCCCTGCAGACCGGCAGCGTCTCGCGCATCGCCCTCGTCGACCTGAAGAAGCGCCTGGCCGGCTGGACCCATCAGGTCGCCGCCAACACGCCCTACAACGACGGCCTCCTGCAGCAGGCCCGCGCACCCAAGGCGCCGACCATCGTGCCCAGCCGCGTCGGGGCCGGCTCACCGATCGAGCACGTGATTTATATCATCAAGGAAAACAGGACCTACGATCAGGTTCTTGGCGATCTGGGCAAGGGTGACGGCGACCCGCGCCTGGCGATCTTCGGCCGCAAGGTGACCCCCAACCACCATGCCCTGGCCGAGCAGTTCGTCACGCTGGACAACTTCTACGCCGACGGCGAGGTCAGCGAGGACGGCCACGCCTGGTCGAACGGCGCCTACGCCACCGACTTCAACGAGAAATGGTGGCCGCCGACCTATGGCGGCCACTCGGAATCGGCCCGCACGCCGGCCTACACCAACAACGCCGGCTATCTGTGGGACCTGGCGCGCCGCAAGGGCCTGACCTATCGCAGCTACGGCGAATACGCCGCCCGGGTCTCCACCGGCGAGGCCATGGGCGCCTCGGCGCGCGCCGACAGCCTCTGGGGCCACGTTTCGCCCAACTATCGCGTCAAGACCGACCGCGACACCGAATACGCCAAGGTCTTCCTCGCGGAGTTCGACGCCTACGAGAGGGCGTTCGACGACCCGGACCCGGAAAAACGCCTGCCCAACTACATCGTGATGGCCCTGCCGGAGGACCACACCCGCGGGACCGAAGCCGGCGCCTTCACGCCGGTCGCCGCCGTCGCCTCCAACGACCTGGCGCTCGGGCGCATCGTCGACCGCGTCAGCCACTCGAAATACTGGGCCACGACCGCGCTCGTGATCGTCGAGGACGACGCCCAGGACGGCCCCGATCACGTCGATGCGCGCCGCACGGTGGCCCTGGTCGCCAGCCCCTACATCAAGCGCGGCACGGTGGATTCCACCCTCTATTCGACGTCCTCGCTGGTGCGCACCATGGAGCTGCTGCTCGGCCTGCCGCCGCTCAGCCAGTACGACGCCGCCGCCACCCCCCTCTATGCCGCCTTCGGTATGACGGCCGACCTGAGGCCCTATGACGCTCAGCCGGCCCAGGTCGATCTCAACGCCAAGAACCTGGTCACCGCCTATGGCGCGGCGGCCAGCGCGAAGATGGACTTCTCCGACAACGACCGCGCGCCGATGCACCAGCTCAACGAGATCATCTGGAAGAGCGTGATGGGCGCCAATTCGCCGATGCCGCCGCCGGTGCACCGCTACCGGGCCCTGGTAGATGTGAGCGCGCCGCCTGCGAACTAGAATTATTGTTTGACAGTAATATATTAATGCGAGACGGTGCGGGCAGTCCAAGGGGAGTCCGCCTATGGCCGCCGTTCTCGAATTCTCGCCCGGTGTCGCCGAGCATCCCGCCTACCGCCGCGTCCGCGCCAGCAGCCGCGGGTTCGCCATGCTCTTCGGGGCCCTATTGTGGGCCTTCGTCGCGCTGACGGTATTCGGCGTCTGGGCGGTCCTGTTCTATCGCGGCGGCGTCATCTCACTCGGCGCGCCCGGCGGCATGATCAGCACCGAGGGCCATCCGCCCCCCGGCTACGTGACCTTCGCCTCTCTGAGCCTCGTGCATCGAACGGTCTACGCCCTGGTCTGGATCGTCCGCTCGGCGCCCATGGTGCTGCTGTTCTGGAACCTGCAGGGCCTGTTCCGCCTCTATGCCCGCGGCCAGGTGTTCGCGGCGCGCAACGCCCGGCATCTCCAGTGGGTGGGGATCGCGCTCCTGGCCGACGCCATACTGCCGTTCGTCTGCCACCTGGCGCTCAACGCCACCGGTTTCGAGATCGACCGCAACTGGGCCCACATGACTAGCCTCCAGGAACTGCTCCTGGGTGGCTTGGTGCTGGTAATCGCCCAGGTGATGCTGGTCGGCCACGAGATCGAGGAAGACCGCGAAGGGTTCATCTGATGGCCATCGTGCTCCGCCTCGACGTGGTGATGGCCCGGCGCAAGGTGCGCTCCAATGTCCTGGCGCGCGCCATCGGCATCACCGAGGCCAACCTCTCGCTGCTGAAGTCCGGCAAGGTGAAGGGCCTGCGCTTTTCGACCCTGGAGGCGATCTGCCAGGTGCTCGACTGCCAGCCCGGCGACCTCCTGGAATATGTGCCCGACGAAGGCGTGGAGGCCTTCCGAAAGGCGAGCTGATTCCACCAACCCTTTGAAACCAGGAGCGGTCCCATGATCGGGCGAACGATGGCGCTTGCCTGCGCGCTGAGCCTTACCCTGGCCGGCGCGGCGCGGGCCGAGATGGCCGAGGGGGACGGCGGCCAACTTTACTACGAGACCTGCGGTTCGGGCCCGCAGGCCGTCGTCCTGATCCACGACGGCGTCGTGAACTCCACCAGCTTCGACGACATGTGGCCGATCCTCTGCAAACAGTTTCGCGTCGTCCGCTACGACCGGCGCGGCTACGGCAAGTCCCCGGCGGCTACCGCACCCTATTCGCCGCAGGAAGACCTCGCCGCGGTGATGGCGGCGTCGAAGATGGAACGCGCAAGCCTGGTCGGTTTCTCGTTCGGCGGCGGGCTGGCGGTGAGCTACGCGGTCCAGCATCCCGAGCAGGTCGACCGGCTGGTGATCTCCGGCGCCACGATCAACGGCTTCCAGCCGACCAAGAACTTTACCGACCATGTCACCCGCATCATGTTGCCGATGATCATCGGCAACATGGATGCCGTCGCCGACAATGCCGCCAAGTCCGGCTGGGTGATGGCGCCGGGTCATGCCGCGGCGAATGCCAAGGCGCTGGCGATCCTGAAGGCGAGTCCGCAGGATCTCCGACACCAGCTGAAGGACCCGATCAAGCCCTGGCCGTCCGACCTGCCGCGCTTGCCGGGCCTGAATGTCCCGACCCTGATCCTGATCGGCGACCACGACATCGCCGACAACCAGGCGACCAGCGGGGCGGCCCAGGCGCTGATCCCGGGCTCGCGGCGGGTGGTCATCGACGACGCGGGCCATCTGCTGCAGCTGGAGCATCCGGAAGAGATCGCGGGCCTGATCGCCGACTTTGTGAAGAAGGGTCGCTAGTCAGGAGCGCTTGCCGAACGGCGGCGGGACGGCTTTCATGCCGGGCAGGGGAGACCGCCTGACTTGTCAGCTTACCAGGGCCTGAACATCGCCGACTTCAGCCAGGGAATCGCCGGCCCCATGGCCGCGATGTTCCTCGGCGACTTCGGGGCCGAGGTCGTCAAGGTCGAGCCGCCCGGCGGCGACCGGGCGAAAGACCATCCCGGCTATCAGGTGTTCAACCGTGGCAAGCAGGTCACGACGCTGGATCTGGACACCGATGACGGCCTGACCGCCGCCAAGGCGCTGATCGCCGGCGCCGACGTGGCGATCTTCAGCGACCCGCCGGGACGACTCGAAACTCTGGGTCTCGATGGCCCAACGCTCACCGTCGCCCACCCGGGCCTGATCCACGCCTGGATGCCGCCTTACGGGACCCGGGGTTTCTGGAGCCAGATTCCGCCGCACCACAGCCTGCTGTCGGCGGTCTCCGGCGTTGCGTTCCGGCAAGGGGCCTATAGCGACCAGCCGGTCCATCTGGTTCTGCCGCTGCTCTGGTACGGTCAGGGCGTGCTCGGCGCCTCGGCGATCGGCGCGGCCCTGCTGGAGCGCAGCAAGAGCGGAAAGGGCCAGGCGGTGACCGTCAGCGGCCTGCATGGCCTGTCAGAGGTCTCCGGCCCAGTCCGGGTGCTGGAGGCGCCGCCCCTGCCGCGCGGCCAGCCGTTGGGCGCGAGCCCCAGCTACCGTCTCTACCAGTGCGGCGACGGCCAGTGGTTCTTCCTCGGGACGCTGTTCGCGAATTTCTACCTGAAGGTCTTCCAGGCCCTGCGCATCGAGGATCGCTGGGAGGAACTCGCCCTCGATCCGCTCGCCGCCCGCGACACCCTGGTCGCCATCTTCGCCACCCGCCCGCGCACCGAATGGCTGCAGCTCTTGCAGGACAACGGCGTCCCTTGCGCTCCCGTCGGACCCCGCGAGGCCTGGTTCGCCGGCGAGACCGTCGCCGAGGCCGGCCTGCGCCTGACCTTCGACCATCCGCGCCTGGGCGAGGTCGCCATCCCCGCGCCGCCCGCCCGGCTTAGCGACACGCCGGCCTCGGTGCGCGGCCTCGCCCAGCCGATCGCCACGCCGCCCGCCTGGCCCCCGCGCCCACCGCCGCCGGCCAACGGGGAAGGCGAGGGCGCCTCGCCGCTCGACGGCGTCCGCGTTCTCGACCTGGGCACGGTGATCGCCGGCGCTCACGCGGGGGGCGTCTTGGCCAACCTCGGCGCCGAGGTGATCAAGATCGAGCCGGTCGAGGGCGACCCGTTCCGCAGCGATGGCGGCGGCTTCATGGCCTATAACCGCGGCAAGCGGGGCCTCGGCCTCGACCTCAAGCAGCCAGCAGCGAAGCAAGTCTTCTACGACCTGGTCCGCCAGGCCGACGTGGTGATCGATAACTACCGTTTCGGCGTGCGCACCCGGCTCGGCATTGACTACGCGACGCTGAAGGCGATCAACCCGCGGATCATCTCCTGCTCGATCAATGCCTACGGGGACAAGGGCCCGCGCGCGAGCCTGCCGGGCTTCGATCCCCTCCTGCAGGCCGAGGGCGGGATGATGCAGGCCCAGGGTGGGGAGGACGAGCCGATCCTGCACACCATCCCTGTCAACGACGTCGCCACCTCCGCGGTCGTCTCGATGAGCGTCATCGCCGCGCTGAACGCTCGCCAGCGGACCGGGCAGGGTCAGGAGATCATCACCAGCTTGGCGGCCCAGAGCCTGACCTTCCAGCTCGCCGAGGTGGTCGCCTACGAGGGCCGTCCGCAGAACGACATCGGCGGCCGTGACTGCCTGGGCCCCCGCGCCCTGCATCGCTTCTACGAGTGCGGCGACGGCGGCTGGTTGGCCCTGGTCTGCGAGCGGGCCAGTGAAGCCAAGGCGCTGAGCGCGGCGCTGGGCGTGGCGACCGGCGCCGACGCCCTGACGGCGCCGCGCGACGGGCCGCTGTCCCTGGCACTGGCCAAGGTCATCCTCGGCCGCCGCCGCGACGAGACCGTCCAGGCGTTGCTGGCCGCCGGCGTTCCCGCCGCCCCGGCCCTGCGCGGCGTCGAGGCCCTGGAGAGCGACTGGCTTTGGGAGAACCGCACGCTGGAGCGCTGGATCCATCCCCGCCTGGGCGACATCATCGGCGTCCGCGCCTACGCCGATTTCAGCCGCACCCCGGCCGGGTTCCAGCGCCCGACGCCGGATCTGGGCGAGCATTCCGCCTCGCTGCTGAGCGATCTGGGCTTCACGTCCGAGCGGATCGCGGCCCTGCTCGCCACCGGGGCGATCTTCGAGCCCGCCCACATCGACGCCGCAATGGCCAAGTCCGCCCGCACCGGGAACGACAACGCCGCGCTCCAGGTGCAATAGCCGCGGCGACGCGATGGCGCTGGAGGGGTGAGGCGAGGCGGCGTATAGGCGCTCACATGATCGGCAAACTGAACCACGTGGGCGTGGCGACGCCCTCCATCGCAGACTCGGTGAAGATGTACCGCGAGATGCTCGGCGCCACCGACTTCAGCGAAACCTTCTCCATGCCCGAGCAGGGCGTCTGGGTCTGTTTCGTCAACCTACCGAACAGCCAGATCGAGCTGATCGAGCCGATCGACGAGGCGTCCCCGATCACCACCTTCCTCGCGAAGAACCCCAAGGGTGGCCAGCACCATGTCTGTTTCGAGGTCCCGGACATCGAGGCCGCCCGCGACGACATAGCCGCCAAGGGCGCGACCGTGCTCAACGGCGGCAAGCCGCGGATCGGCGCACACGGCGTGCCGGTGATCTTCGTCCACCCCAAGGACATGGGCGGCGTACTCGTTGAGCTCATGGAGACCCCCCGAGAGCATTCAGCATGAATGCCCTCAGACAAGGCAAGAGTCCTGCATTCGCGTTTGCGCATGCAGGGGGCGCGCACTGATGGGCGGGCCTCTCACCATGCTGGCGATCTACATGACCATCTGGTGGACGGTGCTGTTCGCCGTCCTGCCACTGGGCACTCAGACCCGCGCCGAAGCCGGCCTGCCCAACGATGGTAGCGACCCCGGCGCGCCGGTCGATCCCAAGCTCAAGAAGAAGTTCGTCACCACCACCTGGGTGTCGGCGATCGTCTTCGCGGTGCTGTGGGTGGTCATATACTTCCACCTGATCGACCTGCGCACGTTGCCCTGGCACAGCTGAACGCGTTGCCAAGCCCGGCAGGCGGGGGCTATCAGAGCGGTCCACCTTCCACGCCGTCGATCCTGTCCGGTTTTGATTGATCAATCAAAACCGGAAAAACAGGGTCGCCGCCTAAACTTGCGAGCACGATTCAGGATTTTGATGGTTCCATCAAAATCCATCGTGCTCTAGGGGACCGCCGCCTTATGCGCCTTTCGCGCTACTTCATGCCGACGCTGCGCGAAGCGCCCGCCGACGCCCAGATTGTCTCCCACCAGCTGATGCTGCGCGCCGGCATGATCCGCCAGGAGGCGGCCGGAATCTATGCCTGGCTGCCGCTGGGCCTGCGGGTGCTGAAGAAGATCGAGCAGGTGGTGCGCGAGGAGATGGATCGGGCCGGCGCCATTGAGGTGCTGCTGCCCACCTTGCAACTCGCCGACCTGTGGCGCGAGAGTGGCCGGTACGACGACTACGGCGACGAGATGCTGCGCATCAAGGACCGCCGCGACCGTGACCTGCTTTACGGGCCTACGGCGGAAGAGGTGATCACCGATATATTTCGCGCCTTCGTCAAATCTTACAAAGATTTGCCGATGAATCTTTATAACATTCAATGGAAGTTCCGCGACGAGCTGAGGCCGCGGTTCGGGGTGATGCGCGGCCGCGAGTTCCTGATGAAGGACGCCTACAGCTTCGACATCGACGAGGCCGCGGCGCGCAAGTCCTACAACCGCATGTTCCTGGCCTATCTGAACATCTATGCGCGGCTCGGCCTGAAGGCGATCCCGGTGAAGGCTGACCCCGGCCCGATCGGCGGCGACCTCAGCCACGAGTTCATCATTCTGGCCGACACCGGCGAGAGCGAGGTCTTCGCCCACGGTGACCTCGTGGAGATGGGCGCACCGGGCCCTGACATCGACTGGGACGGCGACCTGGAACCGATGGTCGCCCAGCGCTCGCGCCTCTATGCCGCTTCCGACGAAATGCATGACGCCGCCCGCTTCGAAGCCGAAGTGCCGCCCGAGAAACGGATGACGGCAAGAGGCATCGAAGTCGGCCATATTTTCTACTTCGGGGAAAAGTACTCCAAGCCGATGAAGGCCCTGGTCACCGGTCCCGACGGCAAGGACGCGCCGATTCACGGCGGCTCCTATGGCGTGGGCGTGTCGCGCCTGGTGGCCGGGATCATCGAGGCCAGCCACGACGAAGCCGGGATCATCTGGCCCGACGCCGTCGCCCCGTTCGGCGCGGCCGTGGTCAACCTGCGGCCGGGCTCCGCGGAGGTCGATGCCGTGGCGGAGCAGGCCTACACGGCGCTGATCGAGCTCGGCCTCGATCCGATCCTCGACGACCGCGACGACCGGCCGGGCGCCAAGTTCGCCAGCCTCGATCTGGTGGGTATCCCCTGGCAGCTGATCGTCGGCCCGAAGGGCGTTGCCGAGGGCATGGTCGAGATCAAGCGCCGCGCCGGCGGCGAGCGCCAGACGCTGCCGCTCGAAGCGGCGCTGAAGGCCATCGCCGGGTGAGCGAACTCCCCCCGGACGCAAATGAGGCGGCGGTAGGTGGACGCGCGCCGCCCTTCGGCCTGTGGGAGCGGATGCTGGCCGGCCGCTATCTGCGGGCCAAGCGCAGCCAGGGCGGCGCGGCCCTGATCTCGATCATCTCCTTCGTCGGCATCATGCTGGCGGTCTCCGTGCTGATCATCGTCATGTCGGTGATGAACGGCTTCCGCGCCGAATTGCTTGGCAAGATCCTCGGCTTCAACGGCCACCTCTTCGTGACTGGGGGCCTGCTGGAAAGCGCCGCGGAACGCGACCGCGCGGTCAGCCAGATCGTCAAAATCCCAGGCGTCACCCAGGCCGCCCCGGTCGTGGAGGCCCAGGCCATCGCCATGGGCCCCAGCCAGATCACCGGCGCGATCGTCCGCGGCCTGTCGCGCAAGGACATGCTGGCGACCCGCATCGTTTCCGGCAACATCACCCACGGCTCGATGAACGCCTTCGGAGCCGGCGAATACGGCGGCGATAGCGTCATCATCGGCGAGCGGCTGGCCGAGACGGTCGGGGTCAAGACTGGCGACAGCATCTCCCTGATCTCGCCGTCCGGCGGCGCCACCGCCTTCGGCGGCACGCCGCTGCAGAAGGCCTATACGGTGGCCGGCACGTTCGTCGCGGGCATGAGCCAGTACGATCAGGGCTACATCTTCATGCCCATAGAACAGGCCCAGCTGTTCTTCGGCCGCGGGAATTCCGTCGACGCCATCGAGATCAAGGTCGCCGACCCGGACAAGGCGCCGAAGATGAAGGCCGACGTCAGCCGCGCCGTGGGCCCGGCCGGTCTGGTCGCCGACTGGACCCAGCGCGACGCCTCCTATTGGCGCGCGCTGATGGTCGAGCGCAACGTCATGGGGCTGATCCTGTCGCTGCTGATCGTGATCGCCTCGCTCAACATCATCTCCAGCCTGGTGATGCTGGTGAAGAACAAGGGCCGCGACATCGCCATCCTGCGGACCATCGGCGCCGGACAGGGCTCGATCCTGCGGATCTTCGTAATGGCCGGAGCCATGATCGGTGCGCTCGGCACGCTTGCCGGCCTCGTCGTTGGCGCCCTGGTCTCGATCTACATCGCGCCGATCCAGGCTTTCGTCGAGTGGGCTACCGGCGCCCAGGTGTTCTCCTCAGACGTCTATTTCCTGTCCCGACTGCCGGCCAAGGTCGACTGGATGGAGGTGGCGATCATCGTCACCTTCTCGTTGATCGTGTCCCTGCTCTGCACCCTGCCGCCGGCCTGGCGGGCCTCGCGCCTCGATCCGGTGGAGGCGCTTCGCTATGAGTGAAGCCGTGCTTTCCATCCGCGGGCTGGAGCGCAGCTATGTCACCGGAGCTGGCCCGCTCACGGTGCTGCGCGGCGCGGACATCGACGTCCTGCCCGGCGAGATCGTCGGCCTGATCGGTCCCTCGGGCTCGGGAAAGTCATCCCTGCTGCACGCCGCCGGTCTGCTGGAGCGGCCCAACGCCGGCCGCATCTCCATTCTTGGCCGCGACTGCTCCGGCCTGGCGGACCGCGCCCGCACCCAGATCCGCCTGGCGACCATCGGCTTCGTCTACCAATTCCATCACCTTCTGCCGGAGTTCACCGCCCTCGATAATGTGGCCCTGCCATTGATGATCGCCGGCGTGTCGCGCAAGGCGGCGCAAGAGCGGGCAACGGTGCTCCTGGCCGACCTCGGCCTCGCCGAGCGCCTGCATCACCAGCCCGCACAGATGTCCGGTGGCGAGCAACAGCGCGTCGCCGTCGCCCGGGCCCTGGCCAATTCCCCCCGCCTGCTGCTCGCCGACGAGCCCACCGGCAACCTCGATCCCACCACCTCGGGCGCGGTCTTCGAGAACCTCTACGAACTGGCCCGCAGGACCGGCGTCGCCGCCCTCATCGCCACCCACAACCTGGACTTGGCAACGCACATGGACCGCGTGTTCGCCCTCAAGGACGGCCACCTGGAGGAGCAGCCGAAGGGCTGACGCTTCACCCAGGCTGTCATCTCGGAAGCGCGCAGCGCTTATCCGGGACCCATAGATTCGAAATCTTCAGGACAAAGCCCTGCATCGCCGCCGCGCCCCTTCCGCCATCGCCGGCGCGTCTGGGTTCCGGACAGCCGCTTCGCGTCTTCCGGGATGACAGCGGAACTACGGAGACACTCTAGGAAATAGCGACTTCTGCAACAGTACGCTCAATCCTCGGCGGTCCTGAGTTCGACCGCCACTCTGTCCTCACACCAGCCGCCGCGGGATCCGGCTGTCATGGCGCCGCTCGAACACCGTCTTGCCGCCCTGTGTCGCGGTCAGGGACTCGGAGAGCACAAATTCGCTGGGCGTCGAGGTCAGCTCGATCGTCGCGCGCACGCCGCAGTCCCAATCGCCGCGGGTCCAGCGGCTTTCCGCCTCATGGCGCCAGCGGCCGCTGTTCGGGTCGCCTTCGGTGAATTCGCTGATTTCGCGCCGACCACGGGAGCTGGTGATACCGGTCTCTGGGTCCGTGGCCGGTTTCGGCGGGCTGTCCAGTTCGATCATGTAGTGGCCGGGTGCGACCGGGGCGGTGACGACGCCGGGCGGAGGAGATCCTGCGGGGGAGGCCGGCGCGTGGATCACGGGGATCGGCATCGAGGCAGCGCTGGCTTCTCGGGGCCTGACCTGCAGCTCGAGCGCGCAACGCTCGAGGGCTAGGGTGAGGGTGACGATCTCCGGTGACGGCCACGCGAGCGGCCAGAGGCTTTCCGAGATGGCGACGCGAATACGGCTGCCGCGCCGGAAGCGGTGGCCGACCATGAACAGCGGGACCTCGACGTCATAGAATCGGCCGGGCTTCAGTGGCGCGGGCGCTGCGTCGGAATCTCGATGGGTCAGGTTGCGCAGGCCGTAGCTTACCAACCAGGACTCGCCCGCAGACGTCATCTCGGTCACCCGAACCGCGACCTTCGCCACGGGGCGGTCGGCGGCCACCCGCAGCCGGGCCACCGGGTAGCCGAGGATCTCCAGATCGTCCGCCAGGGGCGCGCTGTCGAAGGTTCGCGACCGGGCGTCATCCAGGGACTGCTCGATCGGCGGACGGTCGAGCCATTCGGGCTTGGTCAGGCCGACGACCCGATCGCCGGCGACCTCGACCCTGGCCGCCGGTCCGGGCCGGTCCGCCAGACCCTCCAGCGTGAGGTGGAACGGCCGCAGCAGGATCGACGGCGACGGCCAGGCGGCTTCGGCGATCCATCGGCCGGGGATATCCTTCGGCCGAGCCTGGGCCCAGGTTTCATAGGGCATGAAGGCGCGCAATATCGGTTCGGCCATGATCCCGGTGGCCTCGCGCTTCAGCCAATGTGACCACCAGCGCACCTCCTCGAAGGTCCAGTCCAGGCCCATGGGCGCGGCCAGCCACGGATAGGTGTGGCCCCACGGACCGATCAGGCCCTTGCGCGGAACCTTGAGGTTGGCGAGCAACCGTCCGATGGGATTGGAATAGGTGTCTTGCCAGCCGCTGACCACATAGGTGGGGACCGCGATCTCCGCCCAGTCCAGGCCCACTGAGCCGCGCCGCCAGTAGCCGTCGAAGGTCTGATGGCTGAGCCAGGTCTCCATGATCGCCGGCGTCGCCTCCAGCCGCTGGCGCCACATGGCCTCCCAGGCTGGGCCGACGATCTGCGGGTCGGGAGGCCCGGCCATCACCGTCTTGAAGCCGACCCCCCACTGCAGGTTGGTGTGCCCCAGCGCGCCGCCGACATAGTGGGCGTCGTTGGCGTAGCGGTCGTCGGAGCAGCCCAGCGCGATGATCGCCTTCAACGCCTTGGGTCGCATCGCGGCGATCTGCAGGGTGTTGATCCCGCCCCAGGAAATGCCCCGCATCCCCACGGAGCCCGAGCACCAGGGCTGGCGCGCGATCCAGGCGATGGCCTCGACCCCGTCGCGGAGTTCCGGCGCATCGTACTCGTCGACCAAGACGCCCTCGGAGTCGCCTGAGCCGCGGACATCGATACGCACATAGGCGATGCCGTGGCTGGCCAGGGCCTCGCCCCAGGCGGTGTCGTGCGCGCGATAGGCGTCGCGCTTGCGATAGGGGATGGACTCCAGCACCGCCGGGACCGGTGCGGACCGGGCGCCGGCGGGCAGGAACAGACGGGCGGAGAGGCGCACCCCGTCGGCCATCGGAACCCAGACGTGCTCGGTGACCTGCACCGCGCGCCTCGGCGGCAGGGCCCAGGCGCCGGCCGAGGCTCGCGACGACGCGGCGAGCAGTGGCGAGGCGGCGAGCCCCGCTCCGATGACGGTGCGGCGGGAAACCATGGCGCTGACCCTTTCCCTACCACGGGCGCCGCGAAGCGGCGACGTCGTGCAGACCGGCTTGACGGGGCGAACAAAAGGGGAAATAAGAACAGAAGCGGAACGGATACGCTCGTCCACAGGTCCGCGCACAGAAGGATGCGACAGATGGTTCGTCTGGCCCGGGAATCACTGGCCTTTGCGTCGGTGGCGAGTTTTGTCTGGATGGTCTGCGCGGTGACGGCTCACATGGGCTGACCACTATGAAAATGGGGGAGGCGGCGAGCGTGAGCGAAGCGGGAGAAGGCTTCGTCCATCTGCGGGTCCGCTCGGCCTACTCCCTCCTGGAAGGCGCCATCAAGGCCGACAAGATCGGAGAGCTGACGGCCGGGGCGGGGATGCCCGCCGTGGCGCTGACCGATCGGGCGAACCTGTTCGGCGCCCTGGAATTCTCCGTCGCCACCAAGGAGGCCGGCGTCCAACCGATCGTCGGCCTGGCCCTGCCAGTCACCGGCATCGGCGAGGGCCTGAGCGAGCGCTGGGCCAAGACGCCGACCCTCGTGCTGCTGGCCCAGAACGAGCAGGGCTACCTCAACCTTTCCGAGCTCTCTTCGGCGGCGTTCCTGGAGATCGACGCGGCCGATGAGCCGCACGTGGCCTGGGACAGGGTCTGCGTCCATGCGGACGGCCTTATCCTGCTTTCCGGCGGCCCCGACGGGCCGGTCGATCCATTGTTCGCCGCCGGCAAGCCCAAGGAGGCCCGAGCAGCCCTGGCCGAAATGCGCCGCGTGTTCGGCGACCGCTTCTACGTCGAGCTGCAGCGCCACGGCGCGCCGGCGGAGGCCGTCGCCGAGCCCGAGCTGGTCAAGTTCGCCTATGAGACCGACGTGCCGCTGGTCGCCACCAATGACGTCTACTTCAAGACCTCGGAGATGCACCTGGCGCATGATGCGCTGCTCTGCATTTCCGACGGCGCCTTCATCGGCCAGGATGAGCGGCGGCGCGTCACCGCCGAGCATTGGCTGAAGCCGGCCGCCGACATGCGCGCTCTGTTCGCCGACCTGCCGGAGGCCTGCGACAACACCCTCGACATCGCCCGGCGCTGCGCTTTCGCCGTGCCCAAGCGCGACCCGATCCTGCCACGCTTCCCCACCGAGGGCGGCCGCTCCGAGGACGACGAACTCACCTTCCAGGCCCGCGAAGGCCTGAAGGCGCGGCTGAAGGTCAACGCGCCGTCGCAGCCGATCGAGGTCTACGAGGAGCGGCTGGCCAGGGAGATCGGGGTGATCACCTCGATGGGCTTCTCGGGTTACTTCCTGATTGTCTCGGACTTCATGAAGTGGGCGGTGGCGCACGGCGTGCCGGTGGGTCCGGGTCGCGGCTCGGGCGCCGGCTCGCTGGTCGCCTGGTCGCTGATGATCACCGGCCTGGACCCCCTGAAGTACGGCCTGATCTTCGAGCGGTTCTTGAACCCGGAGCGGGTGTCGATGCCCGACTTCGATATCGACTTCTGCCAGGAACGCCGCGACGAGGTGATCTCCTACGTCCAGCAGCGCTATGGCCGCGACCGGGTCGCCCAGATCATCACCTTCGGCACCTTGCAGGCCCGCGCCGTGCTGCGTGACGTCGGTCGCGTGCTGCAACTGCCGCTGGGCCAGGTCGATCGCCTGGCCAAGATGGTGCCCGCCAATCCCGCCAATCCGGTCACCCTGGCCAAGGCCATCGAGATCGAACCGCGCCTGCGCGAGGCCCGCGACAACGACGAGGCGGTGGCGCGGCTGCTGGACATCGCCCTGCAGCTCGAGGGGCTCTATCGCAACGCCTCGACCCACGCTGCCGGCATCGTCATCTCCGACCGCCCGCTGACCCAGCTCGTGCCGCTCTATCGTGACCCGCGCTCCGAGCTGCCGGCCAGCCAGTTCAACATGAAGTGGGTCGAGAGCGCCGGCTTGGTGAAGTTCGACTTCCTGGGCCTGAAGACCCTGACCGTGGTCGAGCGGGCGATGAAGCACCTGGAGCGCCGCGGCGCCGGCTTCGAGCTGGAGACCCTGCCGCTGGACGACGCCGCCGCCTACGAGGTCATGGCCTCGGGCTACACGGTCGGGGTGTTCCAGATGGAAGGCCAGGGGATGCGCGACACCCTGCGCCAGCTGCGGCCTCAATCCCTGGAAGAGGTCACCGCGCTGATCTCCCTCTATCGGCCGGGGCCGATGGATTCGATCCCCGCCTACGTCGACTGCAAGATGGGCCGCAAGCCCCTCGACGTGCTGCACCCGCTGCTCGCCGAGGTGCTCAGCCCGACCTACGGCGTCATCGTCTACCAGGAACAGGTGATGCAGATCGCCCAGATCCTGGCCGGCTACTCCTTCGGCGAGGCCGACCTGCTGCGCCGCGCCATGGGCAAGAAGAAGAAGGAGGAGATGGACAAGCAGCGGGCGCGCTTCATGTCCGGCGCCGCCGAGCGGGGCGTGAACCCCGACCTCGCTGACCTGCTGTTCGGCCTGATGGAGAAGTTTTCCGGCTACGGCTTCAACAAGTCGCACGCGGCGCCCTATGCGCTGATCGCCTATCAAACGGCCTGGCTGAAGGCCAACACGCCGGTTGAGTTCTTCGCCGGCTCCATGAGCCTCGACCTCGCCAACACCGACAAGCTGTCGGTCTACTACCAGGACGCCCGGCGGGCCGGGGTGAAGATCAAGAGCCCCGATGTGAATCTCGCCAGCGCCGACTTCGACGTGGAGGACGGCGAGGTGCTCTACGCCCTGGGCGCGATCCGCAATGTCGGATTGCAGGCGATGGAGCATGTGGTCGCTGTGCGCCGCGACGGTGGGCCGTTCCGCGACATCTTCGACTTCGTCGAGCGGGTCGACCCCAAGCAGGTCAACAAGCGCACCTTCGAGACGCTGGCGCGGGCAGGGGCCTTCGATTCCATCAACGCCAACCGCGCCGAGATCTTCGACAACGCCGACGTCCTGGTCGGACACGGCCAAGCGCTCGCCTCAGACCGGGCCGAGGGCAAGCGCAGCCTGTTCGGCGAGGACGCCGGCGGCGCTCACCGTCCGCGCTTGAAGAAGTCCGACGCCTGGACCCCGGTCCAGCGGCTCGACGAGGAACTGGCCGCGGTCGGCTTCTACCTGTCCGGCCATCCGCTGGACGACATGATCGAGGCGCTCCGCCGCCGCCGCACCGACCTTTTGACCGACGCCATCGCCAAGGCGGAGGGCGGCGCCGAGGCGCTGCGCATGGCCGGTGTCGTGCGTCGGCGCCAAGAGCGCGCCGCCCAGGGCTCCGGGGAGAAATTCGCCTTTGTGACCCTCTCCGACCCGACCGGGGAATATGAGGTGCTGTTCCCGCCGGAAAGCTGGCGGCGCTGCCGGGATATCCTGGAGCCCGGCCAGGCTGTCGCCATCACCGTGCGCGCCCGGGCCAAGGACGGCGAGGTCCGCTTTTTCGGCGATACGGCCGAGCCGGTGGCCAAGGCCGTTGAGAACGTCGTGGCTGGCCTACGCGTACACCTCGCCCCGCGCAGCGCCGAGATCGACGCTCTGAAGAAGCGGCTGGAGGGCGTCACCAATCCGCGCGGCGGGGAGATCGTGCTGGTGGCCGGCGTCGGCCACGGCCGCGAGATTGAGATGAAGCTGCCCGGCCGCTTCACCCTGGACGGCGCGGTGCGCGGCGCGATCAAGACCGCGCCGGGGGTCACCTTCGTCGAGGATCTTTAGGCGCTAGAAGCCACTGCCGGCCGGCTTCTTTGGCTTGTGCAGTTCCGGATAAAGCCCACTCGGCGCGGTGTTGGTGTCGGTCCCCTTGAAAGGCTTCGGCGGCGTATAGGGCTTGGCCGGCTCGAAGGGCTTGAACTCACCAGCCTGCTTTTCGCCGCCCACCGGCGGCACCGGCTTGATGGGCTTGATAGGCTGGAACTGCGCGTGGGCAGCGCCGGCGAAGCCGAGGCTCAGAGCCAGGATGATCGCAAATCGCATTTGACGTTCCCTCAATGTTCTCGGGCACCCTACAGTTCCATTGCCAAGCTTCAACCCCCCAGGTTGTTCAAATCCGCCCGGCGGTTGATTTTTCCAGCCTAACCGCCTACATCGCGCCCTCATTCCACACGCAGGCGTTTGGCGACGTGGCGGGGAGACATCCCGTCCGCTTCCATTCCGGTCCACCCGACAAGACGTCTTGGGGGTGGGTGCCTGCGGAGGTTCAACCGGATAAAGGATACCTAAGGCCCATGGCACTGCCCGATTTCTCTATGCGTCAGCTCCTCGAAGCGGGCGCCCACTTCGGCCACCAGACGCACCGCTGGAACCCGAAGATGGAGCGCTACATCTTCGGCAGCCGCTCCAACATCCACATCATCGATCTGTCACAGTCGATCCCGCTGCTGCACCAGGCCCTGGTCAAGGTGCGTGAAGTCGCCGCCGGCGGCGGCCGCGTGCTGTTCGTCGGCACCAAGCGTCAGGCCTCTGAGCCGATCGCCACGGCCGCCCGCCGCTGCGCCCAGTATTACGTGAACCACCGCTGGCTGGGCGGCACGCTCACCAACTGGCGCACCGTGTCCGGTTCGATCGCGCGCCTGCGCGAGCTGGAAGGGGTGCTGGAAACCGAGACCGGCCGCACCAAGAAGGAGCTGCTGCAGCTCAACCGCGAGCGCGACAAGCTCGAACTGTCCCTGGGCGGCATCAAGGACATGGGCGGCATTCCCGACCTGATGTTCGTGATCGACACCAACAAGGAAGCGATCGCCATCCAGGAGGCGCGCAAGCTCAATATCCCGGTGATCGCGATCCTGGATACCAACTGCAACCCGGACGGCATCACCTTCCCGATCCCCGGCAACGACGACGCCGCCCGCGCCATTCAGCTCTACTGCGACCTGATGGCCGACTCGATCCTGGATGGTCTGGCGGCGGGGCAATCCGCCGCCGGTGTGGATCTCGGCGCCTCGGAGGCTCCGATGGAGCCGGCCCTGGCCCGCGAGATGACCCCGGAACCGGCGGCCGCGCCGAAGCCGAAGAAGGCCAAGGCCGCGGCGGCTGAGCCGGCTCCGGCTCCGGAAGCCGCGCCGGCCGTTGAAGCTGTCGCCGAGGCCCCCGCTGAAGTGGTGGCCGAGGCTCCCGCTGAAGCGGTGGCGGAAGCGCCGGCCGAGCCGGTGGCTGACGAGCAATCGCCCGCCGCCGAGGCCGCCCTTGAAGCCGCCGCCGAGGCCGCGACCGAGCAGCCGAGCGAAGAAAAGGCCAGCTGAGGCGTTCCGCCTGCTGACCTGAACACCTCTTGAGGGGCGGATTCCGCGAGGGGTTCGCCCGCATTCTACAGATTGAAGGAGCTGACCATGGCGGAGATCACCGCTGCGCTGGTCAAGGACCTGCGCGAAAAATCGGGCGTTGGCATGATGGACTGCAAGAAGGCCTTGCAGGAGAACGACGGCGACATCGCCGCGTCGCTGGACTGGCTGCGCGCCAAGGGCCTGAGCAAGGCGGCCAAGAAGGCTGACCGCGCCGCGGCCGAAGGCCTGGTGGCCGGCAAGGTGAGCGCCGACGGCAAGACCGGCGCACTGATCGAGTTGAACGCCGAAACCGACTTTGTCGGCAAGAACGACACTTTCCAGGCCGCCGCCCGGGACATCGCCGAAGTGGCCCTGACCGTGGAAGGCGTCGACGCCATCTCCGCGGCCAAGACCGCCAAGGGCGAGGTGGTGTCCGACACGGTCACCAACATGATCGCCACGATCGGCGAGAACATGCGCCTGCGTCGCTCCGCCCGTCTTTCGGTCGCCCAAGGTTCGGTGTCGCTCTACCTGCACAACGCGCAGGGCGACGGCGTCGGCCGGCTTGGCGTTATCGTGGCGCTGGAAGGCGCCGGCGATCAGGCGGTGCTGAAGGAAGTCGGTCGCAAGATCGCGCTGCACGTGGCCGGCACCCCAACGCCGCCGCTGGCGCTCAGCCCCGAAGACCTGGATCCCGCCGCGGTCGCCAAGGAACAGAAGTTCCTCACCGACCAGGCGCTGGAGTCCGGCAAGCCCGTGGCCGTCGTCGAGAAGATGATCGAGGGCCGTATCCGCAAGTGGCAGGAAGAGGTCGTGCTCCTGAAGCAGCCGTTCGTGATGAACCCGGATCAGACCATCGAGCAGCTGGTCGAAGCCACCGCCAAGGAGCTCGGGTCACCGGTCTCGGTGAAGGGCTTCGTCCGCTTCCAGCTCGGCGAAGGCGTGGATAAGGGCCCGGAGGGTCCTGACTTCGCCACCGAAGTCGCCGCGATGTCCGGCCAGGCCTGACTAAGCCTGGATGAATCGTCCGCCGAAGCGCGACGGCCGAAGGCGGTCGTTGCGTTCGGAAAATAAGAGTTGAGAGCTTCGGCCGAAGGTCGAAAGCTCGAGGGCGCGGTGCGTATCGACGCGCCGCGCCCTTGGTTTATGTTCTCTGCGAGATAGGGATTCCCGCATGCCCGATGGCCAGCTTCGCTACAAGCGCATCCTCCTGAAGCTTTCAGGAGAGGCGGGTGTTGGCGGCGAAGGGTTCGGCATCGATCCGAAGACTCTGCAGGCCGTGGCCGAAGAGATCGCCGAGGTCGCCAGGGCCGGGATCGAAATCTGCGTCGTCGTCGGCGGCGGCAACATATTCCGCGGCGCCGCCCTGGCCGAGGCCGGGATGGAGCGGGCCAGCGCCGACTACATGGGCATGCTGGCCACGGTCATGAATGCCCTGGCCGTCCAGGCGGCGCTGGAAAAGATCGGGGTCTACACCCGGGTCCAGTCAGCGATCCCGATGGAGGCGGTCTGCGAACCCTACATCCGCCGCCGAGCGCTGCGCCATCTCGAGAAGGGCCGCGTGGTAATCTTTGCCGCCGGCGTCGGCGCGCCGTTCTTCACGACCGACTCCGGCGCGGCCCTGCGCGCGGCCGAAATGGGCTGCGACGCCCTGCTCAAGGGCACCAGCGTTGATGGCGTCTATACGGCCGACCCAAAGAAGGATCCCAACGCCAAGCGCTATGAGACGCTGAGCTATCAGGAGGTCCTGGCGAAGGACCTGCGCGTTATGGACACCTCCGCCGTCAGCCTGATGCGCGACAATCACATTCCGATCGTGGTCTTCTCGATTCGCGAGCGGGGCAATCTGTTGAAGGTGCTGAAAGGCGAGGGCGTCTTCACGACGATCGCCTAGGCGCGCCAAGGGGCAGGGACCAAGGGAGCAAATATCATGGCCACTGTGGAAAAGCCGGAACTGTCAAAATACCGGGCCCGCATGGACAAGGCGGTAGACGCCTTGAAGGAAGAGTTCGGCAGCCTGCGCACGGGCCGTGCGTCTGCCAGCCTTCTCGACCAGGTCAATGTCGAGGCCTACGGCTCCACCATGCCGATCAATCAGGTGGGCGCGATCTCGGTGCCGGAGCCGCGGATGATCAGCGTCAGCGTCTGGGACAAGGCCCTGGTGATCGCCGTCGACAAGGCCATCCGCTCGGCGGGCCTGGGCCTGAACCCGGTGGTGGATGGACAGAATCTGCGGGTGCCGATCCCGCCGCTCACAGAGGAGCGCCGTAAGGATCTGGCCAAGATCGCCGGCAAGTACGCCGAGCAGCAGCGGATCGCCGTACGCAACATCCGCCGCGACGCCAACGAGGACCTGCGCGCCGCCGAGAAGGCCCATGTCATTAGCCAGGACGAGGAAAAGCGGATGGAAACCGAGGTCCAGAAGCTTACCGATGAGGCGATCAGGCGCGTCGACGAAGCCTTGAAAAACAAAGAACCAGAGATCATGCACGTCTAGCGTCGGCATCGCCGGACGCCGTAAGGAACGCCCTCCATCTCCATGGCCGCCACCGACACCACAGCATCGCAGGGTGCGCCGGATCCGAGCGATCGGAACGGGCTGCACGTGGCGCTCGTCATGGACGGCAACGGGCGTTGGGCGAAGCGCAGAGG
>JBBQTP010000042.1:0-27177 GCA_038213205.1 Caulobacterales bacterium
TACGGGAGGTTCGAAAAATGGCCTATGCGCAGGGACGCGTCATCAACGACGCCGACAGCCACATCATGGAGAGCCTGGACTGGCTCCCGTCTTATGCGGACAAGGCGATCCGCGACCGGCTGATCTCGATGCGCCTGGAAGCCGGCGGCTCCGGCGCGGCCAAGGCCATCGAAAAGGCGCTTGCCCGCCAGCAGGACAAGGTCGCCACCGCCGAAATCGCCGTCAACGTCGTCGAGGGGCCCAAAGGCTGGGCGGCCTATGGCGCCATGAACCCTGGCGAGCGCACCAAGGCCTTGGATGATCTGGGGTTTTCGCGGCAGCTGGTGTTCACCACCTTCGCCGGCTCGCAGTTCATGCCCTCCCAGGACCTGGACGTGAAGTACGGTGGCTCGCGCGCGCTGAACCGCGGCATGGCCGAGTTCTGCGCCGGCGATAGGCGATTGATCGGCGTCGGTGTCGTGCCGCTGGACGATCCCGATCGCGCGCTCGTCGAGGTCGACGCGGCCATCAAGGCCGGCTGCGGCGCCATCTGGGTTCCGGCCGCCCCGGCCGGCGAACGCTCGCCCGGCCACCCGGACCTCGACCCGGTTTGGCGGCGGATGTCGGAGGCCGGCGTGCCGTTCATGCTGCACGTGGGCGCCGCGTCGCCGTCGCTGCCGCCCGCCTATCACAAGAACGGCCATCCCCGGCCGAAGGACTGGCTGGGCGGCGGCGAGAACCTGCGCGCCAAGGACTTCTTCGCGCTGGCCTTCGCGCCGCAGAACTTCCTCTGCTCACTGGCCCTGGACGGCGTCTTCGACCGTTTCCCGAACCTGCGCGGCGGCGTCATCGAACTGGGCGCCGGTTGGGTGCCTGACTTCCTGCGCCGCCTCGACGGCGCGTGGAAGGGCTGGCGCAAGACCGATCCGGTGATCGCCGGCCTGTCGGTCCCGCCGTCGGAGTTCATCCGCCGCGCGGTGCGCTTCACCCCCTTCGCCACGGAAAACGCCGGCACGATCATCCGCGAGGGCGGCGAGGAGCTGTTCCTGTTCTCGTCGGACTTCCCGCATCCGGAAGGCACCAAGAACCCGATCCAGCGGTTCGAGAGTTCGTTCGAAGGGTTCAGCGAGGAAACGAAGGACCGGTTCTACCGCCGGAACTTCGAGGACATGTTCGTCGAGGCGTAAGAAAGGGGCGCTTAGCCCGCGGCCCTCCACTTGTTCTTCGGCGCGGGCGCGATCGGTTCGTCGGCGGCCAGGCCGTAGAGCCAGCCTTGGGCGTAGTCGACGCCGGCGCGGCGCACCGCGTCCTCGACCGTTGAGGTCTCGACCATCTCGGCCAGCGTCCTCATGCCCAGCTCGCGGCACATCTCGACCAGGTGTTTGACGAAGGTCGCGCCGCGCCCGCCGAACTGCAGGTCGCGGATGTAGCGCCCGTCGATCTTTAGCACGTCCATGTGCAGCTGCTGGAGATAGGCGAGCGAGGCCGCGCCCGCGCCGAAATCGTCGAGACACACCTCACAGCCTGCGCCGCGCAAAACCTGCAGATGCCGGTCGGCCAGCGCCAGGTCGTCGATCGCTGCGCTCTCGGTCAGCTCGAACATCAGTCGACCGCGGACCTGCGGCTGGGCGCGGACCAGCTCAAGCGTGCGCTCGATGTAGCGCGGGCTGATGATCGTGCGCCCGGAGACGTTGACCGCCAGCTTCAGGTCGGGCGAGGGCGCCATCACGGCGACGGCCTGCTCGAGGATGGAAAAATCCAGGGCCTCGATGAGGTCCATTTCCTCGGCCATGCGGATCTGCGGGAACGGGCTCTCGTCGTCGCCGAACCGGACCAGCACCTCGTAGTGGTGGACTGCGTGGCTGGAGAGGTTGACCACCGGCTGGAAGGCCAGGCGGAACGCCTTGCCGGAGATCGCCGCGCCAAGCGCGCCGGCCTGGTTCAAGGCATGGTCCATGGCCAGGTTCAACGCCTCGGCGAAGTTGCCGGGCACTGGCCAGGCGGCGCCGTCCTTGGAGAAGCCTTCGAGGGCGAAGCGCAGGGCGCGCATCATCTGCTGCGGCCGGTCGACGCCCTCAACGGGGATGGCGCCGGCGGTCGGCGAGATCGGCTGGTCGGTGACCGCGCCCATCAGCCGGCCCAGGCGCTCGGCGAACGCGGCGGGCGCCTCGCCGCGGGTGCGCACCAAGGCGAAGCGGTCGTGGTCCAGTTCGGTGGCAGCTGTGCCGCCCCAGGCTTGCGCGCGCAACACGGCGGCGACCTGCGCCTCCAGCTCTTCGCGGTCCTCGTGGCTGACCCCGCTGCGCGCCGCGGTCAGGCCGCCCAGCTCGACCAGGGAAAGCTCCAGCTCGCGCCCGGCGCCGTTGGCGACGCCCAGCAGGTCGCAGGTCAGCGCCTCGAAGGCGGCGCGGTCGGCCAAACGCCCCGCGAACAGCGACGGCTCATAGCGCGCCTTGGCGAGCGCGCAGGACACCGAGCCATTGTTCTGCGGCAGGCTGAGCGCCGTCAGGGTCGCGGCCCGCTCCGGCGCGGCCAGGCGCACCATCACCGGCCCGGCGCGGCGGCCGGCCTCCAGGCCGTCGATGAGCATGGCCAGCATGCGTTGGTCGTCCGGGTGGATGAACTCGCGCCAGGCATGGCCCTTCAGCGCCGTCTCGGGGGCTCCAGACAGGGCTTCGCTGGCGCCGAGGGCGAAGGCGATCTCGCCGCCCGGCGCGATCTCAATCAGCAGGTCGGCGCTCGCGAAAGCGAAGCCAAGCAGCCTGTGGGGTTTCAGCGGCACGTCCGCGGGTCTCCTGACGTCGAGCCCCCAGATACCGCGTTCGTCTTAATTCACCGTTTCCCGCCCGGCGGGGAGGCTTCACAGTGCTGTCACCCGCCGATGCTGGAGTGCCCCCATGCTTGCCGCCTTGTTCGCCGCCGCCGCCATCTCCTCGGTATCGGGCGCGCTCTCGCCCGCCTGCGACCTGGAGCACCCCTCGGGCAAGGCCGGCTGCACCCGCGCCGCCGTCGACGAGCTGAAGATGAACGACCAGCAGGTGATCGGCAGCCACAACAGCTACAAGATGGCCATCGCCCCGGCCGAGATGGCCACCCTGCGCGCCCGCAACCCCAAGGCCGCCGACACCCTCGACTACAGCCACCCCGCGCTCACCGAGCAACTCAACGACGGCGCGCGCCAATTGGAGCTGGACTACGTCTACGACCCGCAGGGCGGCCGCTACGCCTCGCCGCTCGGTCGCAAGATGGCGCCCAACACCACCCCCTATGACTTCGCCCCCTACGCCAAGCCGGGGATGAAGGTGATCCATGTGCCGGACATCGACTATCGCTCGGTCTGCCCCCTGCTGGTCGACTGCTTCAAGGAGATCCGCGCCTGGTCGAAGGCCCACCCGGACCACGTGCCGATACTGCTGATCTTCAACCTCAAGCAGGACCAACTTAAGGTCCCCGGCGCCGTTCCTCTGCTGCCCTTTGACGCCAAGGCCATGGACGCAGCCGACGCCGAGATCCGCTCGGTGTTCAAGCCCGGCGAGATCATCACGCCCGACATGGTGCGCGGCAAACACAAGACCTTGCGGGAAGCCGTCCTGGCCGGCGGCTGGCCAACTCTGAAACAGGCGCGCGGCAAGTTCATGCTGGCGGTGGATGAGGGCCCTGACGTGGTCGCCGTCTATCGTGGCGCCCGAAAGAACCTGGAGGGGCGGATGATGTTCATCAACAGCCCCAGCGAGGACGCCTCCGACGCGGCCTACTTCACTCTCAACGAGGCCACCCAGCTGCAGTCCCGCATCCAGGCCGATGTGAAGGCCGGCTTCATCGTGCGCACCCGCGCCGACGCCGACACCTGGGAGTCGCGGCGCAACGACCGCGCGCCGCAGGCCGCCGCCTTCGGCTCGGGCGCTCAGTACGTCTCCACCGATTACATGCACCCCGACAGCCGGTTCTCGAACTATGAGGCGCACCTGCCGGGCGGCGGCCTCGCCCGGCCCAATCCGGTGCGCATCCAACCCTAGACCCCGTCCGGTTTTGATTGGATCAATCAAATCCGGAGAAACAGGGTCGTCACCTAACTTGCGAGCACGATTCAGGGTTTTGATGGTTCCATCAAAACCCATCGTGCTCTAGACGGCGGGCGGCTGGCGCCCCTGGGCGGACTCGCGCGATGTTCGGCGCTTAGCTGGAGCCTCGTTGATGGCGAATTTCGCACCCAAGCCGGTGAAGTGGATGCCGGACCTGATGGTCGCGCGGCCGCGGCTGTTCATCGCCATCGCTGTCGGCCTAATCGTCGGCTTCGGCTGCATGGCCTTTCCGCAGATGAGCCCGTCGACCCGCCTGATCCTCGGCTGGGACGCGCTGACCTTCACCTTCCTTGGCTCAATGCTGGTCAGCATGATCCAGCACAGCCCGACCGAGATCCGCGCCCGCGCCGCCCTCGACGACGAGGCAAAGGGGGTGATCCTGGTCCTGGTGCTGCTCGCCTCGGCGGTCAGCGTCTGGGCGATCAGCGTGGAGCTGTCGCTGGCCAAGGACGCCCACGGGATCCTGAAAGTCGCCCACGTGGTGCTGGCCTTCGTCAGCGTCGTGGCGTCCTGGCTGATGGTGCAGATGATCTTTGGCCTGCACTACGCGCACGAATATTACGGCGTCGACGAGGACGACGGGGCGCGCGACTCCAGGGGCCTGGAATTTCCGGGGATCGAGGAGCCCGACTACTGGGACTTCCTCTACTTCGCCATCGTCATCGGCGTGGCCTGCGCCACGGCGGACGTCAACATCAGCTCAAAGGGTCTGCGCCAGCTGGGCACCGTGCACAGCCTTATCGCGTTCGCCTTCAATACGGTCATCGTCGCCCTGACGATCAACCTGACCGCCGGGTTGTTCTGACCAAAGCGTCTCCCCCGCGCCGCGGGGGAGGGCTAGGGTGTTAGCCGTCGACCCGAAGGTTGGTGGCCGAGGTCTTGCCGCTGCGGCGGTCGGCTTCCAGGTCGTAGGCGACCTGTTGACCCTCGTTCAGCCCGCGCAGGCCGGCTTGCTCGACGGCCGAGATGTGCACGAACACGTCCTGGCCGCCGTCGTTGGGTTGGATGAAGCCGAAACCCTTGGTCGGGTTGAACCACTTCACGGTGCCCGAGCCAGCGCCTGCGGGGTCGCCGGATTGACGACCGCCACCTCCGCCACCACCGCCGAAGCCGCCACCGCCGCGCGGACGGTCAAAGCCGCCACCGCCACCGCTACCGCCACCGCCGCCGCCGCCGCGCGGACGGTCGAAACCGCCACCGCCGCCACCGCTGCGCGCCGGCGCTTCACCGTGACCGGTAATCACCAGCTGGCCCGCCGACAGCTTACCGGAACGGCGGTCCTGCTCAAGCTCGAAGGAGCAGATATCGCCTTCGTTCAGGCCGCGGAGACCGGCCTGTTCGACAGCTGAAATATGGACGAAGACGTCGCTTCCGCCGTCGTCCGGTTGGATGAAGCCAAATCCCTTGGCCGTATTGAACCACTTGACCGTACCGCTCGACATTCGCCTGACCTAACCAGAGAGTCTCGCGCCGCAGGAAACGGCGCCCGGCCACCGAATTTGGCGGTCCGTGAAGACTATGTAGCGGGCGAAATGCCGGTAGACCAGCCGCACGGTGACAGAAGTCCGCAATCGTCCTATTGGAGCGGCCCTCGATTTCCCCTGCGACAGGCGCCCAAGGTCCCCTCGTGAACAGCATCTGTGTCTATTGCGGATCCTCCACCGGAAACGATCCGAAGTTCCTCGAAGAGGCGGTTTCCGCCGGGACTCTGATCGCCAAACAGGGCCTCACCCTGGTCTACGGCGGCGGTAAGGTGGGCCTGATGGGCGCGGTCGCCGACGCCGCCTTGGCGGCCGGGGGGAAGGTGATTGGGGTCATGCCGGCTGATCTGGTCAACCAGGAGATTGGCCATAAGGGTTTGACAGAATTGAAGATCGTCAACTCCATGCACGAGCGCAAGTGGGCCATGGCGGAGCTGTCCGACGGCTTCCTGTGCCTGCCAGGCGGCCCGGGGACCTACGAGGAAATCTTCGAGCAATGGACCTGGGCGCTGCTCGGCTTCCACGCCAAGCCCTGCGGCTTCGTCAATGTCTCGGGCTACTACGACATCTTCCAGAAGCTGACCCAGCAGGCCGCCGACGCGGGCTTCCTGGCCCAGCAATACATCGACATGCTGATCTACGGCCAATCGACCGGCGAGGTCATCGACGCCTTCCGCGCCTATGTCCCGCCGCCCCCGAAATGGGGCGTCGCCCCGGTCGAGCAGCGCTATTAGCTAGGTTTTGTGGCCGCCGCGGTGGCTCCAGCTGCCTCGCGGGGCGGAGATCAGCATCACGGTCATGTGGCCGTTATCATGCTCGGTGTAGATTCTCGAGATCGGCATGGGCGCGGGCGGGACCGGCGGTTGGGCGGCCCAGGCCGCGAGAGCGGTGCAGAGCACGCCTGAGGCGATCAGGATCGGACCGGTGAGGCCGCTGTGCTGGCGCGGGCCCTTCAACAGCCGCACGCGGACCTCCAGCGGATGCTGCCCGCGCGCCGGCCAATAGCAGCCGAAGGGCAGGGGCGTGGCGGCCAACTGGGTCTTCAGCAGGGTCTTGGCGTAGAGCGCACGGGAGCGCGGATAGCGGCGGGTCACGGCCGCGTCGCAGGCGAACTCCTGGTCGAGCCGCATGAAATGCGCCGCCACATGCACCAGGGGATTGAACCAGGCCAGGCACTGGAAGGCTGCGGCCAGCGCCCCGGCTCGGGGGTCGCGGCGGGCCACATGCTCGCGCTCGTGGGCCCGCACCAGTTCGCGCTCCTCGGCGGTGTAGCGGCCGTCGTCAGGCGGCATCAGGATGCGCGGCGCGATCACGCCCACCACCGAAGGTCCGGCGCGGCCGGCGCGGGCCTCGGCGAGAAACCGGGCCTGGGCGCGCCAGAGTAGGGCGCCGGCGGCCAGCAGGCCGAGCGCCCAGGCGACGGCGACCCAGGTCGGTGAGGCCCCGAAGGCGGCCAGGCTGAGGCTCTTGTGCACCGCCCCGGGCGCGGTCCGCGGAATCAGGGTGGCGGCGGCGGCCAGCACCGGGGCCGTCCACAGCCTGTAGGCGATCTCCGGCCCAAAGGCGCGGCGCGCGGGGATGCGCAGGGCCAGCACCACCAGGATCGCCGCGCCGCCGGCCAGGTTGGCGCGGATCAGGATGTTGAGGATCTCACTGGTCATCGGCGTCGAGCTCCGCGATGAGCCGCTTCAGGCGCGCGACCTCCGCAGGCGACAGCGCCCGATGCTTGGCGTAGTGGGCCACCAGCGGCGCGATCTCGCCGCCGAACAGCCGGTCGAGCAGGCCCTGGCTCTCGCCGGTGACGTAGTCAGCGCGCGTCACCATCGGGCGGTAGCGGACGCGGCCCCCCTCCCGCTCGGAGGCCAGCGCCTTCTTCTTCAACAGCCGGTTGATCAGCGTCTTGACCGTCGCCTCGCCCCAGTTCTGGGCGGCCCCCACCTCGCCGACGATCTCATCGGCGCCCAGCGGACCCTTGGTCCAAAGCGCCTCCATGACGTGACTTTCTGCAGCGGAGATACGTGACATCTTACACCTGTACTCAGGTGGAGGTTACGCCTGTAGTTTGCGCCGTCAACCCAAACTCTGCAAGACAGCAAAAGGGCCCCCGGCCGAAGCCGGAGGCCCTGAAGCGTTCAGGATCTCGACTGATCCTGGATCAGTCGTTGTGGTCGTAGTGAATCTGGGCCGAGAGACGGTCCAGGCGGGAGGTCAGCATGGCCTCCTCGCGTTGGTCTAGGCGACCGTCGCGCATGGCGTAGGCCTCGTCTCGGCGGATGGAATCCAAGGTGCGCGTCGCGGTGCGCGCCTGGTAACGGGTAAGCCGGCCAGCCTTACGGTCTTCGTCGACGTGCTGGTAGACGCCCGCGATCCTGCCGTCGAGATCGGTACTGTGCCGGCGAGTGTCGTAGCTTGCCTGCCGACCGTAGGCGTCCGCGGAGACCGCAGTGCCAATCCAACGACCGTCGGCGTCATAGTAGCCCACGGTTTGACCCGCGCGCCAGCGGCCGCTGCTGTCGTAGTAGCCGGGCTGGGCGTCAGCGATCCAGGCGCCGTTCGAGTCGCGATGGCCGGCGGCCTCGCCGGGAACCCAGCGTCCGTCGCGGTCATAATGGCCGCTGGTCATGCCGGGGACCCAGCGGCCGTTGTCATAGTAGCCGCTCGACGCGGCGACCCAGCGGCCGTCGGTCTCGTAGTAGCCGCTTGACGAGGACGGGACCCAGTGGCCGTCGGAATCATAGTAGCCGGCGGCCGAAGCCACCGTGTTCGAGCTCACCCAGCGGCCCTGGCGGTCATAGTAGCCGTTCGGGGCGCCATCGATCCAATTCCCGTCGCGATCGTAGTACCCATTGGCGTCCGCGCGGGCGACGGTGTTGGCGTGCCATTGGCTGTTGCTGTCGTAGTAGCCGTAGGCGTGCTGGCAATCCTTGTCGCCCTTCGACAGCTGGTTGCCGGCGATGGCGCCGCCCAAGCCGCCGACGATGGCGCCGTCGCCCTTGTGGCCGTGTCCGGCGATCGCGCTGCCGAGCAGGGCGCCGACCACCGCGCCGCCGACCGTGCCGACCGTGCGGTTCGTGCTGCGTTGCTCGCAGCTTTGCTGGGCCATGGCCATGCTGGGGATCAGGGCGGCGATCGAGACGGCGGCGAGAATGAGTTGCTTACGCATAAAGTTTCTCCTTCGTGGGACAGGCAGTCCCTCGACTGGCCTCCTTAACGTGGCGGTCACGGCCTAGGTTCCCACAAATGCAACAGGCCCCCCGGGAAACCGGAGGGCCTGCGACAGGTCTTTGTACGGCGCGGTCAGGCGCCGAAATCAGTTCTGGCGATCGGCGCGGACGCGGTTGCTCAGGTTGTCCAGCTTGGCCTGGATGTAGCGCTCGTTGCGCGCGCTGAGGCGACCGTCGCGATGGCTCATGTTCGCTTCCTGGCTCCTGATCGAGCGAAGTTCGCGAATGTCGCTGTGGGCGTCGTGGCGGCTGATCGAGCCGTCGTCCATGCCCTCACGGATGCGCTGGTCGATGAATGACAGGCGGGTCTGGATGTCGCGGGGCCTGTTCTGGCCATAGCCCTGCGTCTCGTAGCTCGCCGAACGGCCGTAGCCGTTGGCCGAGGGCGCGCTGGCGACCCAGCGGTTGTTGTTGTCGTAGTATCCCGCCGCATAGCCGGCCGAGGGGCCCGCCTGCCAACGTCCGTCCGAGGCGTAGTGACCGTTCGGCGCGCCGTCGATCCACCGGCCCTCGCGATCATAGTAGCCGGATGCGGCTTCGCGGCTCACACCGCTGGCATGCCACTGGCTGCTGCTGTCGTAGTAGCCATAGGCGTGCTGGCAATCCTTTTCGCCCTTGGAGATCTGGTTGCCGACGACCGCGCCGCCGACGCCGCCGACGATGGCGCCGTCGCCCTTGTGGCCGTGGCCGGCGATGGCGCTGCCCAGCAGGGCGCCGACCACCGCGCCGCCGACCGTGCCGACCGTGCGGTTGGTGCTGCGCTGTTCGCAGGTTGCCTGCGCCATGGCAAAGGAGGGGATGAGGACCGCCGCGGCGATGCCGGCGACGAGAAGCTGCTTACGCATAATGATAAAGGCTCCTGGCGAGGACTCATGTCCCGGCCTTTGGAAGCTAAATTCGCAATCGCGCACTCGAGTTCCAAGGATAATCGAAAATTATTCCTGAACGCGATGAGTGATATCTAAAGGATGTTAGTAATCCTCGTCAGGATGCATGAACAAATATTCAAGTTCGGAAGCGTTGATCTTCTGCTTTGCCGGGAGGGCAGCCACCGCCTAAACTTGCGGTGACGGATTCAAGGAGGTGAATATGGGCGGGACCGGATCTCGGATGATGGGCGGTTGGGCCGCGCTGGCGGTCGCATTGACTGCTGCTCTTGCGGCCTTTGGCGCCGCCGCCGCCGCAGCCGCCCCGGAATCGACGCCGCATGACTTCGTCATCAAGGACTTCCACTTCCGCACCGGTGAGACCCTGCCGGAGCTGAAGATCCACTACTACACGCTGGGCGCGCCTCACCGCGACGCCGCCGGCCACATCGACAATGCGGTGCTGTTGCTGCACGGCACCGGGGGCACGGGGCGCCAGTTCGCCGCGCCGCAGTTCGCAGACGTGCTGATGGTCCCGGGCGGCCTGCTCGATCCGGCTACGCACTTCGTCATCATGCCCGACGGCATCGGTCACGGCGGCTCGTCCAAGCCCTCGGACGGCCTGCGCATGAAGTTCCCGAAGTACGACTACGCCGACATGGTCGCCGCCCAGCATGAGCTGACCACCAAGGGCCTGGGCGTGGAACGGTTGCGCCTGATCTTGGGCACGTCGATGGGCTGCATGCACATCTTCGTCTGGTCCGAAACCTATCCGGCCGGCGCCAAGGCGGTGATGCCGCTCGCCTGCCTGCCCGTGCCGCTGGCCGGCCGCAATCGCCTGTGGCGGGCGATGTCCATCGACGCCATTGAGGCCGACCCGGCCTGGCAGGGCGGCGACTATGCGACCCAGCCGAAGATGGGTCTGCTGGCGGCCGAGGACCTGCTGGTCCTGGCCGGCGCCGCGCCGATGAACATGCAGAAGGCCCTGGCCACCCGCGAGGCCGCCGACGACTACGCAGCCAAACGGCCGCCGGCCGGCGTCGCCACCGCCGAGGCCAACGACATGATCTTCTACCTCGACGCCTCGCGCACCTACGACCCCTCGGCGGACCTGGAGAAGATCACCGCGCCGATGACCTGGGTGAATTCCACCGACGACTTCATCAACCCGCCGGAACTCGGCATCGCCCAGCGCGAGGCCAAGCGGCTGAAAACGGCGAAGTTCGTAATGATCCAAGCGACGCCCGACACCCACGGCCACGGCACCCACACCTGGGCGGTGTTCTGGAAGGACGAGCTGGCGGCGCTCCTGAAACGGTCGGAGTAAGCTCGCCTCCCCCGATCTGAAAGATGTTCGAGGGCTACCGCGGCAGAGCAGCCTCAACGCTCAAGCGGCGAACGGACGGCTATCGGACGAAGCTGGCGCCGTTGATGTCGAGGACTGCGCCGGTCATCGAGGGCGGCGCCTCGAGCGCCAGATAGGCCACGGCGTTGGCCACCTCCGCCGGCTCGGCGACGCGGCCCAGCGGGATGTCGGCCAGCAGCTTCTCGCCGCCGCGGCTCGACAGATAGTCCTCAGCCATGCCGGTCATGGTGAAGCCCGGACAGACGGCGAAGGCCAGGATGCCCTCTGCCGCATAGCCCCGCGCGATCGACTTGGTCATCCCGACCATCCCAGCCTTGGACGCCGCATAGTGCCAGTGGGCCGGCGAGTCGCCGCGATAGGCCGCGCGGCTGGCGACGTTGATGATCCGGCCGCCCACCTTGCGTTCGCGCCAGTGCAGGATCGCACGACGGCAGAGGTCGGCGCTGGCCTGCAGGTTGATCTGCATCGTGCGCCCCCAGGCTGCCTGCCATTCGGCGTCCGGCGCCTCGACGGCGACGGCTTCGAAGACCCCGGCATTGTTGACCAGCACGTCGACCCGCCCGTCTAGGGCCTTGAGCGCCGCGTCCCACAGCCGGTCCGCCGCGCCGGGCGCGGCGAGGTCGGCGCCGATCACGCCCGCCGCGTCCGTCCGCCCGTGGCCGATGACCTTTGCCGGCCGCGCGTCAAAGGCTTCCACAATCGCTGCGCCGATGCCGCGGGTGGAGCCGGTGATCAGGATGTTCGGGGGACTGGAAATAATCGCCTCACAAGCGCGTCTACGACTTCGGTCCTAGGTTCTGTTGGCCGTCGCCAGCCTGCGCCGCCGCAGGACGCTCGCCGCCTAGCCTTGCTCGGCCAACATCTTGACCAGGTCGGTCAGGTAGTCGCGCCCCACATAGACCGACTTCACCGCCATGTGCTCGTTGAGCCCATGCGCGCCAGAGCCTTCCGGGCCCGACCAGAAGCCGGGCACGCCGTAGGTCGGGATGCCGATGGGGGTGATGTAGATCGCATCGCTCGCGCCGGTGGACATGGTCGGGATCACAGGCACGCCGGGGAAGTACTTGGCCGTCACCTTCTCGATCGGGCCCAGGATCTTCGGGTCGAGCGGCGAGGGCGTCGGCCTGCCGCGGATCGGCTGCAGCGGGGTCAGCTTCACGCCCGGATCGTTGATAGCTGCGTCCAGCGCGGCCTTGGTCTCTTCCATCGAGCGACCCGGGAACATGCGGCAGTTGATGTTGGCGCCGGCCCGTTGCGGCAGGGCGTTCTCCGCGTGACCGCCGTCCAGCAGGGTCGCCACGCAGGTGGTGCGCAGCATGGAGTGGAAGCCGCGGTCCTTGTTGAGCTCGGCCTCTGCGGTTTTGTCGGAGGGGTTCTTGGCCAGCGCCACCATCGCCATCCCCTGGGCATCGGTGCGCCCGGCGCCGCCGCGTTGGAAGAACGCCCGCGTGGTGTCGCTCACCTGCATCGGGAAGTCGTAGTCGCGCACCTTCAGGAGCGCCTGGGCAAGCTGGTAGATGGCGTTGTCGCGGATCGGCACGGAGGAGTGGCCGCCGGCGTTGGTGGTCTCCATGCGGAACTGCTGGACGACCTTCTCGCCGACCTGAAGCCCTTGCGTCTGCAGCTTGCCGTCCTTGTCGGCCCGGCCGCCGCCGCCCTCGTTGAGCGCGAACTCCGCGGCGATCAGGTCGGGCTTGTTCTTCGCCAGCCAGGCCGCGCCATTGAACGCATTGACCGTCTCCTCGCCGCAGGTCAGCGCCAGCTTGATGGTCCGCTTGGGCTGATACTTGCCCTCCTTGAATCGCATCAGCATGTCGACCCAGGTGGCATCGATCACCTTCATGTCCGACGTGCCGCGACCGTAGAAGTAGCCGTTCTCCTCGATCAGCACGAAGGGGTCGCGGGTCCAGTCGGCGCGCTTGGCCTCGACCACGTCCAGGTGGCCCAAGAGGAGCATCGGCTTGGCCGTCTTGCCCGACCCCTGCAGGATTGCGACCAGGCCGCCGTCCTTCGGATGCTCGGGCACGGAGAAGTAGGTGAGGTCGCTATCCTTGAACCCCGCCGACTTCAGCCGCGCGCCCATCTTCGCCGCGGCCTCAGTGCAGCTGCCCACCGACAGCGAAGTGTTGGTCTCGATCAGCTCCTTGTAGATTTCCCGGAAGCGGACCTGGTCGGGACGTTCCTGGGCCATCGCGCCGCCCGCTAGAACGCTCGTCGCCAGGGCCAGGGCCAACAAACCGCTCAAGAAGCCGCTACGCATGATCGTCAGTCCCCAGAAGTTCGGAATTTGACCGAGCAATGACCCGCGCCGTCTGCGGCGTAAAGCCATCACCTGTTTGAAAGGCTTGGCCGCCCCTACGGCAGGGGCGTAGGACTCGCGGCAACAACCAGACCCTGTTGGGAGAAGACATATGCCCGAAGCCCTGATCATCGACGCCGCCCGCACGCCTCGCGGCATCGGCAAGGTCGGCAAAGGCGCGCTGGCCGAGCACCATCCGCAGCACCTCGGCGCCACGGTCTTGAAGGCGCTGGCCGAGCGCAATGGCCTGAACACCGCCGAAGTCGACGACATCATCTGGGGCACCTCCTCGCAGCGCGGCAAGCAGGGCGGCGACCTTGGCCGCATGGCCGCGCTCGACGCCGGCTACGACGTGCGCGCCTCGGGCGTGACCCTCGATCGTTACTGCGGCTCGGGCATCACCGCGGTGAACCTGGCCGCGGCCCAGATCATGTCGGGCATGGAAGACCTGGTGATCGGCGGCGGCACCGAGATGATGAGCTACACCGCCTCCAGCGCTCCGCCGCGCGACCCGAACGCCGGCCCGATGCTGATGGACTCGGGCAACCTGTCGCTCCGCGCCAAGCACCCGCAGAGCCACCAGGGTGTCTGCGCCGACGCCATCGCCACGCTCGAAGGCATCTCGCGCGAGGCGCTGGACGAGCTGGCCTACGTGAGCCAGCAGCGCGCCGACGCGGCCATCAAGGGCGGCCACTTCGACAAGTCCCTGGTGCCGGTCTACCGCGAGGACGGCTCGGTCGCTCTCGACCGCGAGGAGTTCCCCCGCCCGCAGACCACCATGGAAGGCCTCTCGGCGCTGAAGCCTTCGTTCGAGGCCATGGCCAACGTGCCGCTGGACGACAAGGGCACCACCTTCGCGGGCCTGATCAACCAGGTCTATCCGGACCTGAAGATCCAGCATTTCCACCACGCCGGCAATTCCTCGGGCGTGGTCGATGGCGCCGCGGCGGTCCTCTTGGCCTCGCCGGAATACGCGGCCAAGCACGGTCTCAAGCCGCGCGCCCGCATCGTCGCCATGGCCAACATGGGCGACAGCCCGACCCTGATGCTCAACGCCCCCGTTCCGGCGGCCCTGAAAGTGCTGAAGAAGGCCGGCCTGACGGTCGACGACATCGACCTGTTCGAGATCAACGAGGCCTTCTCGGTGGTCGCCGAGACATTCATCCGCGACCTCTAGCTCGCTCGCGACAAGGTCAATGTGAACGGTGGCGCGATGGCGCTCGGCCATCCGATCGGCGCCACCGGCTCGATCCTGATCGGCACCATCCTCGACGAGCTGGAGCGCCGCGACCTCAAGCGCGGCCTGGTCACCATGTGCGCCGCCGGCGGCATGGCGCCGGCGATCATCATCGAGCGGATCTAAGCGGGGCAGGGGGCCGGGAGGAACGCGTCGTGGCCCTCCTGACCTACCTTGCCATCAACGCCGGCGTCGCGGTCGTCCTGTTCGTGACCCTGTGGGCGGTCTGCGTGCGCATCCGCGACGTCACCGTGGTCGACGCCTTCTGGGCTTTGGGCATGGTGGTCGTGGCCGTTTCCAGCCTGATCCAGGCACACGAGCCCACGCTCAGGCGGTTGCTGCTCACCGGCCTCTGCGCCTTCTGGGGCCTGAGACTCGGCGGCTACCTGTTCTGGCGCTGGCGCAGCCACGGGCCGGACCGGCGCTACATCACCATGTTCGCCCGCGCCGAAGCGCAGAACGGCTGGGGCTACGCCGAGGCCGCCATGCGCCTGGTGTTCGCCACCCAGGTCCCGCTGTTGTTCGTCGTCTGCCTGCCGGTCCAACTCGGCCAGTTCGCCGCCGAGCCCCGCGCGCTGGGCCCGCTCGCCTGGGCCGGCGCGGCCCTGGCCCTGATCGGTGTGTTCTTTGAGACGGTCGGCGACGCCCAGCTCGCCCGCCATCGCAAGGACCCGGCCATGGCCGGCAAGGTGCTGAACACCGGCCTATGGCGCTACACCCGCCACCCCAACTACTTCGGCGACGCCTGCGTCTGGTGGGGCCTATGGCTGATCGCCGCCGAGACGCCGATCGGCCTCTTCGCGCTGCCCGGCCCGATCCTGCTCACCTGGACCCTGATCAAGTGGTCCGGCGTGCCCACCGTTGAGCGGCGCCTGCAGAAGACTCGCCCCGACTACGCCCAGTACATCGCCACCACCTCCGGCTTCATCCCCTGGCCGCCCAAGCGCGCCTGAGCTAGCTTCGGCTCATGAAGATCGAGCGCCTCCCCCCGCTGGCGACGACCCTTGAGCCCAGCAACCACCCGTACCTCAATGGCGCCTGGACGCCGCTGACCGAAGAGGTGACGGCCACCGACCTGGATGTCCTGGAGGGCGCGATCCCCATCGACCTCGACGGCGTCTACATTCGCAACACCGAGAACCAGATCCACCAGCCGCTGGGCCGCTTCCATCCCTTCGACGGCGACGGGATGCTGCATCAGATCGACTTCCACGAAGGCCGCGCGAACTACCGCAACCGCTTCATCCGCACCCGCGGCCTGGTCGCCGAGCAGGAGGCTGCCGGCTCGCTCTGGGGCGGTCTCATGGACCCGCCGGGCACCTCGCTGCGCCCGGGCTTCGGCGCTCACGGGGCCCTGAAGGACACCGCCTCCACCGATGTGGTCATCCACGCCGGCAAGGCCATCGCCACCTTCTACCAGTGCGGCGAGGCCTATGCGCTCGACCCTGAAACCCTGGAGCCGCTCGGCGTCTGCCCCTGGGCCCCGCTGGACGGTGTCTCGGCCCACACCAAGGTCGACGAGGGCACAGGCGAGCTGCTGTTCTTCAACTACTCGAAGTCCGCCCCCTACATGCACTACGGCATCGTCGACAAGGCGGGCAGGACCACCACCTACATCCCCGTGCCGCTGCCGGGTCCGCGCCTGCCGCACGACATGGCGTTTTCGCAGCGCTACTCGATCATCAACGATCTGCCGCTGTTCTGGGACCAGGCGCTGCTGGGGCGCGGCGTCCATGCCGCGCGCCTGCACGAAGGCATCCCTTCCCGCTTCGCCGTCATCCCGCGCCACGGGACGACCGCCGACATCCGCTGGTTCGAGGCGGCCCCCTGCTACGTGCTGCACTGGCTGAACGCCTATGAGGACGGCGACGAGCTGATCCTCGACGGCTATTTCCAGGACGAGCCGATGCCCCAGCCCCTGGCCGACGCCCCCAAAGGCTACAGCCACATGATGGCCTACCTGGATGAGCACAGCTTCAAGTCGAAGCTGCATCGCTGGCGCTTCAACCTGGCGGACGGGACGACGCGCGAGGAGCGCCTCGACGACCGCATCCTGGAGTTCGGCACCTTCAACCAGCGCTACGCCGGCAAGCCCTACCGCTACGCCTACTCGACGACCACCAAGCCCGGCTGGTTCCTGTTCAACGGCTTCGTCAAACACGACCTGGTGGCGGGCACGTCCCAGGAGCTGCGCCTGCCCGAAGGCTGCTATGCCTCCGAAGCCCCGTTCTGCCCGCGCATCGACGCGAAGGACGAAGACGACGGCTACCTCGTCACCTACACCATGGATGAGACCACCGGCCGCTCCGAATGCCTGCTGATCGACGCCAAGCGCTTCGAGGACGGTCCCATCTGCCGCATCGCCCTGCCGCACAAGATCTGCAGTGGCACCCACGCGGTCTGGGCCGACCGCCGGTTCATCCGCGATGGGGTGCAGGCTTAGGCCGGGCCGTCGCCGCGCAACACCTGGCGTAGGAAGGCGCGGGTGCGGTCCTCGCGGGGATTGGTAAAGAACTCGGCCGGCGGCGCGTCCTCGACGATCTTGCCGCGGTCCATGAAGATCACCCGGGTGGCGAACTCGCGCGCGAAGCCCATCTCGTGGGTCACCACCACCATGGTCATGCCGTCGGCGGTGAGCCGCACCATGGTGTCCAGCACCTCCTTCACCATTTCCGGGTCCAGCGCCGAGGTCGGTTCGTCGAGCAGCATCATCTGCGGCTCCATGGCCACGGCGCGGGCGATGGCCACCCGCTGTTGCTGGCCGCCGGAGAGCTGGGCCGGATACTTGGCCGCCTGCTCGGGGATGCGCACCTGCTCCAGGTAGCGCATGGCTTGGGCGTCGGCCGCCGCGCGGGAAAGGCCGCGCACCAGGCGAAGGGGCAGGGCGCAGTTCTCCAGCACGGTCAGGTGCGGGAAGAGGTTGAACGACTGGAACACCATGCCCACGCGCCGGCGGATCGCCTCCACGCTGGCTGGCTCCCGCGTTAGGGTGATCCCGCCCACCAGGATCTCGCCCGACTGAAAGCCTTCCAGCGCATTGACCGTGCGGATCAGCGTCGACTTGCCTGACCCCGAGGGCCCGCAGATCACCAGCCGCTCGCCCTCCGCGATCGTCAGGTCGATGGCGTCCAGGGCCTGGAACTTGCCGTACCACTTGCTGAGGCCGCGGATCGCCAGCGGCGGCTCGGCGGCTTCGGCTGAGACCACCTCAACGGACATGGGCCTGCCCGAAATGCCGCTCGATGCGCGCCTGGATTAGCTCCAGCGTTCCCGACAGCACCCAGTAGATCATCGAGGCCGTCAGCATCATCTCGATGTGCCGAAACTCGGTCTGCCCCTCGGTGCGCGCCAAGTACATCAGCTCCCAGACGCCGATCACCGAGACCAGGGATGAGTCCTTGAGCATGGCGATAAACTGGTTGCCAGTGGGCGGGATGATCACCCGCATGGCCTGCGGCAGGATCACCCGGGTCATGATCGCGCGCGGCTTCAGCCCCAGGGCGCGCGCCGCCTCCCACTGGCCGACCGGCACGCTCTCGATGCCGCCCCGGAAGATCTCGGTCATGTAGGCGCCGTAGCACAGCGACAGAGCCACGACGCCGGCCGGCACCGCGTCGATCACCACACCCAGCTGCGGCAGGCCCAGGTAGATGATGTAGATCTGCATGAGCAGCGGGATGCCGCGGAAGAACGAGGTGTAGAAATTGGCGATCCCCATGGCGATGCCGTTGGACGAAAGCTTGGCGATGGCGCCGGCCAGCGCCAGCACCGAGGCGCAGGCGATCGAAATCGCCGAGATATAGAGCGTGGTGACCAGCCCCTTGGAGACCAGCAGCCAGAGCTTTCGGCGGATGAACTTCCAGCTGAGATCGAAGGAGACGAAGAACACGATGAGCAGCACGGCGAGCTCGATCCACACCACATAGACCTGCCAGCGGAGCTTCAGGCCCAGGATCAGAAAGACGTTGGCGCCGATCAGCGCGGTCAGGCCGAGCGCGGCGGCGGTGTTGGCGCCCGGCCCGCCGAGCGACACTCCGCCCAGCAGCGGCTGGACCATCGTCCAGTGCGCCGCGTCGGCGCGCAACAGGGCCACGAACAAGATCGCCAGCAAGGGCAGGAACACGACGGGGCGTCTGAGCAGCGGCGGGTAGTCGATGTTGTCGGCGAAGTGCATGGCGCCTCCCAGCCCATCTACAGCCCGCTTCGCAGCGGATGACGAGCCCTATCGGTCAGGCTGCGCGGCGCTCGCGCCACCAGTCCTGGGCCTGCAGCGCCCAGTAGGTCGCCTGCACCGCCGCCCGGCCCGCCGGCCCGCCGTTCCAGGCCAGACCGAACGGGGCGAATAGGCGATAGCGGTCGCTCTGGCCCAGGATGGCCTCGGCGATCAGCTGTCCGCCGATCGCCGTGGTGTTCAGGCCGTGTCCGCCGAACGCCGTGCAGAACCACAGTCCGTCGCCCAGCGCGCCCACCTGCGGCATCAGGTGACGCGCATAGGCCATCAGCCCCGTCCAGGCGATGTCGACCTTGAGGCCGGCGAGCTGCGGGAAGGTCGAGGTCATGGTCGCGTGCAACAGGCCGGCCAGGCGGGCGGGCTCGCTGGTCCGGGTGGTGATCTTGCCGCCCCACAGGATCCGCCGGCCGCCGTCGACCACCCGGTAGTAGTCCCCGGCGCGGCGGTGGTCGCCGATGGCCGCGGGCGTGCGCACCGCGCTTTCGATCAGCTCGGGATCGGGCCGGGTCAGCATCACGTAGGTGGCGATCGGCAGGACGGCCGCGAACAGCCGGCCCTGCAGCCGTCCGGTGTAGCCGCCGGTCGTGAACACCACGTCTTTCGCGCGCATCGCCCCGCCGGCCGTCGCCACCCGCCAGTCCGATCCGGCCTTGCCGACCCCGGTCACGGCCGAGCCCTCGAACACGCGCCCGCCCAGCCGCTCGATCTCGGCGGCCAGACCGCGGCTGTAGGCCAGGGGATCGATATGGAACGCCCGCGGCTGGTAGAGCCCCTGATGATAGCGTTCCGAGACCAGCACGCTTCGCACGCGCTCGCGGTCCCAGACCTCGGCCGGATCGTCGAACTCCCGCGCCAGCCAGTCGCGCTGAGCGTGCATCGCCGCGCCCGCCTCGTAGCGCGCCACAGCCAGGTGGCCGTTCACCGGCTGGGCGCCGGTGATCGCCAGCTTGGCGATGTTGTCGCCCACGGCGCGGGCGCCTTCGATGGAGAGCCGGTGCAGGGCCTTAGCCTGGTCCTCGCCCACCGTGCGCGCGATGGTCGCATGGCTCGCCGAATAGCCAGGGCTGACAAACCCGCCGTTGCGCCCCGAGGCACCCCAGGCGACCCGCTGCGCCTCGAGCACGGCCACCCGGCGTCCTGCCCGCGCCAGCTCCAGTGCGGTCGTAAGCCCAGCCAGCCCGCCGCCGATCACGCAGACTTCGACCTCGATATCCCCAGCCAGCGGCGCGCGCGCCGGCGTCTCGCCGAGCCGCGTCCGGTAGTAGGTTTCGACGTACGACAGAGGAGCCCCCGAACTCAGCTGGTGTAGTCCTTGCCGTACCACCGAATGGCCATGGCCCTCAGCGCCCCATCGGCCTTCATTGCGGCGATCACGCCCCGGATCCGGGCGGTCCAGGCCGGGTCGCCCTTGTCGGTGACCACGGTCAGCGGCTCGCGGAAGGCGTAGCCGTCGGGCAGGATGCGGATCGGATAGCCGTGGCGGATCGCCCCCAGCGCGGTCTGCTCGGGGGTCAGCACAGCATCCAACCGGACCCCCGGCGCCAGGCGCAGGTCGTCGAACGGCAGCATGGAATTGGCATAGGTGTGCACCAACCCTGGTCGCACGGAATAGACCACAGGCGGCGCGTTCACGTCGTCGATCGCCAAGCGGCGGCGGATGTAATCCTCAGACGTGGTGCCGGTCTCAACGCCGATTTTCTTGCCGTCGAGATCGCCGCGCGTCCTGACCTTGCTCTTGCGGTTCACCACGAAGACATAGGGGCTGTAGTAGTAGATTCCTGCGAAATCGACGACATGGCTGCGCGCCTTGGTCGGCGTCGCCGAGCCCACCATCATGTCCCAGCGCCCATGCCAATGGCCGCCGGTCATCAGGCTCCAGTCCGGCGTCTCGAAGCGGATCTTGACGCCGAGGCGGCGCGCGACCTCCCGGGCCACGTCGATGTCGAAGCCCGATAGGGATCCATCGTCGTTGATGTAGCTCTGCGGCATCCAGCCGGCGTTGGTGGCGACGACGAGCACCCCGCGCCCTCGAACCCGCTGGAAGGTGTCGCCCGCCCGCGCCGACCCTGCGCCGAGCGCCAGCCCGGCCGCCAGCGCCAGCAACCCCACGGCCCGTCGCCGAACGCCTGGCCCCTCAAGTTCCATGCGCTGGTTCTACGGCGATTGCGCGCCGGGGGATATCAAGGTGATGTCCGCATTGCGCCGGATCGCCGATTTCCGCTCTCCGCCCAGCGCGGAGCGCACAAAGCGATGCTCTCAATGCTGAATTTCACCGTGGTGTCGGGCGGGGATGCGGCGGATCGTCCTTCGGCCTGAGATGGAGAGCCCAATGACCCGTCAAACGGCAAGCCTGGACGTCAGCTTCGAAGCCACCCTGTTGAAGAGCCCTGCGAAAGCCGGCTGGACCTTTGTCACCTGGCCGCAGTCAGTCGAGCACTTCGGCACCCGAGGCCTGGTGAAGGTTCGCGGCTTCATGGACGGCTATCCCTTTGAAAGCGCCTTCATGGCCCTGGGGGACGGAACCCACAAACTGCCGGTGCGCGCACAATTGCTTCAGCGTCTCGCCAAGAGCCCGGGCGACCGCATCTCTGTTCGCCTTACGGAACGGATCGGCTAGCGGAGGTTCGGCAAGTCCGCTTTCGCGTGCGGCGAGCGAACCCGCGCTCGGCCCTCAGAACACCCCCGGGTAGGCGCCGCCGTCCATCAGCAGGTTCTGGCCGTTGATGAAGCCGGCGTGGTCGCTGGCCAGGAAGGCGCAGGCCGCGCCGAACTCCGGTGGGCGGCCGATGCGGCGGGCGGGGTTGGCGGCGGAGACCTGTGCCTTGGCAGCCTCCAGCGAAATCCCCTGGCGCTTGGCGATGCCGGCGAAGTAGCCGGCCAGGCGGTCGGTGTCGAACTGGCCGGGCAGCAGGTTGTTGATCGTTACACCGTCGGCTGCCGCTTCCCGCGCGAGGCTCGCCACTGCGCCGGTCAGGCCGGATCGCGCGCCGGTCGACAGGCCCAGCATCGGCAGGGGCGCCTTCACCGCCGCCGAGGTGATGTTGAGGATCCGCCCCCAGCCTCGCGCCCGCATCGCGCCCACCGTGGCGCGGATCAGCTGCAGCGGCGCGATCATGTTGGCCTGGACCGCGGCATGCCACTCGGCCTCGCCCCACTCCTCGAAGTTGCCAGGCGCCGGGCCGCCGGCGTTGGTCACCAGGATATCCGGGTCGGGGCAGGCGGCCAGCAGGGCCCTGCGCCCGGTCTCCGTGGTCACGTCGGCGGCGACCGAGGCCACTGGGCGGCCGGTCTTCGCCGCCAGCACCTCAACGGCCCTCGCCAAAGGCCCGGCCGAGCGCGCGTTCAGCACCACCTCCACGCCGGCCTCGGCGAGCGCCGTGGCGCAGGCCAGGCCCAGGCCCTTGCTCGACCCGCAGACGATGGCGCGCCGCCCAGCGATCCCCAGATCCATCAGACGAACCTCACTTCGGTGGCCGCCAGGCCATCGAGCGCGAACCGCCAGACCTCGCCCGCTGCCACGAACCGGGTCGGGACGATGGCCCCTGTGCTCACCCAATCGCCGGGTTTCAGCGCCCCGCCGCGTTGCTTCAGGTGCTCGGCCAGCCAGCGCACGGCGTTGAGCGGATCGCCCAGCACCTCGTCGCTGATCCCTTCGCCGGCCGGCTCACCGTTGTTGGTCAGCACGCCGCGCCGGCCCTTAAGGTCGCTATAGGCCGCGCCCGCCACGGCCGGCCCCAGCACCAGCCCGGCGTTCCAGCTGTTGTCCGCCACGATCGAGGCCGCCGAGAGCCGGGCGTAGTCGGCGCCTGAGTCCTCCACCAACTCGAAGCTCGCGCAGACGGCGGCGATCGAGGCCCCGTCCGCGCCGATCCGCACCGCCATCTCGCTCTCCAATCCCAGTCGCACATAGTCCGCCACCCGGACTTCAGCTGGCGACTTCAGCACGCGGCGCCCCAGCACCACGCCGCTGATCGGCTCATCGACGCCGCACATCTGCTGCATGCGCTTGGTGGTCAGGCCGACCTTGTAGCCGGCCCGCGCCCCGCCCTCGGAGGCGATCAGGCCGGCCACGTAGGCGTCCTGCACGGCATAGGCCAGGGCCACGTCCTGCGGCTCGCCGTCCGTGAAGATGGAGGTGAAAACCTCGCGCGCCGCGTGCCGCCTGAGCAGCTCGGCCGCCAGCGTCTCAGGCGTCGCCGCCACTATGTCCCGCCCGCCTCGGCGTAGAGCCCGTCGGGCCGCGCGCCCGTCCAGGCGATTATGGCGGCGGTTCTCATGGGCGGCTCCCCGAAATTGACCGTCCGCAGGCTCGCGCCCAGCCGCCCTCTTGTCCAGCCGCCTTCTCTGGCCGCGTTTGACCCTTGCGCTTTGCGCCCGTCTTGCCGATGTGCTGGGGCGTTGGGTCATGTTCAGGAGAGGCGCCATGAAGCTCTACTTTTCCCAGACATCGCCCTATGCGCGGAAGGTCCGCCTGGCCGCCGCCCACCTCGGCCTGGCCGACGCCATCGATCTCGTCGCGGTGACCACCACCCCGATCGCCGAGGACGCCGCCGTCGCCGCCGCCAACCCGCTGGGCAAGATCCCAGCCCTGGTGCTGGACGACGGCACGGTGCTGTTCGACAGCCGGGTGATCGTCGAATACCTCGACGCCCAGGCCGGGAAGGGGGCGCCGGGCGGCGGGCTCCTGGCGGCCCCGAGTGACCCCGAACGCTGGCGGACATTGCGCATCCAAGCCACCGCCGACGGCCTGCTCGATGCGGCCCTGCTCAGCCGCTACGAGGTGGCGCTGCGTCCAGGTGAGTTCCTGTGGCGCGACTGGCTGGCCGGGCAGGGCCGCAAGATCGACCGCGCCCTGGCCGCCCTGGAGGCCGACGCCGCCCGCCTGCAGACCGGAGCTGCGCTGAACGCCATCGTCGCCGCCTGCGCCCTGGGCTACCTCGACTTCCGCTTCCCCGACCGCGCCTGGCGCAAGGCCTGCCCGAAGCTCGGCGCCTTCTACGACACCTACGCCCAGCGCCCGGAAATGGCGCTCACCGATCCCCGAGCCACTTGAGCCGGCCTAAGCCGCATCGCAGGTCACCACGCGCTTTCCCTTCCTAGAAGAGGAAGTCGCTCGAGGTCAGCGACGCGAGATTGACGGAGGTCAACGTCATGAAGGCCCCGGCCCCATCCGTCAGCACAACGTCGGCGCCGGACTGGAAGAGGTGATGGTGCGCCACCAGGTCGACGAAACTGTGATCGGGGCTGCCGAACACCGAGACCACGTCAGCCTCGCCGCCGAGCCGGTGGCCCCGGAAGCCGACCACCAGGTCGCGACCCCCGGCGCCACCGTGGAACTCGAAGGATTCAGCCCCGAACCCACCGATCATCGTGTCATTGCCCAGACCCGAGTCCAGGTGCACGACACCGCGTCCGGGATTGTGGTTGGTCAGGTCGATGACGTCGTCGCCCGCGCCGGAGCGAATGAACACGTGGTCCGTACTGTCGAGGTTGTGGACGGTGGCGCTGGCGGCCAGACCCTCCACCGTCACGTCCCCCGACGTCTGGGACACGAAAATGCGGTCAGCGCCTGACGTGCCGTCGAGGAACACGAAGTCCCGCGACTGGTCGGGCCCGGCGCCGCCCACGTCGATGTCGACGTGCTTCACGCTGGTCCCGCTCTGATCGCCGATCAGGATAATGTCGCTGCCGCCGCCGCCAAACAGAGACAGGCGCTCTACGCTGGTCAGGTCGACGGTGAGGTCGACTACCCCCGGGGTCCTGGGGTCGTCGGCGTGATGCAGCCCCAGCACTGAGGTCTTGCCGGCGGCGCTCAGGTTGATGCTCCAACCGCCGTTGTCGATGGACCGGATCCACGGCGCAAATCCGATATTTAATGCGTCTGAACCAGCGCCGCCATCGACGGAGTCATGGCCGATTTTAGTGACCCACCAGTTGAGCGTGTTATCCCCAGAGCCCAGGTGGAAGTCGGTCTGGTTGAAAGCTTCGCGCAATTCGAAAGGACCGCCACCCAGAAGGTTCACCGCAATGCGATCGTGGGCGTCGATGCCCTCGACCCGGACGTCACTCCCGTTGTGGGAGCCGGCGTCCACCACTGTTAGACCTTGCGTCAGCAGGTCGCCAAATTGCGAGCCGTCCAGGTAGCCCCCATTGGGAAGGCTGAAATTGAGAATCACGGTGTCCGCCTGACCGTCCGGGGCGCCGCCGGGGCCAGAGAGATCGACGCCGACGCGAAAGGGGACTCCCGAGCCTCCCAGATCGCCGACCTGCACGGTGTCCGCGCCAGCCCCGGCCGTCACCGCGACGCCGGAAATGTTGACCAGGTCGAGCGGCGCCGAGCCGTTCATCGTCATGTATATGTTGCTTGGGCTGGTGACGACGTCGATCGCATCGTTGCCGGCGGTTCCCCCGAAGAGCAGGAAGTTGTCCCCGAGCCCGCCGTTCAATTGGAGGCGCAGGTGGCTGGCGAAGGCGGTGGTTGAGAAGACGTCGTCGCCATTGCCGCCAGCCAGGGTCACGAAGTCCGCCGCGCCGATGGCCGTCACATTGACGGTCTCGAGCGGCGCGCCATCGACGGCATAGATGGCTTGCAGGCTCGACCCGTCCAGGGCGGAGGTGAGCGACACCGTCGAATGGAAGGGCGCACCCACGAGCCCCGGAAGGACCACGGTGTCGGCCGCACCGTCCTGCCCGCCGCGGGCGCCGGAGAGGTCGAGGTTGACCGTCCTGACCGACGTCAAGGTCAGGTCGCCGATGCTGACCGTATCGCTCTGGCCAAGCGGGCGGATGTTGAGCGTCTCCACATTGACGACGTCCGAGGTGACCCCGCCGATCGTTTCGCGCAGATGGCTGCCCCCGCCGCTCAGCGCCACGGTGTCAACGGCTTCGCCGCCGGTGATCCGCAGGGTGTCGACGTCCGCGCCGCCGTCGATGGTGTCCGCTCCGCCGCCGCCGTCGATCACGTCGTTGCCGGCGTCGCCGAACAGATGCTCTGCGCCGAAGGAGCCGGTCAGCGTGTCTGCGCCGTCGTCGCCGTGCACGCTCACCGCCGCCCCGCTTGCCGGGCCTTTTGGCGTGACGACGCGGATGGTGTCGTCGCCAAGGCCGCCATTCACCGCCAGCGTGTCCAGGCCGTCGAGGCCGGAGATCCCAGTGGTCTGGACCACGCCGTTCGCGGAATCCAGGATCCGGACGCCGGAAGCGCTGAACACCTGGACGTCGATCGTGTCGGCGGTGGCCGCGCCGGTCACGCCCACGAAGTCCGCGGCGGCGTGCAGGGTATCCATCTGCACCAGCGTCTCACGCACATCAGTGCTGCTGAGGTCGCCCACGTTCACGCTCATGGCCCCCGACAAGACCTTCAGTGAAATCTCCTCCACGCCGTGCAGGTTCACGGTCTCCACGCCGTCGATCGCCAGGGCGCGGCCGCCGCTCGCCGACAGCGTGAACTGCGAGCCGGTCATGAACTGGGCGTCGACGCCGGCGCCGCCCTCGACGCGATCGGAACCATCGCCAGCGGTCCAGAAGAAGCGGTCGTTTCCGCCGCCACCGTCCAGCGTGTCGGCGCCGCCGAGGCCGCGGAGGATGTCGTCACCGGCGCCGCCGGTGAGTTTATCGCCGGCGCCCGTGCCGGTCAGCGTCTGACCGATGACGGCGGCGCCCAGGATATTGACGTCCGACACGCCCGCCGAATTGCTCATGATCTGGGTCCCTACTTTGGTGACAGCTGTTGGCGACACGTGGCGGCGCGAATTACCGGCGCGTTTGCACCAGTTCCGCCCATGCCGGTCTCAGTAGGTTCCAGGCGCGGGCAAAGAGGTTCATCGGGACCGAAAATTTATTCCAACCCGGCAGGAAACGGCGGGCTCCGATAGGGCTGCTCTTTAAAAATGTCCCTGGCCCATAGAAATTGTCCCTCTTCCCCTTTGCCTTCGGGGGTCCGGGGGGACTTTGGAGGGACCCCTCAGCCACATTTGAGGGACATTTCGTTAGCCAGAAGGGACGGGTCAGGTACGTCTGAGGGACGGAAAACGTCCCTAGCCCGGCCCAATGGCCGCCAGCGTCTAGGTGTCGAAGATGTTGGGTACAGGGTCCATTGGGGCAGCGCCCGGTCTGCGGCGGGGCTTTGGAACTGCTCGGACAGCCAGTCCGCTCTCGAGGAGCTCCATGAACCGTGAACCGGAGGGGCCCCCGGTCGCCAGGATCCGGAACAATTCGCCATGGATCCGCCCAAGCAGCAGGGGGGCGGCCTCAGCGGGGCGGAGCGCCGAGCCTGTGGATCGGCGTGGAAAAGGGACCCCGTTAGCGGGGTGATCGGCGTCGAATAAGGACCCCTCATTCCTGAGGTCTAACGGTGGCTGCTTGGCGGATGTCAGGCGGCGAGTTCGGGATGTTGGTGTTGGAGACGGTGTT
>JBBQTP010000043.1:0-27121 GCA_038213205.1 Caulobacterales bacterium
GAGACCCAGGTCGGCACCGGCGTCGGTGAGCCCGGCGCCGCGCGGCGCACCGTGCGCGTCGGCGGCGAGACCGTGCCGCCCGGCCGCCTGGCCGACCACCTTCGCCAGGTCTGGCTGACCCCGGCCCAGGACCGCCTGTTCCTGGAAGGCGCCGCCGACCGCCGTCGGTTCTTCGACCGCCTGGTGTTCGCCGCCATTCCCCGCCACGCCGCCCACGCCCAGGCCTATGACCGGGCCCAGCGCGAGCGCATGCGCCTGCTTACGGACGAGACTGGGCCACCGGACCCCGCCTGGCTCGACGCCCTGGAGGCCCGCCTGGCCGAGGCGGGCGCGCTGATGGCCGAGGCCCGCGCCACGACGCTTTCCGCCCTGCAGGCGGAGATCGACGGCCGGGGGATGCGGCCCTTCCCGCAGGCGAAGCTCTCGCTCACCGGCGAGTGGGAGCAGATGTCCCTGGGCGGCGCGAGGATCGCCGACATCGAGGCCAGGCTGGCTCGCGACCTGGCCGCCGCCCGCCCGCGCGACGCCGCCGCCGGCCGCGCGCTCACCGGCCCGCACCGCGGCGACCTGGCCGTGATCCATGCCGAAAAGGACCGCCCCGCCGCCGAATGCTCGACCGGCGAGCAGAAGGCCCTGATCCTCAATCTGGTGCTGGCCCAGGCCGCGCGCCTGGCCCGCGCCGAGGGCTCGCCCAGCCCAGTCCTGTTGCTCGACGAAGTCGCCGCCCACCTGGACCAGCGCCGACGCGCCGCTCTGTTCGACGAGATCCAGGCGCTGGGTCTGCAGGCCTTCCTCACCGGAACCGACGAGCACCTGTTCGAGGACCTTAAAGGCCGCGCTCAGGGGGTCCGTGTCGAAGGCGCCGAGCTCGCGCCGCTGGTCTGAGCGGGGGCCGGCGGGCCACAGTCGTGTGCCCTGCAATAATCCACCCGCGCGTCGAGCATCACCTTGACCGTCATGAACCGCACGGCGTTGCTCATGGCGATGCCGAGTTCCTCGCGCCGCGCCGCCAGGGCCATGCCGCCCGGCGAGGTGCGGAAGGCGTCCATGGCCGTCAACTGGGTCACGTTGAAGTTGGCCGCCAGCGCGTTGACGTTGAGCTCGACATAATGCCCGAGCGCCTGCTGGGTCGCGGTGCGCAGGGCGTCGAGCGCCGCCTCGTAAAGCTTGGGGTCCATCCCCGTCGGCGGCTTGTCGCCGTAGCTCAGGATCTGCAGCTCGACGTTGCGGCGGCCCTCGGCGGTGATCTGGTCGCCCTGCCCCACTTTGCGGGCGATCGCCATGGCGCCCTCGGGTCCCGGCGGGAGGGCGAGCGGCGCGGGGTGGGGCGCCGCCGGGAAGCCGACGCGCACCGTCACCTTGCGGCCGGCCCCGCCGGCGGCCAGCTGGACCGCACCCAGCCGATAGCCGTAGGCCAGCCCAAGCGCCGCCTGGCCGTACCCCAGCCGCTTCGGCGCCTCTTCGTCGACCTCGCAGCGTTCCAGGTTGCCGGTGTCCTTCACCCGGCAGGTCAGGCGCACCAGGCCGGTCAGGCCAAACAGGCTGGCAAACCGCGGCTCGGCGGCGCGGACCTGGGCCTCGTCCGGCTGCCGAGCCCATTGCGGAATGTCGATCCGGTCGGTCTCGCGCGGGTCCCCCGCACGCTAGACTTTCGGCAGGTCGCCGAGTGAGCCGCAGTCGGTCTTGGCGCAGAACGACACGCGCGCCAGGGCCACGATGTCGCGCTGGTATTCGGTCTGGGTCAGGGCCTGGACCTTGGCGAACGCGGGATTGCCCTGGAAAAGGTCGCTGCTCAAGGCTCCCGTGTCGGCAAGGGACGACATCTCGCCTTCGCTGAGCACCGAGGCGAGGCTGTGGGCCAGAGCGACGCGAATGTCGCTGCGGCGCGCCTGGCTGGCCCGCGTCATCGACGCGATCGCCGCGGCGCGCGACGCGGCCGGCGTCGGATCATCGGCCGCCGTGGTGAGCCGGGCGAACATCTTGTCGAAACCACCCATGGCGGTGTCGACGAACTTCAGGGTGTCGACGGCGCGCAGCGCCTGGCGTCCCGCCGCCTCGGAGACCGGCTCCGGCGGCGCCGCTGGCAGCTGGGTCGTCGGCAGCATGAACCTGATCGGGATATTGACGCGTCCACCGTCCACCGGCTTGCCGTTCAGCGTTTGGGGCCGCATCAGGAACTCGCCGCTGATCGCCAGGGCCGCGGGCCCAAACCCCAGGCCGGCCGGCGCCTCGCCCGAGACGGTGCAGTCCTTCAGAACCCCCTGAGCGTTGACCGTGCAGCTCAGGACAGCGCGGCCCTGGATATCCAGCTCGCTGGCGATCCGCGGATAGTGCTGGGCGAGGCTTTCGCCCGTAGGCTTCCTCAGCCAGTCGGGGTTGGTGATCACGCTCGGCTCGGCCCTCGCGGTGGCCGTCAGGCCGAGCGCCAGCAGTCCCGCGGCGAAGATGGATTGCCGTAACCGCATGGCGCCTCCCGAGCGATTGGCGCAGCCTAGCGCAGTGTGGCCCACGGCCAAGTCCCCAGCCCACAAAAGGGTGCAGAATCAGCGCCCAACTCCTATATAGAAGCCATGAAAATAGCCGTCGGCTGCAGGCCGCGGCGCCGGGCGCGCGGGCCGCGCCACGCCGAGCGGCAAACCCGCATCAAGCTGGACGTAGAATGAGCGAAAAGAACGACGATCTCCCCCAAGAAGGCCCCCACGGCCCCAATTCTTCCCATGGCCAGGGCCCTACCCCGGAAAACAACGGGCAGGACGACTACGGCGCGGAAAGCATCAAGGTTCTCAAGGGCCTGGACGCCGTGCGCAAGCGGCCGGGGATGTACATCGGCGACACCGACGACGGCTCGGGCCTGCACCATATGGTCTACGAGGTCGTCGACAACGCCATCGACGAGACCCTCGCCGGCTGGGCCAGCCGCGTCGAAGTGATCCTCAACGCCGACGGCTCGGTCACGGTCACCGACGACGGTCGCGGCATCCCGGTGGACATCCACGAGGGCGAGGGCATCTCGGCGGCCGAGGTGATCATGACCCAGCTGCACGCCGGCGGGAAATTCGATCAGAACTCCTACAAGGTCTCCGGCGGCCTGCACGGCGTGGGCGTTTCCGTCGTCAACGCGCTCTCCGAACGACTGGAACTGAAGATCTATCGCGGCGGCAAGTCCTACGAGATGGCCTTTCGGCACGGCGACTCCGTCGCCCCGCTGAAGGAGACCGGCGACGCGCCAATGCGCGAGAACGGCCAGCCGCTGTCCGGCACCGAGGTCACCTTCCTGCCCTCGCTGCAGACCTTCGCTTTCATCGACTTCGACCTGAAGACCCTGGAGCACCGCTTAAGGGAACTGGCGTTCCTCAACTCGGGCGTGACCATCTGGCTGAAGGATCACCGGGGAGCCCAGCCCACCGAGGAGGTCATGCACTACGAGGGCGGCGTCGAGGCCTTCGTGCGCCACCTGGACACCGGCAAGACCGCCCTGCTGAAGGCCCCGATCGTCATCCGCGGCAAGCGCGAGAACGTCGAGATCGACCTGTCGCTGTGGTGGAACGACGGCTACCACGAGAACGTCCTGTGCTTCACCAACAACATCCCGCAGCGTGACGGGGGCACCCACCTGGCGGCCTTCCGCTCGGCGCTGACCCGGATCATCACCGGCTATGCGGACTCATCCGGCGCGGCCAAGCGTGAAAAGGTCTCGGTCGGCGGCGAGGACGCCCGCGAGGGCCTGACCTGCGTCCTGTCGGTCAAGGTGCCGGATCCCAAGTTCTCGTCCCAGACCAAGGACAAGCTAGTCTCCTCCGAGGTCCGCCCGGCCGTCGAAGGCCTGGTCGGCGAGGGCCTGGGCTCCTGGTTCGAAGAGCACCCTAACGAAGCCCGCCTGATCGTCCAGAAGATCGCGGAAGCGGCTGCGGCCAGAGAAGCCGCCCGCAAGGCCCGCGAACTCACCAGGCGCAAGTCGGCGCTGGATATCTCCTCCCTGCCCGGCAAGCTCGCCGACTGCGCCGAGAAGGACCCGGCCAAGTCCGAGATCTTCATCGTCGAGGGGGATTCGGCCGGCGGCTCGGCGAAGCAGGCCCGCAACCGCGACAACCAGGCGATCCTGCCCTTGCGCGGCAAGATCCTCAACGTCGAGCGCGCCCGCTTCGACAAGATGCTGGCGTCCGAACAGATCGGCACCCTGATCACGGCCCTGGGCGCCGGGATCGGCAGCGAAGACTTCGATATCGAGAAGATCCGCTACCACAAGATCGTGCTGATGACGGATGCTGACGTGGACGGGGCGCACATCCGCACCCTGCTGCTGACCTTCTTCTACCGGCAGATGCGCGAGGTGATCGACCGCGGCTATCTCTATATCGCCCAGCCGCCGCTCTATAAGGCGTCGAAGGGCAAGTCGATCCGCTACCTGAAGGACGACGCCGAGCTGGAAATCTACCTGATCGATGAGGGCGTCGACGGCGCCACCCTCGACCTTTCCAACGGCGAACGGATCACCGGGGCGGACCTGCTGGGCATGGTCCAGACCGCCCGCGGCGCCAAGGCCAACGTCGAGCGCCTCGCCGCCCGCGCCCCGGCCTTCGCCATCGAGCAGGCGGCGCTGGCTGGCCTGCTGGGGCCCAAGCCAGACACGGCCATCGCGGCCGCGCGCCTCGACCTCTACGCCGAGGAAGGCGACGGCGCCTGGTCCGGCGCGCCCGGCGAGCAGAACAGCTACGTCTTCTCCCGGGTGAAGCGCGGCGTCTCCGAGCGCATCGTGCTGGACGAACTGCTGCTGCACGCCGCCGATGCGCGCCGCCTCGCCGAACGCTCCAAGGAGCTGGCGGAGATCTTCGCCGGCCGCGCCACCTTCACGCGGCGCGACCGCGCCACCACCGTTCGCGGCCCGATCGACCTGGTGAACGCGGTGATGGACAACGGCCGCCGCGGTCTCTCCATCCAGCGCTACAAGGGCCTGGGCGAGATGAACGCCGACCAGCTGTGGGAAACCACCCTCGACGCCAACGCCCGCACCCTGCTGCAGGTCAGGATCAACCACGCCGAGGAGGCCGGCGGCATGTTCGCCCGGCTGATGGGCGACCTGGTCGAGCCCCGCCGCGAGTTCATCCAGGAAAACGCCCTGGACGCGGAGGTCGACGTCTAGCGCCCGTCTCGGCTTGAGTTGCGGTGCAGAAATGCATCACAGGCGGGCAATCCGCGCGTCAGGCGTGTCTGAACCGCACGATTTGTGACTGCGCGGTGACGCCGAAACGACGGTTTTGCTAAGGCCGACCTCACGAGTCGCGCAGCCCATACGGCGCGCGCAGGCAAGGGGGTTCAAGCCATGATGCAAGCAAACAAGCGGCGCGCGGCGCTGGTCGCTGGCGCGGCGGCGACGGCGCTGATGATAAGCGCGGGGCTCGCCACCCAGGCGCGGGCCGCTGACGCGGCGGCGGCCACGGTCGGTGAAGTGATCGTCACCGCCCAGAAGCGCGCCGAGAACATCAACGACGTTCCGGAATCCCTGACCGCGATCAGCGGCGACAAGCTCGACGCCATCCGCTCCTCCGGCGGCGACATCCGCGTGCTGTCGGCCCGGGTCCCCAGCCTGGTGCTGGAATCCAGCTTCGGCCGCACCTTCCCGCGGCCCTACATCCGCGGCCTCGGCAACACCGACTTCGACCTCAACGCTTCGCAGCCGGTAAGCTTCGTCTACGACGAGGTGGTCCTGGAAAACCCGATCGTGAAGGGCCTGCCGCTGTTCGACATCGACCAGGTGGAAGTGCTGCGCGGACCGCAGGGCACTCTGTTCGGCCGCAACACCCCGGCCGGCGTCCTGAAGTTCGATTCCGTGAAGCCCGGCCAGACCTTCGGCGGCTACGCCCAGGCCTCCTACGGCACCTACGGCACCACCAACCTCGAGGGCGCGGTCGGCGGCCCGATCATGCCGGGCGTGCTCGCCGGACGGATTTCAGGCCTCTACCAGCATCGTAATGACTGGATCGACAACACCTTCACCCACCAGTCGAACGCCACCGGCGGCTATGACGAGTATGCGCTGCGCGGCCAGCTGCTGTTCACCCCGACCGCGGAGTTCTCGGCCCTGCTCGGCGCGCATATGATGCACCTGGACGGCACGCCGCAGATCTTCCGCGCCAACATCATCCAGAAGGGCACGAACGGCTTCGTCCCCGGCTTCGACGTCAGCAAGATCGCCCAGGACGCCCAGACCCGGTCGTTCCAGAAAGTCGACATTTCCGGCGCCAACCTGAAGATGACCTACGACCTGGGCGGCCCGGTGGTGACCTCGGTCACCGGCTTCGAGCACGCCAAGGTGCTCTCCCGCGGCGACATCGACGGCGGTTTCGGCGCCTCGTTCGCCCCGCCGTTCGGCCCGGGCTTCATCCCCTTCCCCTCGGAAAGCGCTGACGGGCTGCCCTACCACGCTCAGTGGAGCGAGGAACTCAGGCTGGCCGGGAAGATGGATGCGCTGACCTACACAGTGGGCGCCTTCTATTTCTTCGAGGACGTGAAGATCGACAGCTTCGACTTCAACACGCTCGCCGGCGGCAAACAGGACGGCTTCGCCTACCAGCACCAGAAGACCACCTCCTGGGCGCTGTTCGGCAACGCCGACTACCAGGTGACCGACGCCTGGAAGGTGGGCGGCGGCCTGCGCTATTCGAACGACAAGAAGGACTTCCTGGCCCAGCGGCTCGTCTCGCCCTTCGGCGCGCCCGCCACCGCCGTGCAGCGCGCCAACCCGACCAGCGACGAGGTCAGCTTCAGCCTCGACACCACCTACGCCATCGACAAGGACATCAACCTCTACGCCCGGGTGGCCAAGGGTTACCGCGCGCCCTCCGTCCAGGGTCGGCTGCTCTTCGGCGACACCATCTCGGTGGCGTCGAAGGAAACCGACATGTCCTATGAGGCGGGCGCGAAGGGCTACTTCTTCGAGCACAAGCTCAGGCTCGACGCCGATGTCTTCTACTACCGGGTCTCCAATCTGCAGCTCACCGCGGTCGGCGGCGGGGCCAACTTCAACCGGCTGATCAACGCCAAGCACGCCGACGGCTACGGCTTCGAGGTCAACGCCGAGGCGACGCCCGTCGAGCGCCTGCAACTCACCGCCGGCCTTTCCTACAATCACACCGAGATCAAGGACCCGAACCTGGCGACCCAGCCGTGCGGCGCGCCCTGCACCGTGCTCGACCCGCCCGGCGCTCTGCCCGGCACGGTGAACATCAATGGCAATCCGCTGCCCAACGCGCCGGAATGGGTGGCCAACGTCACCGCCGGCTACTCGATCCCGCTTGCCAGCGGCGAGCTCTTCGCCTTCACCGACTGGGCCTACCGCTCGAAGGTCAATTTCCTGCTCTACCAATCCGCGGAATTCCAGGGCCGGTATTTCCTGGAAGGCGGCCTGCGGGTCGGCTACCGCGCGCCGCAGGGCGCCTGGGAAGTGGCGGTCTTCGGCCGCAACATCACCAACCGCATCACCCTGGAAGGGGCGATCGACTTCGACAACCTGACCGGCTTCGTCAACGACCCCCGCACCTGGGGCGTCGAAGTGAAGACCAAGTTCTAGATTCCACAGGAACCTTCTCCCCTTGCGGGAGAAGGTGGCCTGCGCAGCAGGTCGGATGAGGGGTCTCAGAACTCTTGGTGACGCGGCCACTCCGCTCGCGGCGATGGCGGAACGCGACCCCTCATCCGTCAGCCGGAGCCTGTCCTCGGGTCGGCCTTTGGCCGAGCCCGGGGGGCCGACACCTTCTCCCACAAGGGAAGAAGGAGGCTACACCTCGAAGCCGCTGACGATCTGCAGCACCGCCTCGCCGTAGCGGGCGAGCTTGCCTTCGCCGACGCCGCCGAGCCGCGCCAGCGCCGCGCGTGAGCCGGGCTTGGCAGACGCGATCTCCACCAGCGTGCGGTCGTGGAAGATCACATAGGGCGGCACGTGCTGGCCCTTGGCCTCGCCGCTGCGCCACGCCCTGAGCGCGTCGAACAGCGCTTGATCGGACGGCGCAATCGCCAGGGTTTCGCGGGACGGTTTGCGGGCCTTGCGCGGCTTGGCCTCGACCTCGTGGCGGGTCTGCACCATCACCCGCCGTTCACCGCGAAACACCGCCTTCACCGCCTCGGCTTCGCCGACCCCGACCAGCGGGCGCCCGTCGTTGGGGTCCTCGCGCAGCAGGCCCTCGAATAACAGCTGCTCCACCAGGTCGCGCCAGGCGTTGGCGCCGAGCTCCTGGCCGATCCCCCAGGTCGACAGCGAGGTCTCGAAGTCGCTCGGGTCCTTGGTCTTGGCCAGCAGGTGGTCGACCAGCCGACCGCGCCCATAGCGCCCGCCCAGCCGGTGCGCCGCCGACAGCGCCTTCTGGGCCGCCTCGGTGGCGTCGGAGGTCTCCACCGCCCCGGTGCAAAGGTCGCACTGGCCGCAGGCCTCGACGCCCTCTTCGCCGAAATAGCGCCGCACGGTGGCGGCCCGGCAGCCGGTCCCGTCGAGCATGGCGTAGACCTGGCGGACCTTGCCCACCTGCACCCGTTTGACGGTCTCTTCCATCTCCCGCTCGCCGATCCGCCTGAGCGCCCAGCTCATGTCCGCCGCGCCATAGAGGGTGATCCCCTCGGCGCTGTCGCCATCGCGCCCAGCCCGGCCGATCTCCTGCCAGTAGGCCTCGATGGAGCCCGGCGGATCGGCGTGGATCACGAAGCGCACGTCTGGTTTGTCGACGCCCATGCCGAAAGCGATCGTCGCCACCATCACCGCCTCGTCGGCTTGCAGGAACTGCTCCAGCCGGTCGATCCGCACCTGCCGGTCGAGGCCCGCGTGATAGGCCAGCGCCGGCACGCCGGCGTCGCGCAGCGCCTGGGCCAGCTTGTCGGTGTTGTCGCGCGATCCGACGTAGACCACGCCCGACCGTCCGGCCCGCGCAGTGACCAGTTCCACCACCCGCTTGTGACCCGCGCCGCGCTTGCGCTCCGCCGACAACACCAGCTCCGGCCGCGCGAAACTGGCGACGAATTCCGCCGACTGCTCCAGCCTAAGCTCCGCACGGATGTCGTCCCGCGTGCGCGCATCGGCGGTCGCGGTCACCGCCAGCCGGGGCGCGTTCGGGAACAGCTCGGCGAGCCGCCCCAGCAGCCGATAGTCGGGCCGAAAGTCGTGGCCCCACTGACTGACGCAGTGGGCCTCGTCGATGGCGATCAGCGCCAGCGGGGTGCGCGCCAGCCGCTCCAGCATCCAGGGCTGCATCAGCCCCTCGGGCGAGACGTAGAGGATGTCGAGCTGGCCCTCGTCGATCCGCCGCCAAGTCTCGGCCTTCTCCGCCGGATCGACGTTGGAATCCAGCCGCGCGGCCGCCACGCCCGACTGCACCAGCGCCGCCACCTGGTCGGTCATCAGCGCAATCAGCGGCGAGACCACCAGGCCCAGGCCGGGCCGGATCAGGCTGGGGATCTGGTAGCAGAGGCTCTTGCCGCCGCCGGTCGGCAGCACCGCCATCGCGCTGCGCCCGGCCAGCACCTCGGCGATCACCGGCGCCTGCAGCCCCCGGAACTCGGCATGCCCGAAGGTGCGGCGCAGGATGTCGCGCGCGCCCTCTATCGGATCGAGGTCAATCGGCGAGGTCGGAGGGTCGGCAAGCATCGCGGGCATGATTTGTTCTTATGGGGCCGACTCGCCCCGAACGCCATGCCGGGCGGGCCGGCTTCAGGCCTGTTTGACGCTCTTGTTCTGGAAGCCGGCGATGCGGGCTTCCATGTCGGGCCCGCGGCCCTCGCCGCGGAACACCTCGTGCGCCAGGCCCACGTCCAACGGCAGGCCGTCGGTGTGGCGCAGCAGGCGCTTGTTGGCCCGGTGGCTGAACCAGGAGTTGGCCAGGATCTCGGCAGCCAGCGCGTCCAGCCGTGTGTCGAACTCGGCGTCCGGCACACAGATGTTGGCCAGGCCGATCGCCTCCGCCTCCGGCCCGAAGACCGTGCGGCAGGTCAGCATCATCTCGCGCGCCTTGTACGTTCCCACCCGGCGCGGCAGCCGCTGGCTCAGCCCCCAGACAGGGGTCAGCGCCCACTTGGCGTGGGTGTCAGCGAACTTCGCTCCTTCGGCGGCGAAGATCATGTCCCCGGCCAGCGCCAGCTCGAGCGCCCCGGTGTAGCAATGGCCGTGCACCGCGGTGATCACCGGCTGCGGCAGGTCCGCTAGCCGCTCGATCACTTTCGACTGGAACTGCGGCTCCGGCAGCTTCTCGCCGGCGGCGATGTCGCCCAGGTCATGGCCGGCCGAGAAGCATCGCCCGGCCCCGCGCAGGATCACCAGGCCGACCGTCTCGGTCTCTTGCGCCAGCCGCTTCACATGCGCGTTCAGCTCGACGAACAGCTCGACGTTGAGCGCGTTCAGCTTGTCGGGCCGGTTGAGCGTCAGCGTCGCCGCGCCGTCCCGGTCGTGGCGGGTCACCAGATCGGTCATGCCTGGGCGTCCATCCGGCTGACGGTCAGTTTCCGCGCCCAGTGGCTGCCCATGCGGTTGCGGAACTGCTCGGGCCGGTCGGCCAGCACCTCGGTCTCCAGCCAAAGCCGTTTCAAGTGCCGGATCTGCCCCGTCGCGCGGTCATCTTCGTAAGCGCCGCGCCCATGCAAGACATGGTAATTGTTGATGAACTGCATGTCACCGGCGCGGAAATCCATGAGCACGGAGTAGTCACCGCCCTCGGCCTGGTCCTGCATCCACTCCAGCGCCTCGATGGCCTTCCTGGTCAGGCGCGGCGCATCGGCGTGCCGCTGCGAGGCCAGGATGTAGGGCCGGATCAGGCGGGTGAAGATGCGGTCGCCGTGCCGCGTGAACACCGGCATCAGGTACCAGCCGGGCTTCCCCGGCGCCTGTTCGCCGCGATAGTCGAACGGCTGCGGCTTGTAGAGCTCGGCCGCCAGGTCGGGCCGCTCGCGCACCAGCCGATTGTGCAGCGCCACCGAATTGCACACCGCCGAGAGCCCGCCCGAGACGCCGGTCCGCAGGCACATCAGCCCCACCAGGTCGGAGCCGTCGCAGTGGAAATCGAGCCCCACCAGGCCGATCTCGTTGCCGCGCGCGGTCGGGTCGCCCTGTTGCTTGCCGTGGTCGGTGACGTCCCCCAGCACGTGGCCCTTGGCGTTCTGCGGCCAGGGGCGGCCGAGATGCGCGCCGATGCCCCAATAGGCCATGCTCATCTCGTCGTTCGACCAACGCTCGCGTGGCAGGCCGCGGAGCAGGACGAAGCCCCGGCCGTTGATCAGCTCCTCCTCGATGGCCCGCAGCCGCGCGGCCAGGGTCGGCAGCGGGAACTCCGCCTTGCCGATCCGCAGGAAGTCGTCGGAGATCCCGAAGGCGTACTGAACGGCCGCGTCGAGCTCGTCGATCTCGGCGAGTGACAGCACCTCGGTCCAGGCGGCCGGATCGGCCACGTCCTTGGCGTTCCACTCGCACGCCGGCTCGAGAGCTTCTGGGGCGAATTGGGAGATGTCATTCATCGCCGCGCTCCCTATTCCGCCGCCATCGCCGTCGGTGCGGCCTGAGCGCCGCGCAGCAGCCGCCCCGGCAGGGCGTCGGTGGGCGTCCCGTCGCGATAGGTCACCTGGCCGGCGACTACGGTGGCCGTATAGCCGGACGCCCGCTGGATCAGCCTGCGCCCGCCCGACGGCAGGTCGTAGGACACCTCCGGCGCCTTCAGGGTCAGCCGGTCATAGTCGATGACATTGATGTCGGCCCGGTAGCCCAGGGTCAGCAGGCCGCGGTCGAACAGCCCGACCGTCTCGGCGGTGTCGCGGCACTGGGCCTTGACCATCCGCTCGAGCGCGATCTTCGGGCCCCGCGTGCGGTCCCGCGTCCAGTGGACGATGTTGGTGGTCGGAAAGCTGCCGTCGCAGATCATTCCCACATGCGCCCCGCCGTCCGACAGCCCCGGCACCACGCAGTCGTGCTGCAGCATGGCGTAGGCCGGATCGAGGCTGTTCTGGGCGTAGTTGAGCAGCGGCAGATAGAGCATGCCCCGCCCGTTGCCGGCTCCCCCGTCCAGCATGTGATCGAGCGCGATCTCTCGCGGGTCGAGGCCGCGCGCCGCGGCGAGCGCGGCGATGGAGGTCTCCGTCGTCGGCTCGTAATCCGGGCTCTCGACGCCCATCGGGAAGATGCGCTCCCAGGCCCTCGCCGGCGACAGGCCGGGCGCGCGGCCGCTGTCCGGCTCGTCGGCCAGCAGGGCCTTGCGGAATTCCGGATCACGCAGCCGCGCCACCCGCTCGGCGAACGGCAGGTCCTTGATCTGGCGATAGGTCGGATAGGTGCTGAACGGATTGGCGGTCAGCTCCAGGCCGAACAGCACGCCGACCGGCCGGGTCGCCACCTGGGCCCGCATTTGCAGCCCCACCGCCTTGGCCGCGCTCATCCGCTCCAGCATGTAGCGCCACTGCTCCGGATCGCGCGGGCTCTGCAGCAGGGAGTAGGAGAGCGGCCGCCCCGACGCGGCGACGATCCGCTGCAGCATGTCGAACTCGGCCTCCGGATCGTTGAAGTCGGAGACCACCTGCAAGGCGCCCTTGCCGGCCCCGTGGCCCGCCGCCGCCATGCCCATGGCAATGCCCAGCAGCTCATCCTCGCCCGCCGTCAGCGTCGCGATCGGCGAGCCGTCCGAAGACCGGTGGTTCAGGGTCCGCGAGGTGCCGAAGCCGATGGCGCCGGCGTCCATCGCCTTCTGCGCGATGGCGGCCATGGCGGCAATGTCGGCGGGGGTCGCCGGCTCGCGGTTGACGCCGCGCTCGCCCATCACGAAGACCCTGAGCGCCGCGTGCGGCAGCTGGCTGCCGATATCCACGTCGAAGCGACGCTTGGAGAGCGCTTCCAGATAATCCGGATAGCTCTCCCAGTTCCACGGCAGGCCCTCGGACAGCACCGGGAACGGGATGTCCTCCACGCCTTCCATCAGCTGGATCAACCGGTCGTGGTCGGCGTCCTTGCAAGGCGCGAAGCCGACGCCGCAGTTGCCCATCACCACCGTGGTCACCCCGTGCCACGAGGACGGCTGCATCCGCTCGTCCCAGGTGGCCTGGCCGTCGTAGTGGGTGTGGATGTCGACGAAGCCCGGAGTCACCACCTGGCCGCGGGCGTCGATCTCCTCGGCGCCCGAGCCCGAGACCTTGCCTCCCAAGCCTTGGCCAATCGCGGCGATGACGCCATCCTTGACCGCCACGTCGGCCTCGTAGGCCGGCTCGCCGGTCCCATCGACGACCGTCCCGCCACGGATGACCAGGTCATAGGCCTTTTCCATCGTCGCCTCCCCGAACGCCCTGCTGTGGGCTTTTCCTTCTTATCGTCGATCATTTTGCCGCCTGCCTGTGGGGGCAGGTCAAGCGCCTTGCACGCGAGGCGCGGGCGCGCGGCCCAAGAACCAGGAGGTGCTCATGAAGGATTCAGCATGCTTCTTGCCCGGACCTTAAGCCTGACAAGCTAGACCATAGGCTCGCTCAGGATCGGTTGAGGGACCCGTCATGAAGCTCAGAGCCATTCTGGCCATGGTCGCCGCGGCCGCGATCGCCGTCGGCTTTCTGTTGCCGGTCCGGGCAGCCGACAGCCCGGCCGCACGATCGCAGATCGCCCAGCTCGAAATCCAGCGCTAGCGCCCGCGCCTAACGCGGGCGGGACCGTATCGGGACGCGACGGCCGAGCGCCAAATCAGTCTAGGTTCATAGCCGTGAGCCCGGCGCCCCTCATCTTCTACGAATTCTTCGCCGGTGGCGGCATGGCGCGGCTGGGCCTGGGCGGCGGCTGGACTTGCGCCTTCGCCAACGACTTCGACCCGGCCAAGGCCGCCGCCTACCGCGCCAACTTTGCCGATAGCGCGCACCATTTCCACCAGGGCGACGTCTGGCAGCTCTCCGTAGCCGATCTCGCCGGACAGGCCGACCTCGCCTGGGCCTCGAGTCCCTGCCAGGACTTCAGCCTGGCTGGCGCACGCGCCGGCCTGGCCGGAGGCCGCTCCAGCGCCTTCTTCGGCTTCTGGCGACTGATCGAGGCCCTCGCCGCAGAGGGCCGCGCGCCGCGCGCCATCGTCATCGAGAATGTCAGCGGCCTGCTCACCTCGCACGGTGGGCGCGACTTCGCGGCGCTGGGCCAGGCCCTGGCGGACCAGGGCTACAGCTTCGGCGCTCTGGAGATCGACGCCGCGCGTTTCCTGCCGCAGTCGCGCCCGCGGGTCTTCGTGGTCGCCACCCGCGAGCCGCCCCCCGCCCATCTGATCGGCCCCAGCCCCTTCCACACCCGCGCCATCCAGGCCGCCGCCGCCTCGCTGCCCGCCGACCTGGCCGCGCGCTGGCTCTGGTGGGCCGCGCCGCAGCCGCTGCCGCGCAACACCGACCTCGCCGCCCTGCTGGAGCCGGACGACGTCGTGACCTGGCATTCGCCGGAGCGCACCGGCCGCTGGCTCGAACTGATGGCCCCGCTGCACCGCGCCCGGCTCGACGTCCTGCGCGCCCGCGGCGACCGGACCGTCGGCGCCGTCTTCCGGCGCATGCGCATCGAGAACGCACAGCGGGTGCAGCGCGCGGAGGCGCGCTTCGACGGCGTCGCCGGATGCCTTCGCACCCCGCGCGGCGGCTCCTCGCGCCAAGTGATCGTGGTGGTCGAGGCCGGCGTCGTCCGCACCCGCCTGCTCACGCCGCGCGAGGCCGCCCGCCTGATGGGCCTTCCGGAAACCTACCGCCTGCCGAAGGCCGCCACCGCCGCCCTGCACGTGGCCGGCGATGGCGTCGCCGTCCCCGCCGTCCGCTGGCTGGCCCAGGAAATCCTGGAGCCTTTGCTCAGAGATGAGGCCCGGCCATTTCGGGCCGCAGGGGGAAATCGGTGACGATCGCGCGGCCGTCGGAGAGCGCCACCACGGCGTGAACCGTGTGCGGCGGGACCACCGCCACCATTCCGGGCCCCGCCACCTGCGTCTCATCGCCGATGGTCACTTCCAGCTCGCCCTCCAGCACCTGCCAGACCTCCTCCTGCTCGTGGCTGTGGGCGTGGATGTCGGCGCCCGCCTTGAATTCCCACTGGGCGAAGGTCAGCGTCGGCGAGTGGAAATACCGCCCCAGCCAGCCGGGCCGGCGCTCATCCTGCGGCAACTGGTTGGTGTCGAGAAACGGCATGCGCGGCCCCTGGGCTATGCCCCGATCCTAGCACAGGGCGGAAAGAAGCCTTAGGCTCAGCGGGACAAGGCGCAGTTCCCCGAAAGGTCCCGCACATGGCCGACGCCACCCCTGACAAGGTCTATGACGCCGCGCGGTTCGTGCGCGCCGGCCGGGGCAAGATCTTCGACAGCATTCTCGACACCATCGGCGACACCCCGCTGGTGCGCCTGCCGCGCCTGACCGCGGCCATCAAGCCCAAGGGCGAGGTCGTGGCCAAGCTGGAGTTCTTCAATCCGATCGGCTCGGTGAAGGACCGCATCGGCGTGGCTATGATCGAGTATCTCGAGGCCAAGGGCGTGCTGAAGCCCGGCGGCGTGATCGTCGAGCCGACCAGCGGCAACACCGGCATCGCCCTGGCCTTCGTGGCCGCCGCCAAGGGCTACAAGCTGACCCTGGTGATGCCCGAGTCGATGTCCATCGAACGGCGCAAGATGCTGCTGATCCTGGGCGCGAAATTGGAACTTACCCCAGCCGAGCGGGGCATGGCGGGCGCCGTGGCCCGCGCCAAGGAGATCGTCGAGGCCACGCCGGGCGCGGTGATGCCGCAGCAGTTCGACAATGTCGCCAACCCGCTGATTCACCGCGTCTCGACGGCCGAGGAAATCTGGAACGACACCGCGGGCGGCGTCGACGCGGTGATCTCCGGCGTCGGAACCGGCGGCACCATCACCGGCGTCGGCCAGGTGCTGAAGGCCCGCAAACCCTCGGTGCGGATCATCGCCGTCGAGCCGGAATCCTCGCCGGTGCTGTCGGGCGGCCAGCCCGGTCCCCACAAGATCCAGGGCATCGGCGCGGGCTTCGTGCCCTCGATCCTCGACCGCGGCGTCATCGACGAGGTGGTGCAGGTTTCCAATGACGACAGCTTCGCCATGGCCCGCCGCGTTGCCGCCGAAGAGGGCATCCCCGTCGGCATCTCCTCCGGCGCGGCCCTGACCGCGGCCTTCTCCGTCGCCAGCCGCGAGGACATGAAGGGCAAACTGATCGTCGCCATCATCCCCTCCTTCGCCGAACGTTACGTCTCGACCGCGCTCTTCGAAGGGCTGTGAGCGGAACCGACGTCTACTCGCCGGAGAAGCGCTCGGCCGTAATGCGTCGGGTGAAGGGGAAGGACACTTCGCCTGAGCTTGCGGTCCGCAAGGCGCTCACCCGGCTAGGCGCCCGCTACCGCCTCCACCGCAGGGACCTGCCCGGCAAGCCGGACATCGTCCTGCCCGGCCGCCGGCTCGCCCTGTTGGTTCATGGCTGCTTCTGGCACGGCCACGACTGCGCGCGTGGCAGCAGAGTACCAAAGCAGAACCGAGACTACTGGATCGGCAAGGTCGCCCGCAACCGGGCGCGCGACGCGATCAGTCGAGAGACGCTGACCGCGCTCGGCTGGCGCGTCGAGACGATCTGGGAATGCGACCTTAAGGACGCGGCCGCCCTCACCGCGCGGCTGGAACGCCTGCTGCGGTGAGCTCGGTCGAGACCCGCTGCTCCACCACGATCTCGGTCTTCACCGAGTTGGCGATGAAGCACATCTTGTGGGCGGCGTGGTGCATGTGGTCACGCTCGGCCGGCGTCGGCTGGCGGCCTTGATAGGTGATCTCGGGGCGCAGGGTCACGCGGCTGACCCACATCTCCCCGTCCTCGCGTTTCTCCATCACGCCCTCAGCCTCGTCGCGGTAGCGGGTGACAAGGAAGCCGGCGTCGCGGGCGATGTGCAGGAAGGTCAGCAGGTGGCAGGTGTTGATGGCGCCGACCAGCATCTCCTCCGGATCCAGCGCGCCGGGGACCGACCACTTGTTGCCGACCACGTGGGGCGACGCCGTGCCGGGCGCCTCGAAGCCCGAACCGAACACCAGGCTGTGGCCACGGCTGTAGCGGCCCTTCGGGAAATCGCCGCCATCTTCCAGGATCCACTCGGAGATCGCGCGATAGGTGGCCATGGATCAGATCCTTTCCGTCAGAAGGCTTCCGCCGGCAGGGCCATCAAGGTCTCTGCTCCGGTCTTCAGCATGGCCAACCGCCCCGAGGTCTCCGGCAGCACGCGAGCCATGTAGTAGCGGGCTACGGCCACCTTGCCGACGTAGTGCGTGTCGGGGTCGCCGCCGGCGATCTTGGCCTGGGAGGTCTTGGCCATCATCGCCCACATGTAGGCCAGGGCCACCAGGCCGAAGAGATGCAGGTAGTCGGTGGAGGCGGCGCCGGCGTTGTCCGGATTGGCCAGCCCGTTCTGCATCAGCCACATGGTGGCCTCCTGCAGCTCGGCCTTGGCCTTCGCCAGCGGCTCGGTGAACGGTTTCATCTCGGCCGCCTCATTGGCCTCCACGAAGGCGTCGAGTTCGGCGAAGAAGCCCATCACGCCGCGGCCCCCGTCGGCCGCCAGCTTGCGGCCCACCAGGTCCAGCGCCTGGATGCCATTCGTGCCTTCGTAGATCAGGGCGATGCGGCAATCACGCAGGTACTGGCTGACCGGAAAGTGCTCGGTGAAGCCCGACCCGCCGTGCACCTGCATGGCGTCGGAACAGACCTGGAAGCCCCGGTCGGTCAGGAAGCCCTTCAGCACCGGGGTCATCAGCGCCATGTAGTCGTGGCCCTTCTGGCGCGTGGCCTCGTCCGGGCTGGCCTCGGCCAGATCGCCGTGCAGCGCCGTCCAGGCCAGGAAGGCGCGGCCGCCCTCGATGATCGCGCGCGAGTCCATCAGCATCCGGCGGATGTCCGGGTGGACGATGATCGGGTCGGCCGGCCCGTCGGGGTTCTTCGGCCCGGTGAGCGAGCGGCCCTGCAGCCGCTCCTTGGCGAACTCGGCGGCGGCCTGGTATGCAGCCTCAGCCTGGGCGATGCCCTGCATGCCGACGCCGAGCCGGGCCTCGTTCATCATCACGAACATGATCGAGAGGCCGCGGTTCTCCTCGCCGATCAACCAGCCGGTCGCCGCCTCGTGGGCGATCACGCAGGTGGCGTTGCCGTGGATGCCCATCTTCTCTTCCAGGCCCAGGCATTTGACGGCATTGCGCACGCCGGGATTGCCGTCAGTGTCGGGGATGAACTTGGGTACGATAAAGAGACTTATCCCTCTCGTCCCCTGCGGGGCCCCTTCGATCCGCGCCAGCACCAGGTGGACGATGTTCTCGGTCAGGTCGTGCTCACCGCTGGAGATCCAGATCTTCTGGCCGCTGATCTTGTAGGTCCCGTCACCTTGCGGGACCGCCTTGGTAGTCAGCAGGCCCAGGTCCGTGCCGCACTGCGGCTCGGTCAGGTTCATGGTCCCGCCCCATTGGAAGGAGGCCAGCTTCGGCAGGTAGAGGTCCTTCTGCTCCGGACTGCCGCCCACATGGATCGCCGAATAGGCGCCGTGCGTCAGCCCCGGATACATCGAGAACGCCATGTTGGCCGCCGAGCTCATCTCGGAGAAGGCCAGGCCGACCACGCGCGGCAGCCCCTGGCCGCCATAGGCCGGGTCGGCGCCCAGCGCAGGCCAGCCCCCCTCGACCAGCTTGGCGTAGGCGGCCTTGAAGCCCTTCGGCGTGGTCACCGAATTGTCCGCCGCCCATTGGCAGCCCTCCTTGTCACCGACGCTGTTCAGCGGGGCCAGCACCTCGCCGGTGAACCGGCCGGCCTCTTCCAGGATCTGGTCGACCACGTCCATCGACGCATCGGCGAACGCCGGCAGGTTCGCGTAGCGCTCCAGCTCCAGCAGATCGCGCAGCAGGAAGGCGTAGTCGCGGACGGGCGGCTTATAGGGCATCGCGGTGTCTCCGAGCGCACACAGGCAAGTCGCGCAGCGGACGGCCGTCCGGGTGCGCGACCCAGCAGAAGCGCCGCGACTCAGGCGCGGCTACTTCGCTTCGCTATGTTCCACACCGTCCAGCCGGCGGCGCAACATCTGATCGTAGTCCGCAGCGCGCGGCAGCAGGTCCGGGCGGATTTGCGTCAGGCGCTTTTCCATCTCGCTGCAGCCGTTCTTCAGCAGTTCGATCTGCTCGCCGATGTCGATCTTCTGGTTTTCCAGCGCCACGATGCGCTCGCGGAACTTCTTCAGCGACTTGGCCGCCTGCTGGGCGCCGCCATCGTCTACCTCATAGAGGTCAAGGATCTCGCCGATCTCGGCCAGGGCCAGGCCGACCCGCTTGCCCTGCAGGATCATCTGCAGCCGCGCGCGGTCCTTGTAGGAATAGACCCGGTTGAGGCCGTCACGGGCCGGGGCCAGCAGGCCCTTGTCCTCATAGAAGCGCAGGGCTCGCGGCGTGCATTTGAATTCCAGGCAAAGCTGGCGGATCGTGAAGGTGCGGTGGGGACGCCTTAGGTCCATAAGCATGGTTTTCCTCCCTGACGACGTTTCTCCCCGACAGCTAAAACCCCCCTTACGTTTACGTCAAGGTGATCGCTGATCACTTTACGTAAGCCCGCTTCCCGAAAACCTATCAGCGGTTTTTGAGAGCTCGGCGGCGATTCTTCCTGACGCGGCGAGGCCGGAATGGCGCCCCACTGCGGCGGTCGCGGGGCGCCTGGCCGCTAGGCCGCTATCAGCTCGCCCGCCAGCGCCTTGTCGATCAGAGCGATCGTGCGCTCGACGCCGAAGATCGCCACGAAGGAGCCGAAGCGCGGCCCCTGGCTCTGGCCCAGCAGCACCTCGTAGAGCGCCGAGAACCAGGACCGCAGCGGCTCGAAGCCGGCGTCCTTACCGACCTCGAACACCTCGTTCTGAATGGCTTCCGCGTCAGCCCCGGCCGGCAGAGCCTTCAGCTTGCCCACCAGCGCCTGCATCGCCGCGCGTTCCTGGTCACTGGGCGCGCGGAACGTCTTCGAGGGCTTCACGAAGTCCTCGTAGTAGTTGATCGCATAGCCCGCGAGCTGGTCGAGCAGCGGCTGGGTGGCCGGCGTGGCGCCGGGAATATAGCGCTCGAGGAAGCCCCAGAGGATGTCCTTGGTCGAGGCGTCCGCCGCCGACACCAAGTTCAGCAGCAGCGAGAAGCTCACCGGCGAGCCATGCGCCGGCGGCGCGCCGTGGTGTACGTGCCAGGCGGGGTTGTCGAGAGCGACGGAATTGGCATCCGCCCGCGCGCGATTGAACGCGTCGAGCTGCTGCAGATACTCGTCCGTCGCCTTGGGGATCACATCGAAATAGAGCCGCTTCGCCGACTTCGGCGACTGGTACATGTAGTAGGCGAGGCTCTCCGGCGTGCCGTAGCGCAGCCACTCCTCCATGGTCAGGCCGTTGCCCTTGGACTTGGAGATCTTCTGGTTGTTCTCGTCCATGAACAGTTCGAAGTGGAAGGCTTCCGGCGGCTCACCGCCCAGGGCGCGGACGATCTTGTTCGACACGCGCACGCTGTCGATCAGGTCCTTGCCCGACGCCTCGAAGTCGACGTCCAGCGCCGTCCAGCGCGCGGCCCAGTCGGGGCGCCACTGCAGCTTCACATGGCCGCCGGTCACAGGGACCTCGGTCAGCGTCCCGTCCTCGTCGGCGAAGGTGATCGTGCCCTTCTCGACGTTGCGCTCCAGGGTCGGCGTCTGCAGCACCTTGCCGCTCTTTGGGCTGATCGGCAGGAACGGCGAGTAGGTCGCCTGCCGCTCTTCGCCCAGCGTCGGCAGCATGATCGCCTGGATGGCCTCGAACCGCGCCAGCATCTTCAACAGCACCGCGTCGAAGCGGCCTGACTTGTAGGTCTCCGTGGACGACATGAAGGTGTAGTCGAAGCCGAAACCGTCGAGGAAGGCGCGCATCCGCGCATTGTTGTGCGCACCGAAGCTCTCATACTCGCCGAACGGGTCCCGCACGGAGGTGACCGGCTTATCACGGTCTTCTTCCAGCATGTCGCGGTTCGGCAGGTTGTCCGGAATCTTCCTGAACCCGTCCATGTCGTCGGAGAAGACGATCAGCTCAGTCGGAATGGCATCCTCGGTCAGCGCCCGGAACGCGGTACGCACCATGGTCGGACGCGCCGCCTCGCCGAAGGTGCCCATGTGCGGCAGGCCCGACGCCCCATAGCCGCACTGGAAGATCACCGGCTTGGCCAGCGCCGGCAGGGTCTTTGCCGCCTCGGCGAACTTGTCCTGCGCGAACAGCACCGCGGCCAGGTCGCGCTCTGCGTCGGTCAGGCGCAGTTTGAGGATGCGCTGCAGCAGAAGGCGGGCTTGTTCGAACGGCCAACTCTTGGCGTCACGGGCTTGGGCGGAAAGACCAGTCAACATGGAGGCTGCGGGTAACCCCCCCGGCCCACCGGCTCAAGCGGAGTCTTGAGGGAGCGTCACATAGCTGCGCTATGCTGGGCCCATGATCAGACGCCTCGCCCCCCTTCTCGCCTTGCTCGCGCTCGCCGCCTGTTCCAAGCCCGCGCCCCAGGTCGAAACGTCCAAGACGCTCACCTTCTCCATCGTCTCCACCGAAGCTACCCAGACCCAGATGCAGGAATGGGGGCCGTTCCTGAAGGACATGGAGGCGGCCACCGGCATGACGGTGAAGCCGTTCTTCGGTTCCAACTATTCCGCCCTGGTCGAGGCCATGCGCTTCAAACAGACCGACGTGGGCTGGTTCACCAACCAGTCGGGCCTGGAGGCCGTACGCCGCGCCGGGGGCGAGGTCTTCGCGCGGACGACCCACCCGAATGGCCACGACGGCTATCAGGGCGTGATCATCGTCAAGAAAGGCTCCGGCATCACCCTCGAAAAGCTGCTGAAGTGCGACGGGACGATCGAGTTCGGCATGGGCGACGCCAAGTCCACCTCCGGCACACTGGCGCCGATGACCTACCTGTTCGGCCCGCGCAACATCGTCCCGGCCAAGTGCTTCAAGGCCGTCCGCTCGGCCAGCGCCGAGGCGAACCTCTATTCGGTGGGGACCGGCGTGATGCCCGCCGCCACCGACAACACCCGCTCCATGGACCGCCTGGCGGTGATCAACACCCCGGAAGCCAAGAAGGTGCTCGCCAGCCTGCAGGTGATCTGGACCTCGCCGACCATCCCGGAAGATCCGATGATCTGGCGCGCCGACCTCGACCCGGCCATCAAGGCCAAGGTCTCGGCCTTCATCTTCGGCTACGGCGTCGGCGACACGCCCGAAGCCAAGCGCCAGCGCGCCATCCTCGAGCGCATCCAGACCGGCGCCTTCAGGCACGCCTACAACACCCACCTGCTGCCGGTCCGCGAGATGGAGGCCACCGGCGCCCTGGTCGCCGCCAAGAGCGCGGCCGACCCCAAGGCGATCGCCGACGCCCAGGCCAAGCTCGACGCGGTGCATAGGGAAATGGCGGCGCTGCCGAAGTCCTGAAGCTCAGCTCTCGCCGCTCAGCAGGAAATGGCCGCGGAGCGCCGCGAACGGCTGGCTGCGGTCCTCCTGCCAGGCTTCGACGTGCACATTGGCGATCCGGCGACCCACCTTGCGCAGGTCGGCCCGCGCATAGGAGGTCAGCGCCCGGCCCGGCCGCAGATATTCGATGGTGATATCGATGGTCTTGTGCACCCGCGGCGCCGGCTGGGCGACGGATAGCTGGGCGAGCGCGGTCATCTCCAGGAACGCCCCGATGACCCCGCCGTGCAGCGCCTGGATAAAGGTATTGCCCACCAGGTGCGGCGAGAACGGCAGGACGGCGGTCATCTCGTCGCCGGCCAGCTCGGCGCGCATGCCGAGAAAACGCACGTAGGGCGCCCGCTGCAGGAAGGTGTTGAGGTCGAGAGCCGCCCCGCTCACGCCGTCGCCTCGGGCTTGGGCCGGTTCAGCACGAAGGCCGCCTGAGCCGTCGCCACCAGGTCGCTGCGGTCCACGTCCCAGGCCTCGGCCCGGACAAAGCCGATGGTGCGGGTCAGCTTGTAGCAGTGGGCCTCGCAGGTCACGCCCAGGCGCGGGCCGGCGGCGCGCATGTAGTCAATGCGCAGGTCTAGCGTGGCCGTGGAGAAGGGCTGGGAACTGGCGGCCGCCGCCATGGCCAGGCCGCAGGTGTGGTCGAGGAGGCTGGTGACCACCCCGCCGGCGATAACCTGGGTGTCCGGGTCGACCACCAGGTCCTCGCGCCAGGGAACCTCGATGGAGCCGCGGGCTTCGGATACCGAGATCAGGCGGAAACCCAGCGCCTGCGATTGCGGCGTGCCGGCGGCCATGGTCTGGGCCAGCAGGTTGAGGACTTCAGGATCGGCGGTCATCCCTTAGCGGCGTAGGCCCCGACCTGCACCGCGGTCAATGGCGCCGCCCCTCTTTGGCGGCAAAGGGGTCAGCGGAGGCGTTGCTAGGGTTGCGAATGATCGCCCACCGCCCAGATACCAGCCCATGATCCGCCCGCAGGACCTGCTCTGTCCGAGGCCCGAGGGGCTCTATTGCCCGCCCGGCGACTTCTACATCGACCCGACCCGCCCGGTGGCGCGCGCGATGATCACCCACGGCCATGCCGACCACGCCCGCGCCGGCCACGGCGCCGTGCTGGCCACGCCCGAGACCCTCGACATCATGGGCGAGCGCTATGGCGCGGGCTTCGCCCAATCCATGCAGGCCGCGCCCTACGGCGAGGCGGTCCCTCGCGATGACGTCGAGGTCACCTTGGTCCCCGCCGGCCATGTGCTCGGCTCGGCCCAGGCGGTGGTCCGCTGGAAGGGCCTGACCATGGTCGTCAGCGGGGACTACAAACGAAGACGCGATCCGACCTGTCCGCCCTTCGAGCCGGTCCCCTGCGACGTGTTCATCACCGAGGCCACCTTCGGGCTGCCGGTGTTCCGCCATCCCGACGACAAGGGCGAGATCGCCCGCCTGCTGCGCTCCGTCGCCCAGTTCCCGGAGCGCAGCCACCTGGTCGGGGCCTATGCGCTCGGCAAGGCGCAACGGATCATCCGCCTGCTGCGAGAGGCCGGCTGGGACAGGCCGATCTACGTCCACGGCGCCCTGGAACGCCTGAACGCCCTCTATGAGAAGCACGGCATCGACCTGGGCCCTCTGGAACCCGCCACCTCGAGCAAGAAGCACGACTTCGCCGGCCAGATCATCGTCGCCCCACCCAGCGCCACCCAGGACCGCTGGAGCCGCCGCTTCCCCGACCCGGTGACCGCCTTCGCGTCGGGATGGATGCAGGTCCGCGCCCGGGCCCGTCAGCGCGGCGTCGAACTGCCGCTGGTGATCAGCGACCACGCCGACTGGGACGAGCTCACCGCCACCGTCGACGAGCTTCGCCCCGGCGAGCTCTGGATCACCCACGGCCGCGAGGAGGCCCTGGCCCGCTGGGCCGCTCTCCACGGCGTCCCGGCCCGCGCGCTGGCCCTGGTCGGCTACGACGAAGAGGACGGCGATTGACGCATGTAAAATAAGCAACTTGCAGATGATCACGAAAATGTTATCGTCCTCGGCGGCGGGGGGCTGCCACGCGGAGATTTCTGCCGATGCGCGCGCTCGTTATCGCCTCCAGCCTCCTGATCCTCGCCGCCTGCTCGAAGCCGGCCGGCGTCGCGGCCGATGCGACTTCAGCCCCTATGGCAGCACCGCCAGCGCCACCCGCCGCCGCTGAACCCGCCTCGGCCGAGTCCCGCGCTCCGGCCGCGGACGCCAAGCCCTCCGCACCCGCCCGGGCCGCCGTCACTATCCCCATGCTGGCCTACCGCTACGCCTACGCCCTGGAGGCGCCCTCCGACGGCATCCGCGACCTGGTCGCCAGGCATCAGGCCGCCTGCCAGGCCGCCGGCCCCGCCGCCTGCCAGCTCACCGGCGCCCAGGTCACCGAGACCGGCAAGGACCGGGTGCATGGCGAGGTGTCGCTGAAGGCCACGCCGGCCTGGCTGAAGAGCTTCCGCGCCGGCCTCGACGGCGACGCCAAGGCGGCCGGCGGCCGGGTGATCAGCAACAACGTCTCGACGGAGGACCTGTCGCGTCAGATCGTCGACACAGAGGCCGCTGTCCGCGCCAAGGCCACTCTGCGCGACCGCCTGCAGGCCCTGCTCGCCACCCACCCAGGCAAGCTCTCCGAACTGCTGGAGGTCGAGCAGGAGCTGGCCCGCGTCCAGGGCGAACTCGACGCCACCCAGTCCGAACTGGCTGAGATGCGCGGCCGCGTCGAGACCTCTGAGCTGCGGATCACCTACGACGCTGCCGGCGTGCTCGCGCCCCAGGGCGTGATGTCGCCACTAGGCTCGGCGGTGCACGACTTCCTGGGCATCGTCGTCAGCGTGCTCGCGGTCCTCGTGCGGATCTTCGCCTACCTGCTGCCGATCGGAGCCCTGGTCGCGCTCGGCGTCTGGCTGATGCGCAACCGTTGGCCGAAGCCGACGGCGAAGAAGACTTCGGAACCGCCGAAGGCCGATTGACCTTGGGATTTGGCGGGCGCGCGCAGGCTCCCTAGGTTGCTGAAGCCATGCGCGCCTTCGCTGACCTCCTCGACCGGCTGTCGCTCACCGCCTCGCGGAACGCGAAACTGACCCTGGTCAGCGACTACCTGCGCGAGACGCCGGATCCCGACCGCGGCTGGGCGTTAGCGGCGTTGACCGGTGACCTGTCCTTCGACGCCGCCAAGCCGGCCTTCATCCGCAAGGCCGTGGAAGAGCGAATGGATCCGCAACTCTTCCGGTGGTCCTACGACTATGTGGGAGACCTCGCCGAGACCGTCGCCCTGGTCTGGCCCGCGCGTCCAGGGGCCAACCGCGAGCCGGAACTCTCCGAGGTGGTCGAGGCCCTTCGGGGCGCCTCGCGGGCCGAGGTGCAGAAGCTGATCGAAGGCTGGCTCGACGCGCTTGAACCGACGGGTCGCTGGGCCCTGCTCAAGCTGATGACCGGCGGCCTGCGCGTGGGCCTCACCGCCCGCCTCGCCAAGCGCGCCGCGGCAGACATGGGCGCCGCGCCCGTCGACGTCGCGGAGGTCGAGGAGCTGTGGCACGCACTCCATCCGCCCTACGAAGACCTGTTCGCCTGGCTCGAGGGCCGCAGTGATCGTCCGTCCTCGGAGAATCCCGGCCGCTTCCGCCCCGCCATGCTGGCCCAGGCCATCGACGAGGTGGTCGACTTCGCCAAACTCGATCCCACCGACTACGCCGCCGAATGGAAGTGGGACGGCATCCGCGTCCAGGCGGTCAACGAAGGCGGGGTGCGCCGGCTCTACACCCGCACCGGCGACGACATCTCAAAGACCTTCCCCGACCTTCTCGATGCGCTCACCGACGAAGGCGTTATCGACGGCGAACTGCTGGTCATGCGGGTCGGCAAGGTCGCGCCCTTCGCCGACCTGCAGCAACGGCTGAACCGCAAGAGCGTCGACGCCAAGCTGCTGGCGAATTTCCCCGCCGCGATCCGCGCCTACGACCTGTTGGCTGTGGGCCTCGAGGACACCCGCGTCCTGCCCTTCGTCGAGCGGCGCAAACGCCTGGAGGCCTTCGTCGCGCGGCAGAAGAACCCGCGCATCGACCTGTCCCCCCTGCAACCCTTCGCGACCTGGGAAGAACTCGCCGCCCTGCGCGCCAACCCGCCACCCGGCGACCCGCAGATCGCCGAAGGCCTGATGCTCAAGCGCTGGAACTCGATCTACGAGGCCGGCCGGCCCAAGGGGCCCTGGTTCAAGTGGAAACGCGATCCGATGCTGATCGACGCGGTGCTGATGTACGCCCAGCGCGGTCACGGCAAGCGCTCCAGCTTCTACTCCGACTACACCTTCGGGGTCTGGACGACAGACGAGGCTGGCGCCCGCGTGCTGACTCCGGTCGGCAAGGCCTACTTCGGCTTCACCGACGAGGAGCTGAAGCGGATCGACAAGTTCGTCCGTGACCAGACGATTGAGCGTTTCGGCCCAGTCCGCTCGGTCACTGCCGAACCCAACAAGGGCCTGGTCTTCGAGGTGGCGTTCGAGGGACTGCAACGCTCCACCCGCCACAAGTCCGGCGTCGCCATGCGCTTCCCGCGCATCAACCGCATCCGTTGGGACAAGCCGCCCGGCGAGGCCGACGAACTCGCCGCCCTGGAGCTGATGCTGACCCGGATGGAAGGCCGCTAGAGCCCGGCCAG
>JBBQTP010000044.1:0-27100 GCA_038213205.1 Caulobacterales bacterium
GCCGCAGCGGCGGGTTTCGACCGCCAGGAGCCCCCCATGGTGTCCGAGCGCCGCGCCATCACCATTGGCGGCCGCGAGGAATTCGACGACGACACGGCCTATGACGACGAGCCCGCCTTTGCGCCAGAGCTCGACGACGAGGTCATGTATGAGGCGCCCGCCCCGGTCCGTCCGCTGCGCGGCCCCGCCGCCCGCCTCGGCCAGCCCCCGGTTGCACCGGCGCCCGCACCGCGGGTGACCGCCCCCGCCCCCCGTCCGCAGCCCGGCAGCCGCGCCCAGCGCGAAGCCCAGGGCAATCTGCTGGAAGACGAGAACGGCTTTGAACTGCCCCAGCTCGATCTCCTCGCCGAGCCCAAGCACAAGGGCCCCAGCCCCGAGCACGCCCCCGAGCGCCTCGAAGCCATGGCCCGCCGCCTCGAAGGCGTGCTGCAGGACTTTGGCGTCAAGGGCGACATCATCAATGTCCGCCCCGGTCCCGTGGTCACGCTCTATGAGCTCGAGCCAGCCCCCGGCATCAAGTCGAGCCGCGTCATCTCCCTGGCCGACGACATCGCCCGCTCGATGTCAGCTATTTCGGTGCGAGTCGCCGTCGTGCCCGGCCGCAATGCTATCGGCATCGAGCTGCCCAACGAAACGCGCGAGACCGTTTATCTCCGCGAAATGCTGGCCTCGTCCGACTTCGAGAAGATGAAGGGCAAGCTGCCGATCTGCCTTGGCAAGACCATTGGCGGCGAGCCGATCATCGCCGATCTCGCCCGCATGCCCCACCTGCTGATCGCCGGCACCACCGGCTCGGGCAAGTCGGTGGGCGTCAACGCGATGATCCTGTCGATCCTCTACCGCCTGCCGCCGGACCAGTGCCGGATGATCATGATCGACCCGAAGATGCTGGAACTCAGCGTCTACGACGGGATCCCGCACCTGCTGTGCCCGGTGGTCACCGATCCGAAGAAGGCCATCGTCGCGCTGAAGTGGACCGTGCGCGAGATGGAGGACCGCTACCGCCGCATGTCGAAGATCGGCGTTCGCAACGTCGCCTCCTATAACGAGCGCGCCAAGGAGGCCGCGGCCAAGGGTGAGCATTTCGAGCGCACCGTGCAGACCGGGTTCGATGAGACCGGGCGGGCGATCTACGAGAGCGAGAAGATCGTTCCCGAACCGATGCCGATGCTGGTCGTGATCATCGACGAGGTCGCCGACCTGATGATGGTGGCCGGCAAGGAGATCGAAGGCGCCGTGCAGCGCCTGGCGCAGATGGCGCGGGCCGCGGGCATCCACCTGATCATGGCCACCCAGCGTCCGTCGGTGGACGTGATCACCGGCACCATCAAGGCCAACTTCCCGACCCGGATCTCCTTCCAGGTGACCTCGAAGATCGACAGCCGCACGATCCTGGGCGAGCAGGGGGCCGAGCAACTGCTGGGGCAGGGCGACCAGCTCTACATGGCCGGCGGCGGGCGGATCACCCGTCTGCACGGACCCTTCGTCAGCGATGGAGAGGTCGAAGCGGTCGCCAAGTTCCTGCGCGAGCAGGGCCAGCCGCAATATCTGGAAGAGGTCACCGCCGCGCCGGACGAGGACGCGGGCGACGGGGATTTCGGCTTCGGCGGCGGCGAGGAATCCAACGATCTCTACGACCGGGCCGTGGCCGTGGTCACCCGCGACGGCAAGGCGTCCACCAGCTACATCCAGCGGCGCCTGCAGATCGGCTACAACCGCGCCGCCTCGCTGATCGAGCGGATGGAGCAGGAGGGCGTGGTCAGCTCCGCCAACCATGCCGGCAAGCGCGAGATCCTGGTCAGCGCCGCGCCCTAGGTCTTAGGGCGATTGCCCAACGAGCCAAACGGGTCGGGGATGGTCTTGCCGGTTTCCAGCAGGGTCTTCAGGTTGGAGAGCACGGCCGGCCAGCCGCCGGAGACGTCATTCAGGGCCGCCTCGCTGAGTTCGGCGTGGGTGACGGTGAGCTTCACCTTGCCGCCGGCGTCTTCGATGTCGAACGTGCAGCGGTTGCTGGTTTCCGGATTGCCGCGGTCGGAGGGAGCCTCCCAGGTGGTGACGAGGCGGCGCGGCGGATCAGACACCAGCACTTGGCCGATCACGTCGGCGGACTTACCGGGCAGGCGATGCTGCCACTCCGAGCCGACCTTCCAGTCGGAAACATTCTCGCGCTCCCAGTAGCTCGCGCTGATCGCCGCGTCGGTGAGCGCCTCCCAGACCTTGGAGGGGGTGCTGAGGATGTAGGTTACATAGACGTAGGTGTGGTTGGCCATTGTCTTCTCCTTCGAGCTGTCGGCTATCGGGCGCTGAACGGATCGGGGATCGTTCCGCCCGTCTCAAGCAGGGTCTTCAGGTTGGAAAGCACCGCAGGCCAGCCGCCGGAAACGCCCTTCAGGTTATCGTCGCTGAGGTCGGTGTGGGTGACCGTAAGCTTCACCTTGCCGCCCGCATCCTCGATGTCGAAAGCCGCGCGGCAGGCCATGTCGACGCCGGCGTGACCCGCCGGGCGAACCCAGGTCATTGCCAGGCGGCGCGGGGGGTCGCTTTCCAGCACCTCGCCGACAACGTCGACGCCATGGCCCGGCCGACGAAGCTCCCAAGCCGATCCCACCTCCCAGTCGGAGACCGTTTCGCGCTCCCAATAGATCACGCTGACTTGCGGGTCGGTCAGGGCCTCCCACACCTTCTCCGGAGTCGAGACGATGTAGGTCACGTAGACGTAGGTGTGTTTGGTCATTCCGGGTCTCCTTCGAGATGTTGCTTGAGGGCGGCCAGCGCATCGAGCCGGGGCCGTTCGAACTTGGCGATCCAGCGGGCGTGGGCCTCGTGGATCGGGACGGCATTCAGGTAGTGCAGCTTCTCGCGGCCGCGTTTGACGGTGGCGACCAGGTTGGCGGCTTCGAGGAGGGCGAGGTGCTGGCTCACCGCCTGGCGGGTCATGGCCAGGCCGTCGGCGAGCGCGCCCAGGGTCTGGCCTTCGGCGGCGAACAACCGGTCGAGCAGCAGGCGGCGGCTGGGATCGGCGAGCGCCTTGAAGACCAGGTCCATGTGGTCGGTCGCGTCGGGGGTCATGGCCGCCAATAGGCAAGCATTTACTTGCGTGTCAAGGCGAGGCGCTGGGCGAGGGGGTTTGCTACGGTGCGGCCGTCCGAGTTGGAGTCGCCGATGCGCCGCTACGCCCTGCCGCTGTTCGCCACCGTGATAGTGGCAGCCGCGCCTGCCGTGGCCGCCGCTCCGGCCTGCGCGCCGCCGCCGGACCTGGCGCCCGCCCCGGCGCTGACCCCGTCGCCAGGCGAGGTGGTCTCCGGCGTGCCGATCGCCCACTACCTGCTGGCGCTGAGCTGGACGCCGCAGTGGTGTCGGACCCTCGGCGAGAAGGGAACTGAGCAGAAGGTCGAGTGCGACCGGACCCTCGGCTTTACCCTGCACGGCCTGTGGCCGAACGGGGAGGCGCCGCCCTATCCACGCTATTGCCGCCCGGTCGGTGGCCTGGACATTTCGATGGTGCGCCACATGTACTGCCGCACGCCCTCGGCCGAGCTGCTGCAGCACGAATGGCAAGCGCACGGGGCCTGCGGCTGGCCGGACGCGCGGGCCTATTTCGCGCAGGCGGCCCGGTTGTACGACCGCGTGGTCATGCCCCGCCTTGAGGACATGGCGCCGGCGAGCCTGACCGCCGGCGCGATCCGTGCGCGGTTCATGGCCAAGAACCCATCGTTCAAGCGCCAGGACATCTTCGTCGCCACCCATAGCTCCGGCCACCTGACCGAGGTGCGGCTCTGCTATGGCCTGACGTACCAGCCGGGCGCCTGCCGCGGTGGGACCGGCGCGCCGGACGAGACGCGCGTCGTGCTCGCGCCCAGCCGCACGGGCGCCTTCTGAACCGGCCTGCGTTGTTCCAGGCCACGCTGCGGCCACGAAGCCGCGCCAATCGATATCGAGCCGAGCCGAAGGAGTGACCCCATGACCACCCGCCGCCGACTGCTGGCGCTGGCCGCCGCCACCGCCGCCCTTATCCCGCTTTCGGCCATCGCAGCGCCGCCCGCGCCGGCCCTGTCGGCGCAGGATCAGGCGCTGGTCGACAAGGCGGTAGCCTATCTGCAGGGCCTGGCCGAGGCGCACGGCCGCTTCGTGCAGACCGACGCCCGCGGCGCGACCAGCCAGGGCGAGCTGTTCCTCAAGCGGCCCGGCAAGGCGCGGTTCGCCTATGACCCGCCGTCCGGCCTGCTGGTGGTCTCCGACGGCGGGGCGGTGGCGATCACCGACAGCCGGCTGAAGACCTTCGACTCCTACCCGCTGGCGGCGACGCCGCTGTCGCTGTTCCTGGCCAAGACCATCCGCCTGGACAGGGGCGTGCAGGTGACCCGCGTGGCGACGATGTCCTACGGCTTTGCGATCACCGCGCGCGACGGGAACAAACAAACCGCCGGCCAGATCATGCTCAGCTTCCGGGACAATCCGATGACCCTGGCCGGCTGGACCGTGCTCGACGCGCAGGGGCGCTCAACCCAGGTGACGATCAGCGGACTGGAGCGGACCTCAGGCCTGGCGCCGGGGCTTTTTGTGCTGAAAGACCCGCGCCCGAAGAACGTTGGGCGGAGCAAAATGTGACGATTTCGCAACGGGCAAGCGCTTTGTCGACTCTCGCTTGACTTTTGCGGGGGCCGTGGCGGTAATGACACTACGCCTTTGGCGCGACGCGCGCGCCGACGGAACCCGTGCCGGAACCTATCCCCTCCCGGCGGCGGCATGAGAGACCACTGACGCGCCCGGGCTTCTCCAGTGCCCGGGCGTCTTCTTTTCCGCCATTTCATCCACCCGTTTCATCCGGCAGCGGCGCGCACTAAGTCAGCGCTATGCGCCTTCGTATCTGCACCTGGAACGTCAACTCCGTCCGCCTGCGCGCCGAACAGGCCGCCCGCTTCGTGGCCGAACAGGCGCCGGACGTGCTGTGCCTGCAGGAGATCAAGTGCCGCGAGGGCGAGTTCCCCAGGCAGGCCTTCATCGACATGGGCCTGCCACACCTGAAGATCGCCGGGCAGAAGGGCTGGCACGGGGTGGCGATCGCGTCGCGCCTGCCCATCGAGGATCCGCAGCCGCTGGACGTCTGCCGGGAGGGCCACGCGCGGTGCGTGGGCGTGAGGGTGGCCGGCGTCGAGATCCAGAACTTCTACATCCCGGCCGGCGGCGATACGCCGGACCGCGCGGAGAACCCCAAGTTCGACCACAAGCTCGACTTCTACGAGAAGCTGACCGCCGAGATGGCGCGGCGCGACCCCAAGGCGCCGCTGGCGATCGTCGGCGACCTGAACGTCGCGCCCGGCGAGAACGATGTCTGGAACCACAAATACATGTCGAAGATCGTCAGCCACACGCCGGTGGAGGTGAATGCGATGGCGGCGCTGCAGGCCTCGCTCGGCTTCATCGACCTGACGCGGGAGGCGCATCCCGAACCCGAGAAGCTGGCGTCGTGGTGGAGCTATCGAGCGCAGGATTTCCGCCAGTCCAACCGCGGCCTGCGCCTCGACCACATCCTGGTAACCCCCGGCCTGCGCGACGCGGCGTTCCGCCTGGGCTCAGCGGCCAGCCGCATCCACGACGATGTGCGCGAGTGGGAACGGCCGAGCGACCACGCGCCGGTCAGCGCAGACTTGGTGCTCTAGATCCTTCCCGCAGGGGGAGGTGGCTCGGCGTGAAGCGCCGAGACGGAGGGGGTTTCACACGAGGCGGATGGACCGGTGGGCTTAAACCCCCTCAGTCAGCTGTCGCTGGCAGCTCCCCCATCTAAGACTACGGCGCGAGCCGGTACCCACCGGCCTCGGTGAGCAGCAGCCGCGCGTTGGCCGGGTCGCTCTCGATCTTCTGGCGCAGGCGGTAGACGTGGGTTTCCAGGGTGTGGGTGGTCACGCCGGCGTTGTAGCCCCAGACCTCGGCCAGCAGCTCCTCGCGCGACACCGGCTTTTCGCCGGCCCGGTAGAGGTACTTCAGGATGTTGGTTTCCTTTTCCGTCAGGCGGATCTTCTTGGCCTGCGGATCGAGCAGCATCTTGGCCGAGGGGCGGAACTCGTAGTCGCCCAGCCGGAATACCGCGCCCTCGGAATGCTCGTAGTCGCGCAGCTGCACGCGGATGCGGGCCAGCAGGACGGCGAACTTATAGGGCTTGGTCACATAGTCGCTGGCGCCGGCGTCGAGGCCCTTGACGGTGTCCTCGTCGGCGACCGCGGCGGTGAGCATGATCACCGGCGTGGCGATGCCTGAGGCCCGCAGCTGTTTACAGGCCTCGCGGCCGTCGAGGTCAGGCAGGTCGACGTCGAGCAGGATCAGGTCGGGGCGTTCGCTCTGGGCCAGGCGGATGCCTTCGCCGGCCGTGGCCGCCTCGAGGGTGTCGAAATCCTCGGCCTGCAGCTGCTCGGCGACCGCTCCGCGCAGGTCCGCGTCGTCATCGACGATGAGGAGAGTCTTGCGTTGAGCCATCGCCAAAGACCATGCACCGTATCGAGCATCTGCGGCAAAGGGATTTGGGCGCCTGATGATCTTCACCGCCACAGCTGACGGCTGGATCGACCTGGGCGACGGGCGGCGCGTGCGCTGCGCGCTCGGCGAGGCCGGTGTGAAACCGGCCGCGGAGAAGCGCGAGGGCGACAAGGCCTCGCCGATCGGCGTCTGGCCGATCCGCCGGCTGCTGTGGCGGCCAGACAAGGGGCCGGAGCCGGTGACGGCGATTCCCAAGGCCGAGATGGCGCGCGACGACGGCTGGTGCGAGACGCCGGACCATCCCGACTACAACCGCCAGATCAAGCTGCCGCACCCGGCGGCGCACGAGACCATGTGGCGCGACGACGACCTCTACAACCTGGTGGTGGTGCTGGGCCACAACGACGACCCGGTGGTCCCGGCCATGGGCTCGGCGATCTTCCTGCACCTGGCGCGGCCCGGTTATTCGCCGACCCAGGGCTGCGTGGCGCTGGAACGGGCCGACGTGGAGGCCTTGTTGGCCGTGGCCAAGCCCGGTGACGCGGTGGAGATCAGAGGCGATTGAGGTCGGCGAACTGCGTGAAGCCGAGAGCGAAGGCGGCGGGCTGTTCAAGAAAGGCAGCGTGGCCGCCGGCATAAGTGGTCACGGTGGCGGACCTAATGGCGCGGATCGCCGGCTCGCAGCGCCTGAGCGGAATGACCTTGTCGCACTTGGCCCAGGCGAACCAGACGGGGCAATCGAGCCCGGCGGCCAGCGCGCGGATATCGGCTTCGGGACGGGCGAAGCTGGTCCAGCTCTGCACCAGGATCGGAGCGATGTCATAGGCGGCGGCGACCATCCGCCGACGCTGGGCCGCCGCCGCCGGCGAGGGCAGAACCTGACCGTAATAGAGGGCGAAGGCGGCGCGGTACCACCCGGCGCCCCGCACCCCGGCGCGGAAGAACCCGGCGAAGGCGCGGCAGAACCGCTGGACCGTGGCGTCGACCGCCACCAGCCCGCCGGGATCGCAGAGCACCAGGGCCGCGACCTCCTCGCGTGAGGCATGAATGATCGCCGCCGCCCCGCCGATGGAGTTGCCGAGCAGGATCGGGCGGCCGACGCCGAGCTCTTTCAGGAGCCCGCCCAGAAGGTCGGCATAGCGCGCCGCGCTGGCCGGTACGTGGTCGGGGTCCGAGCGACCCTGGCCCGGCCAGTCGACGGCGATCACCTCGAAGCGATGACTCAGGGCTTGGGCGAACGCCTCGAAGTCGCGCCCGCCGTGGCCGGTGGCGTGCAGGCAGACGACCGGTGGGCCAGCCCCCTGACGCGAGACGGCGATCCGCACGCCGTCGACCTCGATCAGGGGCGAGCCCTGCGGCACGCCCAGTTCCGCCAACCTGTTTATGCCCAGCCTCAGTGTGATTAGCCTATCACTTGTGATTTGGGTATCACCTGAAGGATGTCAAGACGACCCGATCCCATCGCCGGACCCTCGACGGCCGCGAAGCTGGTGACTGCGGCCATGGCCGAGTTCAATGAGCACGGCTTTGGCGGCACTGACAGCAACCGGATCGCGCGCCGCGCGGGCTTCGCGCCGCAGACCTTCTATCGCTGGTTCAAGGACAAGACGGAGATCTTCGTCGCCGTCTACCGGGCTTGGGAGGACGCTGAGCGGGCCGACGTGGGCGCCCTGCTGTCGCGCGACGCGCCGGTGGAGGCCCTGGTCGAGGCCGGCGTCGACCACCACCGCCGGTTCCTGAGGTTCCGGCGCAGCCTGCGGCAGCTGGCGCTGGAAGACCCGTTGGTCCGCGCCGCCCGGGCCGCCAGCCGACTGCGCCAGGTCGAGCAAATCCGCGTCTGGACGGGCCGAGAGGCGAACGGCGACGCCGGCCTGGGCGTGACGTTGCTGCTGCTGGAACGGCTGACCGACGCCATCGCCGAGGGCGAGCTCAGCGACATGGGGCTCACCGAAGCCGAAGCCCGGGCGGAGCTCGCCCGGATCATCGGCGGCCTGCGTCTTCAGGCAACGGGTGTTCGCCCGTAGAGAGAGGCCAGCGCGAAGAGGCCGCCGGCGATCGCCAGGTCCTTCACGAACTGGGTGCGCTCGACCTTGTCGCCAAGGTCGAAGTGGAAGACGAAGGCGGTCATCAGGCAGAAGACGCCCAGCGCCAGGGCCGCCCAGCGCGCCTGCCAGCCGACCAGCACCAGGGCGCCGGCGCCGATCTCCAGCGCAATCACCGCCGGCAGCAGGAAGCCCGGCACGCGATGCTCGACCATGTGGTCGAGGAACGGCTTGGGCCCGGTGATCTTGGCGACCCCGGCCGAGACGAACAGAAAGGCGATCAGCGCCCGCCCGAGGAAGTTCAGCGCTGTCCAGGCCATGGCCATCTTCTCTTTATGATATAAGGTGATATATCTATCATTCTCGCTTGGCCGTCAAGCACGGCACAATGGGGCGATGTCGATCGCCACCTGGCTCGCCTTTGTGCTCGCCGCCGCCGCCATGGGGCTGATCCCCGGGCCGGGGGTGACCAGCATCGTGGGCTATGCCCTGAGCTCGGGGCGGCGTACGGCGCTGGCCTCGGTGGCCGGGATGGCGCTGGGCAATGCGCTGTGCATGAGCGTCTCGCTGGCCGGCGCGGGCGCGGTGCTGGCCGCCTCGGCTGCGGCGTTCACGGCGCTGAAGTGGGCCGGCGCGCTCTACCTGATCGGGCTGGGGGTTCTGGCGATCGCGCGGAGCCGCCAGGGGCTGGAGACCGCGGCGGACCTCAAGCCCATCGCGCCGCGCACGGCCTTCTTCAGCAACGTGGCGGTCGGGAGTTCCACCCAAAGACCATCGTGTTCTTCGTGGCCTTCGTTCCGCAGTTCATTCGACCGTCGTCGAATTATGTTATGCAGGCCGCGGTGCTGATCGCCACCTTCACCGTCGTAGTGGGGCTCACCGACACCGCCTATGCCCTGGCCGCGTCGCGGGCGGCGGGCGCGCTGCGCAGCCCGCGGGCCCAGCTGTGGTCCAGGCGGGCCGGCGGCGGGGTGTTGATTGCGGCGGGCGTGGCCACCGCCGCGGCGTCGCGCCGCTAACCCGGCTTCCGCGCGCCGAAGATCGCCGAGCCGACGCGGACGCTGGTGGCGCCGAAGGCGATGGCGGTCTCGAAATCGTCGCTCATGCCCATGGAGAGCTTGGCCAGGCCGTTTCGCGCGGCGATCTTGGCCAGCAGGGCGAAGTGCGGGCCGGCCGGCTCGGCGAGCGGCGGGATGCACATCAGCCCTTCGGGCTCCAGGCCGTAGGTCTTGCGGCAGGCGGCGATGAAGGCGTCGGCGTCGGCGGGGGTGACGCCGGCCTTCTGCGGCTCCTCGCCGGTGTTGACCTGGATGTAGGTGCGCAGGCGCAGGCCCTGCTTCTGCACCTGGTCGGCGAGGACGCGGGCCAGCTTGTCGCGGTCGAGGGTCTCGATGACATCGAAGAAGGCCACGGCGTCGGCGGCCTTGTTGGTCTGGAGGGGCCCGATCAGGCGCAGCTCGATGTCGGCGCGGCGTTCGGTCCAGCGCTCCTGCGCCTCCTGCACCCGGTTCTCGCCGAACACCTGCTGGCCGGCCGCGAGGACCGGGGCAATGGCCTCCCAGGGCTGCAGCTTGGAAACCGCGACCAGGGTCACGTCGCGGGCCGGCCGCGCGGCGGCTTGCGTCGCGCGGGCGATCCGGGCCACGACGTCCATGTAGGCTTTGGGGGCGGGAGGAGCGGCGGTCATTCCGGACAGTTTCTGGACCTTGGCGAGGACTGCCGCACTCCTAGGCCGACGTAGTGGTCTGCGGAAGGGCTTGCCGAGCCTGCTGTTCTTCACCGACCCGGTGCGCACGCCGGATCCGGAGGTGATCGCCGAGCATCTGCCGCGCGGCGCGGCCATCGTATTCCGGGCTTTCGGAGCCGCGGACGCGCCGGCGCGCGGAGCACGGCTGATGGCCATCGCCCGGCGGCGCGGCCTGAAGCTGTTGATCGGCGCCGACGACAGGCTGGCGCAGCAGCTGGGCGCGCACGGCGTCCACCTGCCCGAGCGGCTGGCGCATCGGGGGCGGCGGTTGAAGATGGCGCACCCCCGCTGGATCGTGACGGCGGCGGCGCATTCGCATAGCGCGGCGCGGCGCGGCCTGGCGGCCGGCGCTGACGCGGTGGTGATCTCGGTGGCGTTCCCCAGCCGCAGCGCCTCGGCGGGGACGGCCATGGGGCCGGTGCGTCTGGCGGGGCTGGTGCGGCGCCTGAGCGGACCGGTCTACGGGCTGGGCGGCATCACCAACAAAACGGCCCGCCGTCTGCTCGACGCGGGCCTGGTCGGTCTGGCGGCGGTAGACGGGTTTAGAACTTGAACTTGGTCTCGAGCTGGACGCGGGGCTGTCCGGCTTCCGGCGCGCCCGGCTTGGGACCCGGCAGCGTCTGCTGATCGCCGAAGGCGAAGGCGCCGCCGACCCGCAGCGACGGGGTGATGCGGTAGTAGGCGCCGGCCTGGATGTCGTTCCAGTTGGAGGCGCGGGTGTCGGGCTGCTGCAGGTTCAGCATCACGCCCCAGCGACCCTTTGCCGCGTCCCACTTCTGAATCGGGGCGGTGATCGGCGAGGCGTCGGTGCGGACCGTGAAATCGAGGGGCTTGGACTTGACGTCCGCCGCCTGCGCAGCCGTGCCGCCCGCCCCGAGAAGGGCGGTCGTGGTGACCAGCAAAGCGAAACGACGAACGGACATTCCCAACATATAGTCCCTGCGGCCCGCGTTTGCAGGCCAGGACTCCATTCCTGGCCCACCACGGTAAAGGTCGATTAAAGATGCGCGCGCCGCGACGTCAACCGGAACGGCCTCTGCGAGAAGGCTAGCGCGCGAGATGGCCGGCGCCTGTGGCGTCAGGGCCACGAGGTTGGGCCACGCGATTCCTGTTTGGCGAGTGCGACAGCGTTGTTATAGAGGGCCAGGCGCGGGGCGGCGCCGTGGCGCCTGGGTTTGGCGCGGCGGAAATCATTGGAGACGGATACATATGCCGTTTGTTCGCGGTTCCTCGATGCTTGGCGTGGCGATGTGTGGCGTGGCGTTTAGCGCCCTGGCTGTGGCCCTGATGGGTACGGCCGGCTGCTCGACGGTCATGCACCCGTTTGGCGGCGGCGGCCCGAAGGCGGCCACTGCCCCCGACGGCTCGCCGACCAACATCGGCGTCAACGGCTACCTGTGGCGCGCGACGCTGGACACGCTCAGCTTCATGCCGCTTGCCTCAGCCGATCCCTACGGCGGCGTGGTGATCACCGATTGGTACGCCAACCCGGAAAAGCCCAACGAGCGCTTCAAGTGCACGGTATACATCCTGGACGCGCGCCTGCGGGCCGACGGCCTGAACGTGGCGGTGTTCAAGCAGAACCGCGACGCGAGCGGCGGCTGGGTGGATGCGCCCTCGGCCTCGCAGACCGAGACGGAGATCGAGAACGCGATCCTGGACCGCGCGCGCAAGCTTCGACTCTCGAACCTCAAGGGCTGATCCGCCCTCTAAGATCGTTCGTGAGTCGATGTCCTCGTGCAGAGGCGTTGACCGGAAGTCCCACTCCAGTCCAAAGCCTCAGACCGATGGCCCGCTACAATCCCAAAGAGACCGAGCCCAAATGGCGCAAGGCCTGGGCTGACGCCGATGCCTTCCGCGCGGTGATGGTCCCCGGCAAGCCCAAGTACTACATGCTCGAGATGTTCCCGTACCCGTCGGGACGTCTGCACATGGGCCATGTGCGCAACTATGCGCTGGGTGACGTCGTCGCCCGCTTCAAGCGGGCGCGGGGCTTCTCCGTGCTGCACCCGATGGGTTGGGACGCCTTCGGCCTGCCCGCAGAGAACGCGGCGATCGAGCGCGGCGTCGACCCCAAGGCCTGGACCTACGACAACATCGCCCGGATGCGCTCGGAGCTGAAGGAGCTGGGCCTCAGCATCGACTGGTCCCGCGAATTCGCCACCTGCGACCTGGCCTACTATTCGAAACAGCAAGCATTGTTCCTGGACCTCTATGCGCGCGGCCTGGTCTATCGCAAGGAAGGCATCGTCAACTGGGACCCGGTGGACCAGACGGTGCTGGCCAACGAGCAGGTCGAGGACGGCCGCGGCTGGCGCTCCGGGGCCATCGTCGAGAAGCGCAAGCTGAACCAGTGGTTCATGCGGATCACCGACTACGCCGACCAGCTGACCGACGACCTGGCGACCCTCGACCGCTGGCCCGAAAAGGTCCGGGTGATGCAGGAGAACTGGATCGGCCGCTCCAAGGGCCTGAAGTTCTCATTCGACTTTGCCCCGGCCGCGCCGAAGGGGTTTGAGGCAGGGCTTGAGGTCTACACGACCCGGCCGGACACCCTCTACGGCGCGAGCTTCGTGGGCATCGCGGCGGACCATCCGCTCGCCGAGCAAATCGCGGCGAAGGATCCCAAAGCCGCGGCGTTCATCGCCGAGTGCAAGAAGGGCGGGACCAGCCAGGCCGAGATCGACACCGCCGAGAAGATCGGCTTCGACACCGGTCTGAAGGTCAAGCACCCGTTCGATCCGAGCTGGGAGCTGCCGGTCTGGATCGCCAACTTCATCCTGATGGACTACGGCACAGGCGCGATCTTCGCCTGCCCGGCGCACGACCAGCGCGACCTGGATTTCGCCCACAAATACAAGCTGCCGGTGAAGCCGGTGGTGCTGCCGCCCGGCGAGGACCCCGCAACATTCGACGTCGGCGACGAGGCCTATGTCGGTCCCGGCGCGATCTACAATTCCGACTTCCTGAACGGGCTGGAGATCGAGCCCGCCAAGGCCGCGGCGATCGCCCGGATCGAGGCGCAGAAGCAGGGCGAGGGCGCCACCGTCTATCGCCTGCGCGACTGGGGCGTGGCGCGCCAGCGCGCCTGGGGCTGCCCGATCCCCGTGGTCCACTGCGAGACCGATGGCGTCGTGCCGTTGCCCAAATCTGCCTTGCCGGTGGCGTTGCCCGACGACCTGGAATTCGGCAAGCCGGGCAATGCGCTGGCCCACCACCCGACCTGGAAAAACACCACCTGCCCCAAGTGCGGCGGACCGGCGACGCGGGAGGTCGACACCCTCGACACCTTCGTCGACTCTTCCTGGTACTTCGCGCGGTTCACCGACACGAACGCCGAGGAGCCGATCAACAAGGAAGCCGCCGACTACTGGCTGCCGGTCGACCAGTACATCGGCGGCATCGAGCACGCGGTGCTGCACCTGCTATACGCGCGGTTCGTCACCAAGGCCCTCGCCGACGACGGACAACTCAGCGTGCGCGAGCCGTTCGCCGGACTGTTCACGCAGGGCATGGTCACCCACGAGACCTATCGGCGGCAGAGCGGCGAGTGGCTGGAGCCGGCTGAAGTCGAGGTGATCGTCGAAGGCAAGACCCGGCGCGCAAAGCTTTTGGACAACGGCGCGGACGTGGTGATCGGCGACGTCGAGAAGATGTCGAAGTCCAAGAAGAACACCGTGGCGCCGGAGGAGATCTTCGATGTCTACGGCGTCGACGCCGCGCGGCTGTTCGTGCTCAGCGACAGCCCGCCGGAACGCGACGCCATGTGGTCGAACGCCGGGGTGCAGGGCGCCTGGCGGTTCGTGAACCGGGTGTGGGAAGAGTTCGAGAGCCAGCCGGCGAGCATGGGCGCTGGCGGCGATGACGAGGCGGCGACCGCGGTGCGCCGCGCGACCCACAAGCTGATCAAGCAGGTGACCGAGGCCATCGACGGCTTCCGGTTCAACTCCGGCATCGCACGGCTCTACGAGTTCCTGAACCTGCTGAAAGCCAACCCGGCGGCGGGCGCGTCGCCGTCACTGCTGGCCGCGCGGCGGGACGCGCTGTCGGCGTTTTCGCGGCTGATCGCGCCGTTCACGCCGCACCTGGCCGAGGAATGCTGGGTGCGGGTCGGCGGTGAGGGCCTGGCCGCCAACGCGCCCTGGCCGGCCTTCGATCCGGCGCTCACCGAGGACGCCGTGCGGGTGCTGCCGGTGCAGGTGAATGGCAAGCGGCGGGGCGAAATAAGCGCGCCGGCCGGGGCGTCTTCAGCCGACGTGGAGAAGATCGTGCTTGACGACCCGGAGATCGCGAGGCGCCTAGAGGGCCTGACCATCCGCAAGGTGATCGTTGTGCAGGATCGCATCGTCAACATCGTGGCCGCGTGAGGAAAGCTCTCCTCACCCTGGGCGCCGTCTGCGCCGCCAGCCTCGCGCTCGGCGGCTGCGGGTTCACGCCGCTCTACGCCGCGCCCGGCGTGGTCTCGAACCTGGCGTCCATCGACGTGGTGGCGCCGCAGGGCCGCACCGGCTTCCTGCTCGGCCAGCACCTCAGCGACGCCTTCGCCAAGGGCGCGGGCCCGGCCACCTATAGGATGCAGCTGTCGCTGGCCGAGTCGCGCTACCCGCGCGGCATCCGCACCGACAACGTTGCCACCCGCTACGAATACGTGCTGACCGCCGACTATGTGCTGGCCAACCAGCCGTCGGGGACGGTGGCCAAGCGCGGCCGGGTGCGGGTCGAGCTGACCTACGATTCCGCCGACCAGCCCTATGCCTCGATCGCCGCGCAGCAGGACGCAGAGGACCGCGCCGCCCAGGAGGCCGCGCGGCGCATCCAGCTCGAGCTGGCCGCCTGGCTCGCCACGGGAGAGCCCCACACCCCGGCAAACAAGACGCCGACGAAGAAGGGCTGAGGCGATGATCCTGGGCAAGCGCCCGGACATCGAGCGGTTCCTCAAGAGCCCCGACAAGCAGATCCGCGCCGCCCTGATCTATGGCCGCGATATGGGCGTGGTGCGCGAGCGCGGCGCGGAGCTGGCCGGGCGGATCGCCAAGGACCCCAACGACCCCTTCGACGTGGCCCAGCTGACCGACGGCGACCTGGACTCTGACGCGGGCCGGCTGGAAGGCGAACTGGCGGCCCAGTCGCTGATGGGCGGCCGGCGGCTCGTGCGCCTGCGGTTTTCGACCGAGAAGGTCAGCCTCGACAAGCTGGCGGCCGAAGCGCTGGCGCGGCACGCGGACGGCGAGCTGAACCCCGACGCCTTTCTGATCATCGAGGCAAGCAATCTGGGCCGCGACTCGGCGCTGCGGAAGGCCGCGGAGAAGGCGCCCGGCGCGGCGGCGATCCCTTGCTACGAGGACGAGCCGGGCGATGTGGCGCGCCAGGTCCGGGAGGCGTTGGCCAAGGACAACCTGTCGCTGACCAGCGAGGCGCTGGCGATGTTCGTGGCGCGGATGCCCAAGGAGCGCGGCGTGGCGCGCCAGGAGATGGAGCGGCTGGCGCTCTACCTCGGCCCGGGCAGCGGAACCCAGGCCACGCCGTCCGACCTGGAGCCATTCCTGGGCGTCGAGCCGGAAGCCTCGCTGTCGGACGCCGCCGCTGACGCGTTCGGGGGGCGGATCGCCGAGGCGCAAGCGGGTTTGCGGCGCGCGGCGCAGGAGGGCGAGGCCGGCCCGGCCGCCGTCCGCGCCATGGGAATGCACCTGGGACGGCTGCGCCGCGCGCTGACGCTGGCCAAGGCCGGGGCCGGCCTGCAGGAGGCGGCCAAGGCGGCGGGCGTATTCTGGAAGCAGGAGCGGGAATTCCTGCGCCAGGCGCGATCCTGGAACCTCGAAGAGCTCGACCGCATCCAGCCGGAGGTGCTCAACGCCGATCGCCTCTGCAAGACCGCCGGATCGCCCGACAGCCTGATCGCCGAGCGGCTGGCGTTCACCGTCGCGGGCCGCGCCAGACGCCTGGGTCTCTAGACCCAAACTTGCGAGCGCTCGCTTGACCCTTCTCTTGACCGGGGCCACCGAAGGCCGGGATACTTCAGAAAATTAGTGGTCACGACTGACCGCAGGTTCTGGGGAGGACCGCTATGATCGCCAAGCATCTGAAGGCGCGGGCCCTGTCGACCTGCATTTGGGCTTCCGGCCTCGCGCTCGCGCCGAGCCTGGCCGCCGCCCAGGCTCCTGCCCCGCCGAATACCGGTTATCACGCGCCGCGCGCCGCCGACGGCCATGCCGACCTGCAGGGCGTCTGGACCAGCGCCACCGTCTCCCGCCTGGAGCGCAACCCGCGCTGGGGACCCAACCTGGTGCTGACCGACGTGGAGACCCGCAAGATCGAGGGCGCGGTGCAGGCGCAGATCGACCTGGGCAACAAGCCCACCGACCCCAACGCCAAGGTCACCGACCTGCCGGCCGACTGCTCCGGCGGTCGCGGCGCCAACTGCAACTACAACGCCGCCTGGACCGACCCAGGCAGCGTGGTCATGCGGGTGAACGGCCAACCCAGGAACGGCTTCATCACCTCAACGGCCGACGGCCGCGTGCCGCTGCGCAAGGATGTGAAGGTCAATCCGTTCGGCGCGCGCACCCTGCCGGCGGGGAGCGGCCCCAGCGACAATCCGGAGACCCGCGCGCTCGGCGAGCGCTGCCTGCTGTCGTTCGGCAATTCCTCGGGGCCGGTGATGCTGCCGGGGCTCTACAACAACACCTACCAGTTCGTGCAGACCAAGGATCAGGTCGCCATCGACGTGGAGATGGTCCACGACACCCGCATCGTTCGGCTGAACACGACACAGCACATCGCGGCCTCGGTGCGGCCCTGGATGGGCGACTCGATCGGCCACTGGGAGGGCGACACCCTGGTAGTCGAGACCACCAACTTCCATCCCGAGCAGGTGTTCCGCGGCGCGTCCGAGCACCTGAGGGTCACCGAGCGGTTTACCCGGGTCGCCAAGGACCGGCTGCACTACGCCTTCTGGGTGGAGGATCCGACGGTGTTCGCCAAGCCCTGGGGCGGCGAATATGAGTTCGGGCACATCCCCGGCCAGGTCTACGAATACGCCTGCCACGAGGGGAACTACGGCCTGGTCGGCATCCTGCAGGGGGCCCGCGAAGAGGACCGCACCGGCGTCAAGACCGCGCCCACCAACATCGACCAGAAGGCCAAGGGCGAGGGAGAGGGCGGCGAGGGTTAGTCCCGGACCCGCGAGTAGATGAAGCAGTCGCTGGGGTCCTCGGCCGAGGAGTAGCCGGCCTTGCGCAGGATGCCCTCGCTGGCGTAGCCGCAGTTTTCGGCCAGGCGCGCCGAGGCGTCGTTCCAGGTCTCGATGATCAGCTGCAGGCGGTGGCACTCCGGGTGCTCGGCGAACAGCAGGTCGGAGAACAGCTTCAGGGCCTCGGAGGCGTAGCCTTTGCCGCGGTCGTCCTCGTCGTGGAGGATGTAGCCGATCTCCAAGCCGTGGATGCCAGGGCCCGAGCCATAGAATTGCTGGGTGCCGATCAGTCGCTCTTTCTCGCCGTTGCCGACGGTTTCGATGGCCACGGCGCCAGAGGTCGGGGTCCAGAAGCCGGTCTGGTCGTAAACCTCGCGGATGCGCTTGGGCTCGGTCAGCGGCTCGGTGATTGAGAGCGTGTAGATGTGCGGCGCGCAGGCTTTCAGGTCGCGCACACCGATGTTGCGCAGCCTTACCTTCTGACCTTGGGCGAGGATCATGCCCGCGTCAGCCGGCGGCAGAGATCGTCGAGCTGTTCGAGGGTGGCGTATTTGATCCGCACCTCGCCGGCCCCGCCGCGGTCGGTGATGTCGACGCTCATGCCCAGCACGTCCTCGAGGTCGGTTTCCAGGGCCGCGGTGTCGGTGTCCTTGGGCGCCTTGCGCGGGCCCGAGCCCTTGCGGGCCGCCGAACCGACGCCGCCGCGCTTGGCCAGGGCCTCCGCATCGCGGACGGAAAGGCCTTTGGCGACAATGGCTTGCGCCAAGCCTTCAGGATCGTCGGCGCTGAGGATGGCGCGCGCATGGCCGGCGGTGAGGCGGCCGAACAGCACGTGGTCCTGCACGCTCTCCGGGAGCTGCAGCAGGCGAAGCGTGTTGGCCACATGGCTGCGCGACTTGCCGACCGCGCCGGCCGCCTTGTCCTGGGTATAGGCCATGCGCTTCATCAGCGAGGCGTAGGCCTGGGCCTCTTCCATCGCGTTGAGGTCTTCGCGCTGGACGTTCTCGATGACCGCGATTTCGAAGGCGTGGTCGTCGTCGAGCAGGCGGATCAGCGCCGGAATGATCGCCAGGCCGGCCTTCTGCGCCGCGCGCCAGCGGCGCTCGCCGGCGACGATTTCGTATTCGCCCGCGGACTTGGGCGAGGGGCGCACCAGGATCGGCTGCAGCACGCCCTTGTCGCGGATCGAGGCTTCCAGCTCAGCGATTTCGTCGTCTGGGAAGTGGCGGCGCGGTTGGTCGGGGTTGCGGTGGACCAGCTCGATGGGGATCGCGCGGACCCCCTCGGACGGTTCGACCGAATGCGCAATGTCTTCGGCCTCGCCCAGCAGGGCGGACAGTCCGCGACCCAATCCTCTGCGGCCCTCGGCCATGTCAGTTCCGATCCCGTGGCCGGCGGCAACCGGCGATGAAGAGTCCTACCCGGTCCCGGGCGGCGGCGCGAGGCGATCTCATGCCGAGCCCTCGCGCGTCAGGCCACAACGGGCGAGCAAGTCGCGCGTATGGCCCCGCAGAAAGTTGATCGCGTACCCGGGGACATTGTGGCCCACGGTTGCGATGACCTCGGTGCGGACGTCGGCGCGGTTGCGGAACAGGTCGCGCTCCGGCTCGTCGACCAGGCTGGGGAGGCGCTCGACCGGGCGCTCGGGGTACAGCGGCTCGCCACCGAACACCGCCCAGCTCGGAACGCTCAGCTTGGCCGCGAGGTCGCGGTAGTCCCGGTCCTCAAGGGCTGTTTCAGAGACCCCGAACACGGCCCAGATGAAGGCGCGCAGCGCCGCGTCGTCCGGCTGCTCGGCAAGCCTTTCGCGCAGGCTCGGGACCAGCGGCCACAGCTTGCCTGTGCGCAGGATGGGCTCGACCAGGACCAGGCCGCGAAGATGTGCGGAGCGCATCGCCATCGCCACCAGCGCGCCGGCCGAGGCGCCCACGACCACAGCGGGTCGGCCGAGCTCGTCCAGAACGCTGGAAAAAGCGGCGGCGAACACGCCGACGGACTGGGCGACGAGCCATGGCGAGTGGTTGCCCGGCAGATGCGCGTTAAACACCGCGGCCTCCGGCATCAGTCCCTGCAGGTCGAACGACCGGGGCCGCGGGATGGAAAAGGCGCCGTTGATGAACAGCACGATGGGCCGATCGCCGCGCAAGGCGTCCGGCTCGCCCCAGAGCCAGATGTCCCCCAGCGGGGTCTCAAAGGCGTACTTCTCCATAGCTCGGCGGTGGGACCGGTCAGGCCATCACGCGGCGGCGGTCGCGTTCGCGCAACACCACCTCGCGGGCGAGCTTCAGATAGGCCTGACTGCCGGCGCAGGCGAGATCGTAGACCAGCGCCGGCTTGCCGAACGACGGCGCCTCGGAGACCCGCACGTTCCTGGGGATCACCGTCTGGTAGACCGTCTCGCCGAAGTGGCCGCGCACGTCGTTGGCGACCTGGGCCGAGAGGCTGTTGCGGCGGTCGTACATGGTCAGCACGACGCCCTGGATCTCCAGCTTCGGATTGAGGCTGGCGCGGACCAGCTCGATGGTTCGCATCAGCTGGCTGAGGCCCTCCAGCGCAAAGAACTCACACTGCAGCGGCACCAGCACCGCGTCGGCGGCGGCCATGGCGTTGACGGTCAGGACGTTGAGCGACGGCGGGCAATCGATGAGCACGTAGGTGTAGTCGCCGGCGTCCCGCAGGGGCTCGAGCGCATCGCGCAGCTTGAAGGAGCGCCGGGCGTCCTGGGCGAGCTCCATCTCCACCCCGGAGAGGTCCGGATCGGAGGGCGTCAGGTGCAGGCCGGGCACGGAGGTCTTCACCACTGCTTCCAGCAGGGTCTTTTCGCCCATCAGCACGTCGTAGAGCGTGTATTTTCGCAGCGCCCGGCCGATGCCGAGGCCGGTGGAGGCGTTGCCCTGCGGATCGGAGTCGATCAGCAGCACGCGCTCGCCCACGGCCGCCAGGGCCGTGCCGAGGTTGATGGCGGTCGTGGTCTTGCCGACGCCGCCCTTCTGGTTGGCGACGACGAGCACGCGCAGACGTCTGTCTAGGGCTGACCGGTCAGACTTTACGGGCACGGCCCAGCCTCTTCACACGAACGATGCGGCCGCGGGGGTCGCTCTTGGATGGCACGACGTCGGCCTCATATTCCCAATATCTAGCGGCTTCCTTCATCTCAGATACCACATCTTGTCCCTTGAGGAACAATCCCGTGGCCCCGGACTGAAGGTAGGGCTGGGCATACCGGAGCAGGCGGAAGAGCGGCGCACAAGCCCGCGCGGCGACGATCTCCACAGTTAGATCGAGGTTTTCCGCACGCGCGTTGTGGACGGTAGCCGGCAGGTCCAGCGCCTCGACCACGTCGACCAGGAATTTGCATCGCTTGGTCATGCTTTCCACGAGGTCCACGTGGAAGCCGAGCGTGCTTTTGCCGAGGATCGCCAGCACCAGGCCCGGCAAGCCGGCGCCGGCGCCCAGGTCGGCCCAGGCGCGGGCGTCGGGGGCCAGTTTCAGTAGCTGGGCGCTATCCCAGGCGTGACGCGACCAGAAATCCGGCAGCGAGGCGGGCCCGACGAGGTTCATCACCTCGTTGCGCTCGGCCAGCATGGCGCGGAAGCGCTCCAGATCGGCCATTTGGGCCGGCGTGGCGCCGCTCAGCCGGGCGAAACCCGCGGCGTCCATCAGCTCGGCGGGCGGAACCGCCCCTCGCTGCGAAAGATCAGGCGGCGCGACGGCGGACATGGGCCAGCAGGGCGGTCAGGGCTCCGGGCGTGACGCCCTCGATGCGGGCGGCCTGGCCAAGCGTCAGCGGCCGCACGGCGGCCAGCTTCTCGCGGGCCTCGTTAGAGAGGCCGCCGACCTGGGCGTAGTCCAGCTTGGCCGGCAGGGTCAGGTTCTCGTCGCGGCGGAAGGCGGCGACGTCGGCGGCCTGGCGGTCGAGATAGCCGGCGTAGGACGCGTCGATCTCCACCTGCTCGCGCACGGCGGGCGTCCACGCGCTGATCTGCGGCCAAAGGCGCGCCAGGTCGTCGAAGCCGATCGCCGGATAGGCCAGCAATTCCGATAGGTTACGCCGCTGGCCATCGGCCTTGACCGGCAATCCCGCCTTCTCCGCCTGCGACGGCGTGAGCGTCAGACCGGCGGCGGCGGCCCGCGCGTCAGCCAGCCCCCTCGCCTTCTCGCCGAACGCTATGGCGCGGACCGAGCCGACGACGCCGAGGGCCTCGCCCTTGGCGGTCAGCCGCTGGTCGGCATTGTCAGCGCGCAGGATCAGGCGGAACTCGGCGCGGCTGGTGAACATCCGATAGGGCTCGGTGACCCCGCGGGTGACCAGGTCGTCGATCAGCACGCCGATATAGGCCTCGTCGCGGGCGAAGCACGCCGCGTCGGCGCCCGAGGCGGCGCGGGCGGCGTTGAGGCCGGCGACCAAGCCCTGGGCCCCCGCCTCCTCGTAGCCGGTGGTGCCGTTGATCTGGCCGGCCAGGTAGAGGCCCGGCAGCGCCTTGACCTCCAGGGTCGGGAACAGCTCGCGGGGGTCCACGTAGTCGTATTCGATAGCGTAACCGTAGCGCTTCACCTGGACGGCCTCTAGCCCGGGGATGGTGCGCAGGAAGAGGTCCTGGGTTTCCTCGCTGACCGAGGTGGAGATGCCGTTCGGATAGACCGTGGTGTCGTCCAGGCCCTCGGGCTCCAGGAAGATCTGGTGGCTGTCGCGCTCGGCGAAGCGCACCACCTTGTCCTCGATGGAGGGGCAATAGCGGGGGCCGATGCCGGTGGTCTTGCCACCGTAGACCGCGGATTCGCCCAGGCGCTCGGCGATGATCTTGTGGGTCTGCGCGGTGGTGTAGGTGATGCCGCACTCGATCTGGCGGGTGGTGATCGCCTCGGTCAGGAAGGAGAATGGCACGGGCTCAGCGTCGGCGGCCTGCATTTCCAGGCCGTCCCAGGCGATGGTCGCGCCGTCGAGGCGGGCCGGGGTGCCGGTCTTCAGGCGGCCCATGCGAAGGCCGGACGCATAGAGCCGGTCGGAGAGGCCGATAGCCGGCGCGTCGCCCACCCGACCGGCGGAGATCCGCTGGTCGCCCCGGTGGATCACGCCCTTCAGGAAGGTGCCGGTAGTCAGGACCACGCGGGCGGCGCGGTAGTCCTGCCCGCTGGCGCCCAGGACGCCGACGACCACGCCATCGTCGACAATCAGGTCCTCCACCGCTTCGGCGGTGATCGAAAGGTTCTCGGTCTGCGCCAACTCGGCCTGCATGGCCTCACGGTAGAGCCTGCGGTCGATCTGCGAGCGCGGGCCGCGTACGGCGGCGCCCTTGGAACGGTTCAGCAGGCGGAACTGAATGCCGGCCTTGTCGCCCAGACGCGCCATCAGGCCATCCAGAGCGTCGATCTCGCGGACCAGGTGGCCCTTGCCCAGGCCGCCGATCGCCGGATTGCAGCTCATCTCGCCGATGGTGTCGAGCTTGTGGGTGAGCAGCAGGGTGCGCGCGCCAAACCGCGCCGAGGCGGCCGCCGCCTCGCAGCCGGCATGGCCGCCGCCGATAATGATCACGTCCCAGGTCAAAGGGGGGGCCAGCTGGTCATGGAGCGCTGCATATAGTCGAAGGGCGGCAGTGTTTCACGTGAAACAACGGCCCGCGCTCATTTGCCGATGCAGAACGTCGCGAAGATTGCTCCCAGAACGATTTCGGGATCGATGTGGCCGGTGATGCGGTCCAGGGCACGGGCCGCGAGGCGCACGTCCTCGGCGGCCAGTTCGAGGGCGTTGTCCTGGTACAACGCGTGGCGCAGGCGCTCAGAGGCCTCGTCGAGGAGGTCGCGATGGCGCAGGCGGGTGGCGGCGGGCGGCTCTGAGCCTGCTAGCGCCTCCACGACGGAGTCCGTGAGGCTGCGCTCCAACCAGGCGACGTCATTGGGGCTCTTGGCGGTGAACGGTTCACCGGGCAGGCCGTCGAGCCCCTCGCCCAGATCGCGCTTGGTCAGCAGGATCAGGTCGCCGACCTGCATCGAGGCGGGCGGCGCGGGGTTCGGCTCGCCATAGCCGTCCACCAGCCATACCCGCAGGTCCGCGCCGTAGCCCCAGACCTCGGCGCGGCGCACGCCCTCGGCCTCGATCTCGTCCTCGGTGTTCCGCAGACCGGCGGTGTCGGCGATGATCACCTTGTAGCCGCCGAGCGTCATGGGGACCTCGATGATGTCCCGCGTGGTGCCGGGTGTGGCGGTGACGATGGCCGCTTCGCGCTTGGCCAAGGCATTGAGCAGGGTGGACTTTCCGGCGTTCGGGGCGCCCAACAGGGCGATGCGATAGCCCTCGCGCACCCGTTCCCCGCGCTCGGCGTCGGTGACGGCGGCATCCAGTTCGGCGATCAGGCCCTCGAGGATCGGCCGGGCGCGGCTCGCGACATCGGCCGGGAGCTCCTCGTCGGGGAAATCGACGGCGGCTTCGTACATGGCCAGCGCCAAGGTCAGCGCCGCGCGCCACCGAGCCTGGACGTCGGAGAGCCGGCCGCCGAGTTGATCCAGGGCCTGGCGGCGCTGGGCTTGCGTCTCCGCGTCAACCAGGTCCGCGACGCCCTCCGCCTGGGCGAGATCCAAGCGGCCGTTCTCGAAGGCGCGGCGCGTGAACTCCCCGGGTTCTGCCAAGCGCAGCCCCAGTGCTGCCAAGGCCTCGATCAACGCTGCGGTCACGGCTGAGCCGCCGTGGACGTGGAACTCGGCGCTGTCCTCGCCGGTGTAGCTGCGCGGCGCCGGGAACCAGAGCACCAGGGCCTCGTCGATCGCCCCGCCGGCCCCGTCCAGCAGGGTGCGAAGGCTGGCGCGGCGGGCGGCGGGCAGTCGGCCGGTCAGGGCGCGCACGGCCTGGGCGGTCGCGGGGCCAGACAGACGCACCACAGCCACCGCTGCCCGGCCGGCCGCCGTGGCCGGCGCGAAAATGGTGTCGGTCATTTTCCCCTTTTACTTTTTAGGGGCGGCGGCGCTCAGGCCCACGTCCATCAGCTTACGGAACTGCTCCTGGGCGCCGGCCCCGAAGCTCATCCAGTTCTTGATCAGCTCATCGGGCGAAATCATCGACATATTGGCGTCGATCCGCTTCTTCATCTCGCCGACCAGATGGTCATTAAGGGTGCTGACGTCCGGCAGGCCGAGGAAACGCCGCGCCTCCTCAGGCGAACAGTCCACTTCGATGGTCATCTTCATGCGAGCCGGGCTCCCGTTTCGGTTTCCATATGGCCGTGGAGCGGCCCCGCGCGCTAGTACCGCGACGAAACCTTCTTCCAAAAGGACCATCGAATTATGCGCGCGATCCGTTTCGAGCAGACCGGCGGGCCCGAGGTTCTGCAACTCGTCGAGGTCGAGGAGCCTCAGCCGAAGCCCGGCCAGGTGCTGATCCGCCATGAGGCGATCGGCATCAACTTCATCGAGACCTACCTGCGCTCGGGCCTCTACCCGATGAAGCTGCCGTCCGGCTTGGGGGGTGAGGCCGCGGGCGTCGTCGAGGCGATCGGCGAGGGCGTCACGCGGTTCAAGGTCGGGGACCGGGTCGCGGCGGCTGGGACCACCTTCTCCTACGCCGAACAGTCCGTCGTCTCGGCCGAACGCGCCGTGGCCGTGCCGGATGGCATCGACCTGAAGATCGCGGCGGCCGCGCTTCTCAAGGGGATGACCGTCGAGTTCCTGGTCCGGCGGCTGCACAAGGTTGAGGCCGGCGAAACGGTGCTTTGGCACGCCGGCGCGGGTGGGGTGGGGCAGATCGCCATCCAGTGGCTGAAGGCCTTGGGCGCCGTGGTGATTACCACGGTGGGCTCCGAGGAGAAGGCGGCGCGGGCCCGCGAACTGGGCGCCGACCACGTGATCCTTTACCGCACCGAGGATGTGGCCGCCGAGGTGCGGCGGATCACCGAGGGCAAGGGCGTGCCGGTCGCCTACGATTCCGTGGGCAAGGACACCTTCGAGGGGACGCTGAAGAGTCTGGCGCGGCGCGGCGTGTTCGTCAGCTTCGGCAACGCGTCCGGACCACCGCCAGCCGTGGAGGGCCGCCAGTTGATGGTCAACGGCTCGCTGTTCTTCACGCGCCCGACCATGGGCGATTATCAGGCGACCACCGAGGAACTGGACGCCAGCGCCGGCGCGCTGTTCGAGATGATCGGCTCGGGCAAGATCAAGGTCGAGATCGGCCAGACCTTCGCCCTCGCCGACGCCCGAGCGGCCCACGAAAGCCGCGCGACGATCGGGGCGAGCCTGCTCATTCCATAGCCCGATGTTTCACGTGAAACACAAGTAGAACGGGTAGGGCCGGGTCAGGCCAAGCCATACGCGCGCCGGAAGGCCGGACGGCCCCTCAAACGCGTCAGGTATTCCCAGGTCCGGGGCGTGATCAGCGGTTCCATGCCGTAGGTCTTGGAAAGGTTGAGCACAAAGGCCACCGACAGGTCCGCGACGGTCAGCCGATCGGCCACCAGGAACGGACGCCCATCGCCCAGCGCCTGCTCGACCGCCGGCAGCCGGTCCGCGAACGCGCCCCGGCACTCGGCCAGCGCCGTCTCGGAGAGCTGGCCGAACCGACGGACCCAGGCGAGTGGAGGCTGCAGCGTGCCCTCCCCGAAGTGGATCAGTTCCTGGTAGCGCAGGAAGTCAGGATCGTCGGGCGCCACGACCAGGCCGCCGCCGTAGGTGCGGCCGAGGTATTCGCAGATCACCAGGCTCTCGGTCAGGCGGACATCGCCGTCCTCGATGGCCGGGACCGTCCCCGCCGGATTGACCGACAGATAGTCCCCCTGGCTGCGCGGCGGCCATGCGGGGAGCTCGACCCGCTCGTAAGCCAGGCCGATCTCCTCCAGCGCCCAGAGCACGCGTCGCGATCGGGAGTCGCCGAAGGTGAAGACCTTGAGCATCCCGCGCCGCGCCGGGGCCTTAGGTATTCATGGACTGGAAGAATTCCTCGTTGGTCTTCGAGGAGCGCAGCTTGTCGAGCAGAAACTCGATGGCGTCCTGGGCGCCCATCGGGCCGAGAATCCGACGCAGGATGTAGGTCTTGGTCAGGTGCTCCTTCGGCGTGATCAGCTCCTCCTTGCGGGTGCCGGACTTGATCACGTCGATGGCCGGGTAGACCCGCTTGTCAGCGACCTTGCGGTCGAGCACGATTTCCGAGTTACCGGTCCCCTTGAACTCTTCGAAGATCACCTCGTCCATCCGGCTGCCGGTGTCGATCAGGGCGGTGGCGATGATGGTCAGCGAGCCGCCCTCCTCGATGTTCCGCGCGGCGCCGAAGAAGCGCTTGGGGCGCTGCAGGGCATTGGCGTCGACACCGCCGGTCAGCACCTTGCCGGACGACGGCACCGTGGTGTTGTAGGCGCGGCCAAGGCGAGTGACCGAGTCCAGCAGGATCACCACGTCGCGCTTGTGCTCGACCAGGCGTTTCGCTTTTTCGATAACCATTTCAGCGACTTGCACGTGGCGCGTGGCCGGCTCGTCGAAGGTCGAGGAGATCACCTCGCCCTTCACGGTGCGCTGCATGTCGGTGACTTCTTCCGGGCGCTCATCGATTAGCAGGACGATCAGGTAGCACTCGGGGTGGTTGGTCTCGATCGACTTGGCGATGTTCTGCAGCATCACCGTCTTGCCGACCCGCGGCGGCGAGGTGATCAGGCAGCGCTGGCCCTTGCCGAGCGG
>JBBQTP010000045.1:0-27078 GCA_038213205.1 Caulobacterales bacterium
CGCGCGGCGGATGCGATCGGTCAGCTCTTGCAGAGTCGCCATGCGTGCGAATCCCAACCCGCGGGTGAGGGTGAATGCATTCGCGCTGTTCGTAAACCGTCAGAGATCGGTGTGATTTTACGCCGCGGTTTTCATCGCCATCACGCGGCGGCGTTCGTTGCGATCGCGCGCTTGATGAAGCGCGGCGCCATGCGATCGCTTTCGCCGATCGCATCGTATTTCGCGTGATCGAAATTTGCGTCCGGCGCCTGACCGCGCGGCGATGATCTTCGCGTCGACGGCAAGTTCACACGCGGCTCGATGCGGCGAGCGTGAATCCAACTGCCCGCCCGAGCTGCACGACGAGCGCTTGCGGCATGTAGCCGCTCTGCACGGTGACATCAGGCCCTCGGCGTAGTGTGCGCCCCTGACGCAGCGAGCGCGATCGTCGTGGTCTAAAGCGCAAGGCCTTGAACGAAAGAAACCTTCGCCTACCTCATGCTCGGAAGGCGCTGGATGTCCGGGCCTTCTGGACGCCGCCGCGAGGCCTGATGGCTCGCAGAGGCGCCCAAACTTAAACGCACCTTGCTTGACAAGAAGGATGTGAACTCATGCGTACGATCGACTTCTCCCCGCTCTACCGATCCGTCGTCGGCTTCGACCGCCTGGCCGATCTGCTCGACACCGCCGCGGCCGACTCCGCCTCGGGCTATCCGCCCTACAACATCGAGCGCACTGACGAGAACGCCTACCGCGTCGAGATCGCGGTCGCCGGCTTCCGTCCGGAAGAACTCTCCATCGAAGTGAAGGAAAACCTGCTCACCGTCGCCGGCCGCAAGGCGGCCAATGACGAGCCGCGCCGGTTCCTGCATCGCGGCCTGGCCGAGCGCAATTTCGAACGTCGCTTCCAGCTCGCCGACTACGTCGTCGTGGTGGATGCCAGTCTCGCCGACGGCCTGCTCTCGGTCGCCTTGAAGCGCGAACTTCCCGAAGCCTTGAAGCCGCGCCAGATCGCGATCAACACGACGCCCGCGTCGACCCTGATCGAAGCCGAAAAGGCCGCGTAGTCCCCGCGTCTTTAGCCAAGCAAAGAGACGGGCGGCGCGAGTGATCGCGCCGCCCTTTTTGCCGCACCGTTTTCTCGGATCGTTAGATGATGTCGTCGAGGCCGCGCGCGCCGTGCCGCGTGACGCCGGTGAAGTTCGCCTGACGCAACAGCGCGCCGGAAAAATTCGCGCGGCTCACATCGGCGTCGATGAGGATCGCCTGACGCACATCGGCGCCCGAAAGATCGGCGCCCTTCAACTCGGCGCCGCGCAGGTCGCAGGCCAGCACGCGATCGGCGCCCAGCAACAGCGGACCCATCTGCGCCTCGCGCAAATCCGAACCCGAAAGTTTCGCACCCGCGAGCTTGGCGCCGCGCAGGTCCGCGCGTCGCAGATTGCAGTTGCGCAGGTCCGTGCCTTCCAGATGCGCGCCTTGCAGCTGCACACCCTCCATGTCGAGGCCGTAGAACACCGCGCCCTTCGCCGACAGCGCCGTCAGGTTATAGCCGCGCACGGTTTCCAGCGCGCGCAGATCGGCGCCGTCGAACACCGAAGGCGCGCCGCTCTGCCCGCCGGTTTCGCACCAGCGCGCGTGATCCTTGATCATCGTGTTGTACGGCAGGCTCGACGCGGCGATGCCGGCCGGCTTGTCGGTGAGCGCGCCGACCATGTTGGCCTCGCTCACGTTCCACTGCAGCGTCTTGGCGCCCACCAGCACCGCGTCGCGCAGATCGGCGCCGGCGAGGTCGGCGCCCGACAGATCGGCGCCGGAAAGATTGCAGCCCTTCATCGTCGCCTGCTTGAGGTTCGCGCGCACCAGGCGCGCGTCCTTCAGGATCGCGTCGGTGAAGTCGGCGCGCACCGCGATGACGCCGGAAAGTTTCGAGCGTTCGAGGTTGGCGCCCACCAGCTTGGCGCCCTGCGCGTCGCCCACCTTCGGGCCGCCCGCTTCGATGCGCCGGAAGCCGAACTTCGGATCGGCCGCGGCCAGCACGCCTTCGCGCAGGTCGGCCTCGAACATGTCCGCGCCGGAGAGGTTGGCGTTGCGCAGGCAGGCGCCGCGTAGATCGGCGCGGCGCAGCGAGCAGTTGATCATGTTGGTGTCTTGCAGATCGGCGCCGAACAGGGTCGCGTGATCGAGCCGGGCGTTCTCGAGATTGCAGCCGGCCAACACGGCGCCGGAGAAGTCAGCGTCGCACAGGTTCTTGCCGGAGAGGTTCACGCCGGACAGATCCATCCAGGCGAACACCGCGCGCGCGCCGCCCGGCTTGGAGGTCCACAGCCGGTCGTGCTTGGCGCAGATCTTCTCGGCCTCGGCCTGGTTGATCCGGCGGACGATATGGGCGGCTTCGGACATGTATCCCGTGGGAAGTCAGGCGCTATGGTTACCTGACCTTAGCCAAGATGCATTAACGCCCCATTTCCAGATGCTTAGCCCTGCGGTTGTGGCCGATATCCGGCGTAGAGCAGCGCGGCTTCGTCGGCGAGCAACCCCAGGTCGAAATCGACGCCGGCGCCCCGCAGATGCACCGCGCCGCGTCCCCCGGCCAGCGCCGAGGCGTCCTCACACGCCACGACCACCCGTTTGATCCCCGCGGCGACCAGCCGCTCGGAGCACGACGCCGCGCCCGACGAGCGCTCCGCACAGGGCTCCAGCGTCACATAGGCCGTGGCGCCCCGCGCCGCGCCGCCCGCCGCGGCCAACGCCACTTCCTCGGCGTGCGGCCGTCCGCCTTCGCCAGTCACGCCCTCGCCCACCGCCGCGCCGTCGGCCACGATCACACAGCCGACCGACGGATTGTCAGCAGTCTTGCCGACATGGGTCGCCGCCAGCGCAATGGCGCGGCGCATCCAGCTGGCGTCGGATGCGCTCACCTGGGCGGCGGGCCGGACGCGTGGGACGGCAATTTGGTCGCCCGCGCGGCGTCTAGGTAGCGCGCGGTCACCGGCTTCAGGTCGGCGTCCAGCTCGATCAACAGCGGATTGCCGGTGGGGATCTCGATGTCGATGATTTCCTGGGCGTTCATGCCGAACAGCAGCTTGACGATGGCCCGCAGGGAATTGCCGTGCGCGGCGATCAGCAGGGTCTGGCCGGCGCGCAGGTCGGGAACGATCGCCTGTTCCCAGTAGGGCTGCACGCGGCTGAGCGTGGTCTTCAGGCTCTCGGTGTCGGGCAGCACGGCGCCGGCGTAGCGGCGGTCCAGGCTGAAGTCGAACTCGCCGCCCGGCGCCAGCGGCGGCGGCGGTATGTCGTAGGAGCGGCGCCAGGCGTGCACCTGGCCCTCGCCGAATTCCTTGGCGGTCTCGGCCTTATTCTTGCCGGTCAGGCCGCCGTAGTGGCGCTCGTTCAGCCGCCAGTCCTTGACCTCAGGTACGAAGCTCTGGCCGGCCGCCGCCAGCGCCAGCCAGGAGGTGCGGATCGCCCGCGTCAGCACCGAGGTGTAGCAGCGGTCGATGGCCACGCCCGCCGCCGCGATCAGCTCGCCGCCCTTCTTCGCCTGGGCCTCGCCCTCGGCCGTCAGGTCCACGTCCACCCAGCCGGTGAAGCGGTCCTCGAGGTTCCATTGGCTCTGGCCGTGGCGCAGCAGGATCAGGGTCGGCAAGGCGATGAGCTCCCGTAACGCAAAGAGGGCGACGCAATGAGGGCGCTTTTATCCATCGGGGCTGGGGATGCAACGCCCCCGCCTCGCCCCCCTCCCTCAAGCTTTGGCCCTGAACGGCGAAGCAGCTATAGAACCCTCCATGCTCGACCGCCTGTACCTGCCGTTCCTCGCCCTCGCCGCCGTCGGCGCCGTGGCGCTGGCGCTGGCCTGGCCGCAGGGGCTGGGCGACCGCGCGCCCGATCCGTTCGGCTCGACGCCCCTGCAGCGCACGCCGGCCATGCAGGCCCAGATGAAGCGGGCCAACGACGCGGCGCAGCGCCACGCCGCCCAGGGCCGCGACGCCCTGCGCAAGGCGCAGGGCCAGGCGCTGGATCCGTCGCAGTGATTGGCTTGGGGCAGTGAAGGGCTTGGGGCAGTGAGCGATTTCGATGCCGTCGCCATCGGCCGCCGCGTCCTGGCCGCCGAGGCCGAGGCGCTCAGCGCCCAATCGGCCGCCCTGGGCGCCAGCTTCGTGCGCGCCGTCGACCTGCTGAACGCCGCCCAAACACCTGGAAAAGCGGGCCGGATCATCTGTACCGGCATGGGCAAGTCGGGCCATGTGGCGCGCAAGATCGCCGCCACCTTCGCCTCCACCGGCTCCGCGGCCCTCTTCGTTCATCCGGCCGAGGCCAGCCACGGCGACCTCGGCATGATCACCGCCGAGGATGTGATCGTCGCCTTGTCGAAGTCCGGCGAGGCGCGCGAACTGGCCGACATCCTGGCCTACGCCAAGCGCTTCGGGATTCCGCTGATCGCGCTGACCGCCGATCCGAAAAGCGCCCTGGGCCGCGCCGCCGACGCCGTGCTTGAGCTCGCCGACACCGGCGAGGCCACCGCCGAAGTCAATGCGCCGACCACCTCGACCACCTTGCAGATGGCGCTGGGCGACGCCCTGGCCGTGGCGTTGCTGGAGCGGCGCGGGTTCAAGCCGCAGGATTTCCAGGTCTTCCATCCGGGCGGCAAGATCGGCGCAATGCTGAGGAAAGTCGGCGATCTGATGCATGGTATCGGCGAATTGCCGTTGGTGGGCGCCGATACGCCGATGCGAGATGCCCTTCTGGTGATGACCGAAAAGCGCTGGGGGATCCTCGGCGTGACCGACTCTGCGGGCAAGCTGGCCGGGGCGATCACCGACGGCGACCTGCGCCGCCACATCGACGGCCTGATGGACCACACCGCCGGCCAGGTGATGACGCCGGGCCCGAAGAAGACCGTCCCGCCCGCCATGCTGGCCTCGGAGGCGCTCGCGCTGATGAGCGATCCGGCGCCGGCCGTCACCGTGCTGTTCGTTGTCGACGCGGCCCGCCCGGTCGGCATCCTGCACGTTCACGATATCCTTCGCGCTGGCGTGATGTAGGTGGTGCGGAGAGCGGACGAGTCCCCTAGGGGAACGTCGCGGCCGCCAGAAGCAGGTAGACTGCGGCCGCCATCGGAAAGATCAAACGACAGACAACTTCGACGCCGGTCCAAAACCAAAAGCGCCGAGGCTGCTCGCTGCGCGTCACCGGAACGCCTCGGCGTGTCCAGAAATTCCGTCGAAGGGCGAGCCGGACACGCAAAGAATGGCGAAGGATCAGCGGCAGCAAGCCAATCGCAACGAAGACGAGGAGGGTCCGCCCTTCGATCAGCGTTCGGTGCAGGAGCCACGCGCCGAGCGCGACTGGCATGACAACCAGGATGACGACCCCGACCGGGAAAAGGATCAGGTACGCTCGGTAGAGAACTAGGCTGGCCCAGTCCGACGAAAGAGCGTCAGCCTCCCACAACCGCTTCGCCGCCTTGATTCCGGCGAGCGGCCATGCTCCCTCATCCGTCCTTCCTGACATTGGTGCAGTCGATCACGCCTCCCCCATTGGGGCAATGTTCGCGCGGGGCTGCCTAACTTGCTTTCTTGCGACGTTTGGGCTCGTAAGACAGCGGCTTACCGCGATCTTCCGGAGTCCTGATGCTTCCCGCCCCCCGCGCCGACCTCGTCTCCAACACCTATGATTTCGAGAACCTGCCGCTGGTGAAGGCCACCGGCTTCCGCGAATACGACGCGCGCTGGCTGTTCGGGCCGGAGATCAATCTGCTGGGAATTCAGGCCCTTGGTCTGGGCCTGGGGACCTATATCCACGAACTCGGCCAAAAGCGCATCGTCATTGGCCACGACTACCGCGCCTATTCGCTGTCCATCAAACAGGCCCTGACCATCGGCCTGATCGCCGCTGGCTGCGAAGTCATCGACATCGGCCTGGCCACCTCGCCGATGGCCTATTTCGCCCAGTTCGACCTCGACGCGCCCTGCGTGGCCATGGTCACTGCCAGCCACAACGAAAACGGCTGGACCGGCGTAAAGATGGGCGCGCAACGCCCGCTGACCTTCGGCCCCGACGAAATGGGCCGCCTGAAGGAGATCGTGCTCACCGGAACCTGGAAGCAGCGGCCGGGCGGCTCCCTGGCCCATGTGAGCGGCGTGGCCGAACGGTACATCGCCGATGCGGCGAGCCGCGCGAACCTCACCCGACCCCTGAAGGTGGTCTGCGCCTGCGGCAACGGCACCGCCGGCGCCTTCTCGCCGAAGGCTTTGCGGGCCATGGGCGTTGCCGAAGTCATCGAGATGGACTGCGAGCTCGACTGGAACTTCCCGAAATATAATCCGAACCCGGAAGATAGCGTCATGCTGCACGCCATGGCCAAGGTCGTGCGCGAGACCGGTGCGGATCTCGCCCTCGGTTTCGACGGCGACGGCGACCGCTGCGGCGTGGTCGACGACGAGGGCGAGGAAATCTTCGCCGACAAGATCGGGTTGATGCTGGCGCGCGACCTTTCCGGCCTGCATCCCAACGCCACCTTCGTGGTCGACGTGAAGTCCACCGGCCTGTTCGCCACCGACGAGCTGCTCAAGAAGAATGGTGCGAAAACAGTCTATTGGAAGACGGGGCACAGCTATATCAAGCGCAAGACCGCCGAGCTCGGCGCGCTCGCCGGCTTCGAGAAGTCCGGCCACTTCTTCTTCAACCCGCCGATCGGCCGCGGCTATGACGACGGCATCGTCGCCGCCGCCGCCATCCTGTCGATGCTCGACCGCAATCCCGGCAAGAAGCTCTCGGACCTGAAGAAGGCCCTGCCTGTCGCCTACACCTCGCTGACCATGAGCCCGCACGTGGCCGACGAAGTGAAGTACGGTCTGGTCGACAGCGTGGTCGCTGAATACACCGCGCTGCGCGATTCCGGCGGAATGATCCTTGGACGGAAGATTGTTGACCTGATCACCGTCAACGGCGTCCGCGTTGCCCTGGAGGACGGCTCCTGGGTGCTGGTCCGCGCCTCCTCTAACAAGCCGGAAATCGTCGTCGTCGTTGAGTCGACCCAGAGTGACGACGACATGCGCGCCCTCTTCCACAAGGAAGTGAAACCCCGCCTGGCCAAACGCCCGGAAGTCGGCAAGTACAACCAGGAAATCTGAGGCCGGCGCCGAAGCCGGGGCCTCAAAGCCCCGACCTCAAGACGCCGACCTCAAGACTGGGTCAGCCCTGACCGATCTCGATCGGCACGAAGCTGTGCTGGGCGCCGCGCGCGACGAACAGCAGCACCTGATGGCGTCCGGCCTTCTTGGCCTCGGCCACCGCGGCGGTGATGTCGGCCGCCGCATGGGCCGCGCGCCCGCCCGCCTGCAGGATCACGTCGCCGCGGCGCAGCCCCTTCTGGGCGGCGTCGGAACCGGCGTCGACGCCAGCCACCCGCACACCCTGGCCTTGTGGATCCGGCGCCACCGAAAGACCCAGCGCGCCAGTCACGCCGCCGTCGCCGTCCTGGTGGTCGCCGCCCTTCGGCGCATTGGCCGCCAGCTGGTCCTCCGACGGACGCGTCCCCGAGCGGATCACCACCTCGCGGACTTGGCCTTCGTGACGCACTTCCAGGCGGATCGGATCGCCCGCGTGGACCAGGCCCACGGCGCGGGTCAGGTCGGTGGCGCTCTCCACCGGCTGGCCGTTGGCCTTGGTGATCAGGTCGCCGGGCTTAAGACCCGCGCGGTCAGCAGGACCGCCTACCGTAAGCTCGGCGACGAGCGCGCCCTTGCCCGTCAGGCCCAGGCTCTCGGCGATGTCCGGCGTCACGTTCTGCACCTGGGCGCCGATGTAGCCGCGGGTGATCTTGCCCGTGGAGATCAGCTCCTTGGAGACCCTGGCCACCACGTCGGCGGGGATGTCGAAACCGATGCCCACCGAGCCGCCCGACGGCGAGAAGATCGCCGTGTTGACGCCCACAACCCGACCGTAGAGGTCGAAGGTCGGGCCCCCCGAGTTGCCCCGGTTGATCGGCGCGTCGATCTGCATGTAGTCGACGTAGCTGGAGTCCGAGACGTTCTTGCGACCCAGCGCCGAGACGATCCCGGCCGTGGCCGTGCCGCCCAGGTTGAACGGATTGCCCACCGCCACCACCCAGTCGCCCACCCGCGGCTTGGCGCGATCCTCGAAGCTGACGAACGGCAGGTTCGTCCCGTCCACCTTCACCACCGCGATGTCGGTCGCCGCGTCGCGCCCGATCACCCGGGCCTTGAAGGTCCGGTCGTCGGCGGTGTGGATGGTGATCTTGTCGGCGTTCTCCACCACGTGGTTGTTGGTCACGATGTAGCCGTCGGCCGAGACGAAGAAGCCGGAGCCCGCCGCGTGCAGGGTCTGCGGCTGGGCCTGACGGCCCTGTTGCTGGAAGAACCGGCGCAGCTCCGGCGGCAGCCCGCTGGCATCGTCGTCGCCGTCGCCACCGCCGAGCGGGTCGGCGATCTGTTTCGGGCCGATTTTGCCCTCGACCTCGATGGACACCACCGCCGGCGCCACGCGCTGGACGATGTCGGCGAAGGACGGCAGGGCGCTCGCGCCGGGCGGCGGGGTCGCATGGGCATTGACCGCCCCGGCGTTGAGGCCATCGGCGTGGGCGACGTAACCGCCGGCCACGGCCAGCGCCAGGACGCCCGCGGCGGCGGCGGCCTTGAGGGGGGCCTTGATCAGGGACTTCTTGCTGGTCATCGGACTTTCGATCGCATTCTAAACGGCCCGAAACGGCCTTCACCGGCCAGCTTCACCGAGCGCTGGTACGCTTCGATGTCCGGCTCGCGACCACGAGGTGGTGGGAAAGCGACAATCCTGTGGCGAGGCTTCCCCGGATGTGTGCGCCCAGAGATGCTGGCCAGAGATGTTGCCGAGGGATGTTGGCCATAGGTATCCGGCCCCACAAAATTTACCTCTCTGGCCTAGGCCGTCTGGCGAAATCGGCGGGCGCGTGCTGAAAGCGCGCCTGCAAACAAGATTCGCCTACACTTCAAGATCGAGGGTTCTCCATGCACGTAGCGATGATCGGGACAGGCTATGTGGGCCTCGTCAGCGGCGCCTGTTTCGCCGACTTCGGGCATACCGTGACCTGCATCGACAAGGATGCGGGCAAGATCGAACACCTGCAAAGCGGCGGCATCCCGATCTACGAGCCGGGCCTCGACTTGCTGGTGGCCGCCAACGTCAAGGCCGGCCGCCTGTTCTTCGCCACCGACGCCGCCGAGGCGGTCCGCAACGCCGACGCGGTGTTTATCGGCGTGGGCACCCCGTCTCGCCGCGGAGACGGCTACGCCGACCTCAGCTACGTCTACGCGGCGGCGGAAGAGATCGCCGGCTACGTGGACGGCTTCACCGTGGTGGTCACCAAGTCCACGGTGCCGGTCGGCACCGGTGACGAGATCGAGGCGATCTTCAAGCGCGTGCGGCCCGACGCCGACGTGGCGATCGTCTCCAACCCCGAATTCCTGCGCGAAGGCGCGGCGATCGAAGATTTCAAGCGCCCCGACCGCGTTGTGGTGGGCACTGAGGAGCCTCGCGCCCAGGCGATGATGCGCGAGCTCTACCGCCCGCTCTATCTGAACGAGACGCCGATCCTGTTCACCAGCCGGCGCACCAGCGAGCTGATCAAATACGCCGCCAACGCCTTCCTGGCGCTGAAGATCACCTACATCAACGAAATGGCTGACCTCTGCGAAGCCGTCGGCGCCGATGTGCAGCAGGTGGCCCGCGGTATTGGCCTCGATGGCCGCATCGGCGGCAAGTTCCTGAACGCCGGCCCGGGCTACGGCGGCTCGTGCTTCCCGAAGGACACCATCGCCCTGGTGCGCACGGCCCGAGACGCCGGCACGCCCGTGGCGTTGGTGGAGACCACTGTGAAGGTCAACGACGACCGCAAGCGGGCGATGGCGCGCAAGGTCATCAAGGCCCTGGGCGGCGACGCCAAGGGCAAGACCGTCGGCATCCTGGGCCTGACGTTCAAGCCCAACACCGACGACATGCGCGATGCGCCGTCGCTTTCGATCATCCCAGCCCTGCAGGACAAGGGCGCGAAGATCCTGGCCTTCGACCCCGAGGGTCACGAGGCGCGCGGGATGCTCCGCGACGTAGACTTCAAGGACGATCCTTACGCGGTGGCTGAGGGCGCTGACGTGCTGGTGATCATCACGGAATGGGATCAGTTCCGGGCGCTCGACCTGGACCGTATCAAGCTGCTGATGAACGCACCCGTGCTGGTTGATTTGCGCAATATCTACAAGCCGGACGATATGCGCGCTCGCGGCTTCGCCTACACGAGCATCGGCCGCCCCGGTGGCGAGGGCGTCGGGCTATCTCGGCGGGAGTCAGACGCCCGCTGACACGCCCATATTGAGCAGCACCTGGCCGAGCCACGCGGCTCCGGCCCAGAACGCCAGTCCAAGCAGAACGACGAAAGCCAGACACGCCAGAGAGCTGATGCTCCGGCCCATCGGTCGCGCCACACCCCCGATTGCGAGGTAGCGAGCCATAGTTCCTCCCAAGCTCTGTCGAGCCACGTTTCTTAGCGAGTCAGGACGGTCGAGCGCCCCGAACATTACCAGTCTGTCACAATGATTAGGGCTTGGGTAGGGTTGCCGTGCGTCAGGGTTAACCCGCTTGCGAGGCGTGGGATTCAACCAAAGAGAAGCCCGGCGCTCTTTCGAGGCCGGGCTTCTTCTTACCTAGCTAGGCAGAGAACGGATCAGGCGAGGGCAACCGCCGTCTGCGCCCGACGACGGCGCATTGCAGCGCCCAGGCCGCCGAAGCCGATCAGCATCATCGCCCAGGTGGCCGGTTCGGGAATCGCCGTGGAGAAGCCGTTGCCCAGCTGGGCAACGACGTCGAGGGACTTCGCGCCGCCGGCCAGACCGTTGACCGTCAGGTTGACCTTATAGGTGCTGTCGATGAGCGGGTTGAAGTTCAGCCCCGGGAAGTTGTTCATATAGAAGCTGTTCTGCTGGTCGCCGAATGCGATCGAGTTGTCGTTCCCGGCCGCCAGCGGATTGTAGCTGAAGGCGCCGCCGGCCGCGTTGGTGAAGGTCAGGAGCGCCGTGACGCCGGTGAAGTCGCCGCTGTGGATGTCGATGCCCCAGTCGTAGCTGAGTTGCTGAGCGCCCAAGGCGAAGCTGTAGACATCGCCGACCGAAGCCGAAGCCGGTTGGAACCTGTCGTGCAGTCGCAGGGAGAGCTGGTCGCCGGCGTCGGTGGTGAGGTCCGCAGTGTTCGCCGGCGTATAGCCGTTGCCAGTACCGTAGTGCCAGCCGTCCGTCGGCGCGGAATTGAAGACTGTGACGTCTGCCCGGGCCCCGCCAGCGCCGAACGCCAACGAGAGGGCGCATGCGCCCACAAATAGCATATTTTTCAAGATTATAGCCCCTCTGACACCATACGCGCCAAATGGCCTGCTAGCTTCTGATTAATCAAAAGCCACGACCGCCAAGGCCGCAGCGTAATGCAGTTGCCAGCCGAACGTTGCGTCCTGCTAAAAATAAAGGTCGGCGACGTGGCGGCTGTTCCGGCCGGGCCTAGGCGGCGGCCTTCTTCACCGCGCCGACGATTTCCTTGACCACCTGGCTGACCAGCTTCTCGTCATCACCCTCTGCCATGATGCGGATCAGCGGCTCGGTGCCGGAGGCGCGGACCAGGATGCGGCCCGAACCGTTCAGCTTCAGCTCGGCGTCGGCGATGGCGCCCATGACATCGGCGTCCTCCAGCGGTTTGCCGCCGCCGAACCGCACGTTCTCCAGCTTCTGCGGCACCGGGTCGAACTGGCGGGCCAGCGCGCTCATCGGCCTGTCACCCTCCTTCAGCACCGCCAGCACCTGCAAGGCGGCCAGGAGGCCGTCGCCGGTAGTGGAGAAGTCCGACAGGATGATGTGCCCCGACTGCTCGCCGCCCAGGTTGAAGCCGCCCTCGCGCATCCGCATCATCACCGCACGGTCGCCCACTGGCGTGCGTTCCAGCGTCAGCTTGCGGGCCTGCAGGAACCGCTCGAGGCCCAGGTTCGACATCACCGTCGCCACGACGCCGCCGCCCCGCAGCTTCTCGCGCCGGGCCCAGTCGGCCGCGATCAGCGCCATGATCTGGTCGCCGTCGACGATCTGGCCCTTCTCGTCGCAGATCAGCAGGCGGTCGGCGTCGCCGTCGAGGGCGATGCCGATGTCGGCGCGGTATTCCTTCACCGCGGCGATCATCGCCTCGGGGTGGGTCGAGCCGCACTCGGCGTTGATGTTGGTGCCGTCGGGATCGACACCGATCTTGATGACCTCGGCGCCCAGCTCGTAGAGCACGACCGGCGCCACCTTGTAGGCCGCCCCGTGGGCGCAATCGATCACCACCCGCAGACCCGAGAGGTCCAGCCGCCGCGGGAAGGTCGCCTTGGCGATCTCGACATAGCGCGCCTGCGAATCGTCGACCCGCGCCACGCGGCCCAGCTCGGTGGGCGGCGCCAGCCCATCGGCCAGCCCCTGGTCCATCAGCGCCTCGATCTCCAGCTCCCGCTCGTCGGAGAGCTTGTAGCCGTCGGGCCCGAACAGCTTGATGCCGTTGTCGACGTAGGCGTTGTGCGAGGCGGAGATCATCACTCCCAAGTCGGCGCGCAGTGAGCGCGTCATCATGGCCACGCCCGGCGTCGGCATCGGGCCCAGCAGGCGCACGTCCATGCCCACGCTGGCGAATCCAGCCACCAGGGCCGGTTCGACCATGTAGCCACTCAGCCGCGTGTCCTTGCCGATCACCACCAGATGGCGGCGCGCGTCCTTGGACATGAACAGCTTGCCCGCCGCCATGCCGCAGCGCAGGGCGACTTCAGCGGTCATCGGGAAGCGATTGGCCTCGCCGCGGATGCCGTCGGTCCCGAAATAGGCGCGTTTGGTCATGAAGAGCTCACGAAACGATCCGAAACCCAGATTTAGTCGACGTGGACCTGACGAATGCTAAATCCGCACACGGACACGCCCCCACCTTACCCGACGCATCTATCATAAAGGACGCCAAACCCCATGTGCGGCATCATCGGCATCGTCGGGACCAAGCCGGTCGCCGAGCGTCTGATCGAGAGTCTCAAACGGCTCGAGTACCGCGGCTATGACTCGGCCGGCATCGCCGCCCAGGTCGACGGCAAGCTGGCGCGCCGCCGGGCGCCCGGCAAGCTGCGCGAGCTGGAAGCCGTGGTCGCCGCGGACCCGCTGATCGCCGAGACCGGCATCGGCCACACCCGCTGGGCCACCCACGGCGCGCCCACCGAACGCAATGCCCACCCGCACATCGCCGGACGCGTGGCGGTGGTCCACAACGGCATCATCGAGAACTTCGCCGAGCTGAAGGCCGGCCTGATCGCCAGGGGCCGGGTGTTCTCCAGCGACACTGACACCGAGGTGGTCGCCCACCTGATCGACGAGGCCCTGAACGACGGCCTCGACCCGCAGGCGGCCTTCAAAGCCACGCTGGATAAGCTGCGCGGCGCCTACGCCCTGGCGGTGCTGGTCGGGGGCGAGCGCGAGGTCATCATGGGCGCCCGCAACGGCCCGCCGCTGGCGGTGGGCTATGGCGAGGGCGAGATGTTCATCGGCTCCGACGGCCTGGCGCTGGGCCCGTTCACCAACCGCGTCGCCTATCTGGAAGACGGCGACTATGTGATCATCGACCACCACTCCGCGAAGATCTTCGACGAGGCGGGCCTGCCCGCCGACCGACCGATCAAGACGCTCGCGACGTCCGCCGCGGTCATGGAGAAGGGCAACTACCGCCACTTCATGGAAAAGGAGATCCACGATCAGCCCGAGGGCTGCCAAAGGACCATCGCGGCCTATGTCGACACGCTGACCAGCCGCACCGCGGTGACCGGCGGCATCGACTTCGCCAAGCTTGAGCGCATCCAGATCGTCGCCTGCGGCACCTCCTACATCGCCGGCCTGCTGGGCAAGTATCTGATCGAACAGCTCGCCGACCTGCCGGTCGATGTCGAGATCGCCTCGGAGTTCCGCTACCGCGAACCGGCGCTCAACGCCGGCTCGCTGGCCATCGCCATGTCGCAGTCCGGCGAGACCGCCGATACCCTGGCGGCCCTGCGCTACTGCCAGGCCAGGGGGATGAAGAGCGCCGGCGTGCTCAACACCGTCGAATCGACCATCGGCCGCGAGGTCGACGTGGTCTGGCCGATCCACTGCGGCCCGGAGATCGGGGTGGCCTCCACGAAGGCCTTCACCGCCCAGGTGGCCGTGCTGACCGCCGTGGCCGTCGCCGCCGCCCACGCGCGGGGCAAGATCGACGACGCCGAGGAAAAGCGCCTGGTCCAGGTGCTGCTGGAGGCCCCGCGCCTGATGGCCGAGTCGATCAAGCTGGAGGAGGCGGTGAAGGCCGTCGCCCTGGAGATCGCCAAGGCCCGCGACGTGCTCTACCTCGGCCGCGGCCCGATGTACCCATTGGCTCTGGAAGGCGCTCTGAAGCTCAAGGAAATCAGCTACATCCACGCGGAAGGCTATGCCGCCGGCGAGCTGAAGCACGGACCGATCGCGCTGGTCGACGAAAATACGCCGATCGTCATCCTGGCGCCCTTCGACAGCTATTTCGAAAAGTCGGCCTCGAACATGAGCGAGGTCATGGCCCGTGGCGGCCAGGTGGTGTTCATCACCGATCCCGACGGCGAACGGCACGCCCCGGCCGGGGCCCGCGTGGTGGTCACCGCGCCGCGTTGCGACCCGCTGATCGCGCCGCTGGTGATGTCGGCCCCGATCCAGCTCCTGGCCTACTACGTCGCCGTCCAGAAGGGCGCCGACGTCGACCAGCCCCGCAACCTGGCCAAGTCCGTCACCGTGGAGTGAAGATCTTCTTCCCCGACGCGCAGCGCGCTGGGAGAGGCTGAAAAGCAAACGGCCGCCCCGGTGAGGGGGCGGCCGCGCTTCGTTCTAACCCTGTTGGGTCGGAACTTACTTCTTGGTCGTGGTCGTGGTCGACGACATCGCGCCGGCGGCCGGAGCGGCGGCCGGAGCGGCAGCGGCGTCAGCCGCCGGAGGGGTCGTCGTGGTCGTGGTGGTCGCCGCAGCGTCGGCCGCGGGAGCCGCCGGAGCGGCCGCGGCGTCAGCCGCCGGAGCGGTCGTCGTCGTCGTGGTGGTGGCGGCTTCGTCCTTCTTTTGGCAGGCGGACAGCGTCAGGGCCATGGCGGCGGCGGCGGCGACGGAGGTGATGATACGAACGTTCATGGAATGGCTCCCCTGGAGGACTATGGAGGAAAATCCCCCGACAACGCGAGACTCTTACACGGCTTCGTGAATTCCCGAAATCGTGATCGTGCGTTCCGAGCGATTTTTCCACGCCCCTCTGTGGATTTCGCGCCCGGGCTCCTCTAGGCCCGAAGGAGACAGTGGTTCGGAGGGGTCGGATGACCAGGCGAGTTCGCAAGGCGGTGCTGCCGGTGGCGGGGCTGGGGACCCGCGTTCTGCCGGGCGCCAAGACCACGCCGAAGAACATGCTCAACGTCTTCGACCGGCCGATTCTCTCCTACGTCGTCGCCGAGGCCCGCGCGGCGGGGATCGAGCACTTCGTGTTCATCGTCAGCCGCGGCCAGGGCGCGATCGAGGACTACTTCGACTCCAATCCGGAGATCGAGAACGCCCTGGAAGCCAGGGGCAAGACCGATATCTTGGCGCAGGTCCGCGCCGACGTCAGCCAGCCCGGCCAGATGAGCTTCATCCGCCAGATGGCCCCGCTGGGCCTGGGCCACGCGGTGTGGTGCGCCCGCGACGTGATCGGCGACGAGCCCTTCGCCGTGATGCTGCCCGACATGCTGATGGCCGCGAAACCCCCGGCGCTGGCCCAGGCGGTCGCCGCCTATGACAAGACCGGCGGCAACATCGTCGTCGTGGAGCCGGTCCCAGAGGGCGAGGCCCACAAGTACGGCATCGTGGCCCTCGACGGGCGGGCCAATGAAGCAAAGAGGGGCCGCCTCAACAAGATGACCGGCATGGTCGAGAAGCCGCCGGCCGGGACCGAGCCCTCGAACCTGTTCATCTCCGGCCGCTACATCCTGCAGCCCGACATCTTCCATATCCTGGAGACCCAGCCGCGCGGCGCTGGCGGCGAGATCCAGCTCACTGACGCCATGGCCACCCTGATGAAGACCCAGGATTTCCACGCCCTGGAGTATGAGGGGACTACCTACGACTGCGGCGACAAGATCGGCCTGCTGCGCGCCAACGTCGCCTTTGCGCTCGCCCATCCCGAGTACGGCGACGCCGCGCGGGCGACCCTCAAGGCGCTGATCTAGGCGCGCGCCATGCGCCTGCTGGTCTTTGGCTTCGGCTTTTCCGCCCGCGCGCTGGCGGCGCGGCTGCAGGCTGAGGGCTGGGACGTCGCCGGGACCATCCGCCGCCCGGCCGATCAGGCGCGCCTGGAGGCGATGGGCGTGACGCCCGTGCCGGTCGGCAACCCGGGCGAGTTGGAGCGCGCGGTGCGCGAGGCCAACGGCATTCTGGTCACCGCCGCGCCGGACGCCGAGGGCTGCCCCGGCCTGCGCGCCCTGGTCCCGGCGATGGCGCGAGCCGGCGCCTTCCCCGACTGGATCGGCTACCTCTCCACCACCGGCGTCTACGGCGACCGCCGCGGCGGCTGGGTCACCGAGCAGAGCCGGCTGGCCGCGCAATCCATGGAGGGCGCGCGCCGGGTCGGCGCCGAGCGCGACTGGCTGGAGGTCGGCCGCGGCATGGGCCTGACTGTCACCGTCTTCCGCCTGCCCGGCATCTACGGCCCCGGCCGCTCAGCGCTGGATCGGGTGCGCGCCGGCGAAGCCCGCCGCATCGTCGCGCCGGGCCAGGTGTTCTCCCGCATCCACGTGGACGACCTGGCCGCCGGCCTGGAGGCCTCCATCGCCCATCCGCGGCCCGGCGGAATCTACAATCTCTGCGACGACGAGCCCGCGCCCAACTCCGACGTCATCGCCTGCGCAGCCCAGCTGCTCGGCCTCCCCGTCCCGCCGGAAATCCCCCTCGCCGACGCCGGCCTCTCGCCGGTCGCTCAGCGCTTCTACGCCGAGAGCAAGCGCGTCTCGAACGCCCGCGCCAAGGCCGAGCTCGGCTGGCGGCCGGCCTACGCCACCTACCGCGAGGGCCTGGCGGCGGTCCTGGCGGCGGAGCGCGCCTAGTGTCCTCATCGATTCCGAAGTTCGTCAGAGCCTGCCACGAGCGCATGCGGACTTCGGAATCGGGACACTAGAGCTCCGCCACCGCCGCGATCAGCCGCGCGATATCCTGCGGCCGCGACAGGCGGTGGTCGCCGTCCTTGATCAGGGTGAAGGTGACGTCCGTCCCCTTCAGCGTCTCGGCCAGCTCCAGGGCGTGGCGCCACGGCACGTCAGGGTCCTCGCCGCCCTGCAGGATGCGCACCGGCACGACGATCGGGATCGGCCCGGATCCCAGGATCGACCAGCGCGCGCCGTCCTCCAGCAGCGACCGGGTGATCGGATAGGGATCGCCATACTCGGATGGCCGCAGCCACACCCCGTACTTGGCCAGGTCCGCGTGGCCCTGAGGCGGGATGCCCGGCGCCATCAGCTTCTCGGTGAAGTCCGGGGCCGGCGCGATCAACACCATCGCGCCCACCCGCTTCGGCCGCGCCATCGCCGCCAGACAGGCGATCCAGCCGCCCATCGACGAACCGACCAGCAGCGCCGGTCCCTCGACCAGCTCGTCCAGCACCGCCAGCGCATCCTCCCGCCAGCGGGTGATCGTGCCGTTGGCCGCCAAGTCACCGCTCGACTCGCCGTGGCCCAGATAGTCGAACCGCAGATAGGCCCGGCCGGATTGAGCCGCCCAGTCCGCCAGCGCCGCAGCCTTGGTCCCGGCCATGTCGGAGCGGAAGCCACCCAGCCAGATCACCGTCGGCCCACGGCCTTCCACGCGGCGCCAGGCCAGCGTTTCGCCGTCCCTGCGCGTCAGGTTTCCAGAGGTTTCGCTCATAGGCGCCACTTAGACGCGCAGCGCCCTTTACGCCATGCCGTTTCGGCGTATGCAGAGGGTGTGCCGCTCCCCCCAGATTTCACCCTGCTTCAGGTCGTGCCAGAGCTGGAAACCGGCGGCGCGGAACAGACCACCATCGATGTCGCGCGCGCGGTGATCGCGGCCGGCGGCAAGGCGCTGGTCGCCACTCGCGGAGGTCGCATGACCGCGCGGCTGGAAGCCGATGGCGGCCGCCTCGCCCAGATGCCGGTGCAGTCGAAGAACCCGCTGGTGATGCTCGGCAACGCCGCGCGGCTGGTCGACTTGATTCGCGCCGAGAAGGTCAGCCTGGTCCACGCCCGGTCCCGCGCCCCGGCCTTCTCCGCGCTCTGGGCGGCGCAGACCACCAAGACGCCGTTCGTGGCCACCTATCACGGGATCTACAAGGCCAGGTCCGGCGTCAAGCGCTGGTACAATGCGGTGATGACCCGCGGCGACCTGGTGATCGCCAACTCCGACTACACCCGCGACCACCTGCTGGCCGAGCACGGCACCGATCCTGAGAAGGTTGTGACGATTCCAAGGGGCGTCGACCTCGACCGCTTCAACCCCGCCTGGGTGACGCCGGACCGCGTCGATGCGCTGAAGGCGGCCTGGGGAATCGACGCCGCCGACCGCCGCACCCGCTTCGTCCTGGCCGGGCGGCTGACCCGCATCAAGGGGCACGCGACGATCATCGAGGCCGCGCAACGGCTGAAGACCCAGGGGCGCGACGACTTCCTGATCATCTTCGCCGGCGACGACCAGGGCCGCACCGGCTTCGGCGAAGAGCTGGCCAAGGCGGTGGCCGACGCCGGGCTCGGCGACACCGTCAAGATCGTCGGCCACTGCGACGACATGCCGGCCGCCTATCTGGTCGCCGACGTCGCCATCCTGCCCACCATCGTGCCCGAAAGCTTCGGCCGCGCCGCCGTCGAGCCCCAGGCCATGGGCCGCCCGGTGATCGCCTCGGCCCACGGCGGTACGACCGAGACCGTAGTCGATGGGATCACCGGCTGGTTGGTCCCACCGGGCGAGCCGACCGCCTGGGCCGCGGCCATGGCGCGGGCCATCGATCTCGGCCCCGGCCGGCGGCTGGAGATGGGCCAGAGCGGCATGAACCGCACGCGCCAGCTCTACCGCGTCGACGCCATGTGCGAGGCGACGCTGGCCGCCTACCAACGGGTCCTCGACATGCGCCGGACGGGCGCGCCAAAGCTTGGTGGGGGCGCCTGATGCCCACGCGCACCGTCGAAAAGATCCTGGTGATCAAGCTGTCCGCGCTCGGCGACTTCGTGCTCGCCCTGGCGGCCATGAAGCGCATCCGGCTGGCCCACCCCAAGGCCCACGTCAGCTTGCTGACCACCCCGCCCTTCGAGGGCCTGGCCAAGGCTTCGCCTTATTTCAACGCGGTGTTCACCGACGGCCGGCCCGAGAGCTTCGGCGAATGGGTGGCGCTGCGCAGCCGCCTGCGCGCGGCCAACTACGCCCGGGTCTACGACCTGCAGACCTCGGCGCACTCCAACCGGATCTTCCAGACCTTAAGGCCCCGGCCGCCCGCCTGGTCCGGCATCGCCTTCGGCTGTTCCCTGCCGCACAAGAATCTGCTCAGGAACCAGATGCACACCCTGGAGCGCCAGGCCGACCAGCTGATGTACGCCGGCATCTGGCCCGACGCCCCCACCGCGGCCGGAACCGCGCCGGGCCCCGATCTCTCCTGGGTGCTGCAGGGCGCGCCCGGCGAACGCCCCACGGCCGTCGGGGTCAAGCCCAAGCCCTATGTGATGTTCGTGCCCGGTGGCTCCGCCCACCGCCCGGAAAAGCGCTGGCCGGTGGAGAAGTACGGCGAGCTGGCCCGGATACTCTACGCCCGCGGCCTCGATGTGGTGGTGATCGGCGGCCCGCAGGAGACCGCGCTCGCCCAGGCGATCCAGCGCCAGGTGCCCCGCGCCCGCGACCTCACCGCCCGCACCGACTTCGCCCGCATCGCCATCATGGGCGCCAAGGCGGCGCTGGCCATCGGCAACGACACCGGGCCCCTGCACCTGGCCGCTGCCGCCGGCGCGCCCACCGTGGTGCTGTTCTCGCAGGCTTCCGATCCGGCCCTGTCGGCGCCGCGCGGCAAGGTCGCCGTCCTGCAGGCGAAAAACCTCTCGGAACTGCCTGTGGCGAAAGTGGCGCAGGCGGCCACTTCCCTGCTTTCCGGCAAGGCCGGCGCGGCTTGATAGCGCGCAGGGCCTTGATCATATACTCTCTACGGTAGACCGGTGCGCCACGCGCGCCGGCGCTTGCGTTTTAACAATCCTAGGAGCCTGACCTATTCGCCGTCCCATGAACGCCCCACCCGTCAAGGACGGGCTGCGCATCAACGATGAAATCCGCGTCCCCAAAGTCCTGCTGATCGACCAGAATGGCGAGAAGCAGGGTGTGATGCCGACCTCCTCCGCCCAGGAAGCCGCTGAAGAAGCCGGCCTCGACTTGGTGGAGATCGTTCCGAACGCAGATCCGCCCGTCTGCAAAATCCTGGACTACGGCAAGTTCAAATTCCAGGAGCAGAAGAAGAAGAACGAGGCGCGGAAGCGGCAAAAAGTTCAAGAAATCAAGGAGATCAAGCTCCGCCCGAATATCGACATCCATGACTACGAAGTCAAGCAGAGGTCGATGAACCGGTTCTTCGAGGAGGGCGACAAGGTCAAGGTGACCCTGCGCTTCCGCGGCCGCGAGCTGGCCCACCCGGAACTGGGCATGAAACTTCTCCAGCGCGTACGGGCCGACTTCGAGCCGATCGCCAAGTGCGAATACGAGCCGCGCATGGAAGGCCGCCAGATGATCATGATCCTGGCGCCGCGATAGGAAAGATCCGCATGAGCCGCTTCAGCTCTGCAATTCTCGGAACGGTCGCCCTCTCGGCGGCCGTTTTCGCGTTTGGGACCTGCCAAGCCCAGCAACAAGCCGATCCGGGCAACCTGCCCTATGCCCCGTTCAAGATCGCCGACGGGCTCTATTACGTCGGCGCCTCGGACTATTCGTCCTATCTGATCGTCACCAAGGCTGGCCTGATCGTCATCGACGGCGGCGATGCGCCGACCGGCCATCAGGTGGTGCAGAACATCCGCACGCTCGGGTTCGACACGGCAAAGATCAAGATCCTGCTCAACACCCACGAGCACTTCGACCACGCCGCGGGCCTGGCCGAGGTCAAGCGCGCCGCCGCGCCGGACGTGAAGTTCTACGCCAGCCTGGCGGACGGCGCGATCGTCGGCGCCGGCGGCAGGGGCGACCCCTTCCTCAAGGGCACCCGCTTCGAATACGAAGCCGTGAAGCCCGACGTCATCGTCAAGGACGGCGACAAGGTCCGCCTCGGCGAACTGACCCTGACCGCCCACGTCACCGGCGGCCACACCAAGGGCTGCACCACCTGGACCTTCCCGGTGACCGTGGCTGGCAAGGTGCGCCAGGCCCTCGACCTCTGCTCGGCCAGCGTCCTGCCCGGCTACAAGCTCGGCAAGGTCGAGACCTATCCCGGCCAGACCGCCGACTATGAGCACAGCTTCGCGACCTGGAAGGCCCTGCCCTGCGAGGTGTTCATCGCCTCCCACGGCGCGTTCTACGGCATGCAGGCCAAGCGCAAATTGCTCGACGCCGGCAAGGCCGACGCCTTCGTCGACCCCACCGGTTGCCGCGCCTTCGTCGACAAGGCCGAAGCCCGCTTCAAAGACGAGCTGAAGAAGCAGAACCCGTAACGTTCGCTCCCTCTCGGGTTGCGCGCGAACGCCTCCAACGCTGTGACCCACAACCAACGCTGACCCGCGTTCGGCCGAACGGCGACGCCGAACCTTGCCGCTGAGGGCGGTCGGGCCTAACTAGCGGCCATGTCCGACACAGCGCCGCGGGAGGCGTCGACGCCGTCCCCCTGGGCGGCGCCGTCGCTGATCGCCGTCATCTTCATCAACATGCTCGGCTTCGGGATCATCGTCCCGTTGTTGCCGTTCTTCGCCAAGTCGATGAACGCCGCGCCCTGGCAGATCGCGCTGATCTTCTCGGCCTACGCCATGGGCGGCTTCTTCGGCGAGCCGTTCTGGGGCCGCCTCTCCGACCGCTATGGCAGGAAGCCCCTGCTGATCTCGACGATCAGCGGCAACTGCCTCTGCTACCTGGCGCTGGCCTTCGCGCCAAACGTCGCCACCGCCTTCGTCATCCGCTTCCTGGGCGGCCTGGCCAGCGGCAACGGCGCGGTGATCCAGGGCTATATCGCCGACGTGACGCCGCCGGAGCGCCGCGCGCGGATGATGTCGCGGCAGGGCGCGGCCTGGAACGTCGGCATGATCGTCGGCCCCGCGGTGGGCGGCGCCTTCGCCCACACCAACGCCGGGCCGATCGGCTTCCGCATCCCGCTGTTCATCGCCGCGGGGCTCTCCGCCGTGGCGGTCACCGCGATCATCTTCTTCATCCGCGAGAGCAAGGTGCGCGACCAGTCGATCAGCCATCGCCCGAGCCGCTGGTCGGCGATCGGCGACGCGGTCTCAAACCCGGTGATCGGACGGCTGATGCTTCTGACCTTCCTGGTGGGCTTCGCCTTCACCGGCATCGAGAGCACCTTCGGCCTCTGGGGCCAGGCGCGGTTCGGCTGGGGCCCTCGGGAAATCAGCGTCTGCTTCGCCGCGGTCGGCGCCGTGGCCGCCTTCACCCAGTTCTTCGTCACCGGGCCGCTATCGGAGAAGTACGGCGAAGGCCGCATGCTGGCGATCGGCATGGGCATGACCGTGCTGGGCTCGCTGATCCAGCCGTTCTCCACGGGCCTGCTGACCACCACCGCCCTGATGTGCGTCACCGCGGTCGGCCAGTCGGTGGCCTGGCCCAATGTCGGCGCCCTGATCTCGCGCACCGCCGACCCGCACCGCCAGGGCCAGATCCTCGGCCTCAACAATGCCGCCGGCGCCTTCGCCCGGTTCGTGGGCCCGTTCACCGCCGGGCTGACGTTTGCCGGCATCAGCATCAACGCGCCGTTCTACCAGAGCGCCCTGATCGTGGCGCCGGCGATCCTGCTGGCGCTCAGCGCCGCGCGCCGCGCGCCGCCGCGCACCGTCCAGGGCCATGTGGGCGAAGAGCCGGTTGTCGAAGAAGCGCTCTCGTGAGCGCCGTCCACGCCACCCAGACCCCGGCCGAGGAACGCCGCGCCCTGATCGTCCTGCTGGCCGTGATCTATCTGATGATCGCCGGCTTCGGCCTGGTGATCCCGCTCTTGCCCTTCTTCGCCAAGGCTTTCCACGCCAACGCCGGCGAGGTGACCTGGCTGTTCTCCGCCTTCTCGCTGGGCCAGTTCATCGGCGAGCCGTTCTGGGGCCGCCTGTCCGACCGCATCGGCCGCAAGCCCGTGCTGATCATCACCATCACCGCCGTGGCGCTGAGCTACGGCGCCCTGGCCTTTGCGCCCAACATCATCGCGGCCTTCGTGATCCGGTTCCTGACCGGCATCTTCGCCGGCAACATCTCCACCCTGCAGGGCGCGATGGCCGACATAACCCCGCCGGAAAAGCGCGCGTCGCGCATGGGGATCATGGGCGCGGCGTTCAGCGCCGGCTTCACCACCGGCCCGGCGATCGGCGGCCTGTTGGCCCAGCCCAGCCGCGGCGCGCTGGGCTTCCAGCTCCCCCTGGTGGTCGCCGCCGGCTTCGCGCTCGCCTCGGCCATCGCCGTGGTGGTCTTCGTCCGTGAGAGCCGCCCCGACCCGACCACGCGCGCGCCGCACCGCCCGCGCATCGAGGGCCTGAAGGAGGCCATGGCCCATCCGGTGATCGGCCGCATCCTGGCGATCAGCCTGATCGTGGTGATCGGCTTCGCGGGCATCGAGGCGACCTATGGCCTGTGGACCCAGGTCCGCTTCGGCTGGGGTCCCAGGCAGATCGGCCTGGCCTTCATGGGCATCGGCCTGTTGGGCGCCTTCTGCCAGGGCTACCTGTCCGGCCGGCTGGTCCGCCGCTTCGGCGAGGCGCGCACCCTGACCGGCGGCCTGGTGTTCATGGGCGTGGGCCTGGTCGTCCAGGGCCTCTCGCCGGTCTGGGAGGTGGCGATCTTAGGCTTCGCCCTGGTCTGCATAGGCCAGTCGATCTGCTTCCCGAACCTGACGTCGCTGATCTCGCGCGCCGCCCCGCCCGACCGGCAGGGCGAGATGCTCGGGCTCAACATGAGCGGCATGGCGCTGGCCCGGATCGGCGGACCGATCATCGCGGGCGAAATGTTCTCGCTGGTGGCGCCGGGGGCGCCCTTCGCGTTCGCCGCCCTCCTGATCCTGCCCGGCCTGTGGTTCGCCGGACAGGTCAGGAAACGGGTGCCGCTCGCGGCCTGATACTTGGCCGCTCTTCCTGATCGGCCGGCTCACAACGAGCCGGCCGGGAAACGCTTTTAGGCCTTGATGTCGATGACCGTGCCGGTGCCGGGCGCCTTGGCCGCGGAGACCTTGTCCGGCGCGCCGCCGTCGTGATCGCCGTCGTTGTCGACGGGCGAGCCGGGACCGGTGGCGGGCGGGGTGGCGGGCTTCGCCGGGGTCAGCTGGACGGACGGGGGCGTCGCGTTGACGGGAGAGATACTCGACATTCTGGTCTCCTGGAGAGCCGCAATTCGCGACCTGCGGCTGGCTCTAAGCCATCGGCCTTAATCCGCGGTTGGCCAGGAAGGTGAATCTCGCGACACCATGTTTCGCGCGCCCATGTGGGGCCGTCGCCTAGACCTTGAAGTCGATGATCTGGCCCTGGCCGGGCGGCTTGGCGGCGGAGACCTTGACGTCGCCCGTCGGGTCGCTCGGCGGCCCCGAAGCCGTCGGCCGCGACCCGCCATAGACCACCGGCCGCACCGGGGTCACCGGCACATAGGTCGCCTGGTAGCTGACGGGCGTAATGCTCGACACGAAGGGCTCCGTCGGCCGCAACGGGCCGTCTTGAGTTTGGCTTTAGGCCGCGTCCGTTAATTTGCCGTGGAGAACGAGGCTCCTGACATCGGTGAGGGATCATGCGCAAACCTGGGTCCCCCGCCTTGCCTTTCAGCCCTATTTCCTCTATCAGCCCCTCCCTTCGGAGCCGCCTGGCCCATGGCATGCCAGGGCGGCTCATCAATACACCAGAGGACGGGGCTTCGCGGCTCCGCAGAGAAATGCCGAAACTGAAGACGAAGTCAGGCGCTAAGAAGCGCTTCAAACTCACGGCGACTGGAAAGATCAAGGCCGGAGTTGCTGGCAAGCGCCACCGCCTGCTCAGCCACAACGCCAAATACATCCGTCAGAACCGTGGAACGAAGGTGATGAGCTCGGCCGACGCCAAGACCATCAAAATCTTCCTTCCCTACGGCCTCAGCTAGGGGGCCCTGACAGATGGCTCGCGTCAAAAGGGGCGTCACCGCCCACGCCAAGCACAAGAAGGTCCTGGAACAGGCCAAGGGCTTCTACGGTCGCCGCAAGAACACCATCCGCACCGCCAAGGCGGCCGTGGACAAGGCCGGCCAGTACGCCTACCGCGACCGCAAGGTCCGCAAGCGCAGCTTCCGCTCGCTGTGGATCCAGCGGATCAACGCCGCCGCGCGTCTGGAAGGCATGACCTACGCTCGATTTATTCACGGCCTTGATCGGGCCGGGATCGAGATCGACCGCAAGGTCCTCGCGGATATCGCGGGCAGCGACCCCTCCGCTTTCAAGGCCATCGCCGACAAGGTTCGCGCCGCGCTGGTTTGAAGCTGAAGGTCTAGGGACCACAAAGCATTCAGAGCCCTCCGGCCGAACCGCCGGGGGGCTTTTTGCTGTCCCCCTTCACCCCGTGAAGCGTGCAGGTTAGGACACCCTACCCATGACCGATCTTTCCAAACTTGAGGCGGACCTCACCGCCGCCGTATCCGCCGCCGCCGACGTGGCCGCGCTGGAAGCCGTGCGCGTCGCCGCGCTGGGCAAGTCCGGCTCGATCTCCGAGCTGCTCAAGACCCTGGGCGCCATGAGCCCGGACGTGCGCCGCGAGCGGGGGCCGCTGATCAACGGCCTGCGCGACCGCATCGGCGGCGCGATCGCCGAACGCAAGGCCGCGCTCGAGGCCGCCGAGCTCGACGCCAAGCTGGCCGCCGAGACCGTGGACCTGACCTTGCCCCCGCCGCCCGAGCGCCGCGGCAGGGTGCACCCGACCATGCAGGTGCAGGATGAGATGATCGCGCTCTTCGCCGAGATGGGCTTCGGCCTGGCGGAAGGCCCCGACATCGAGGACGACTTCCACAACTTCACGGCGCTCAATTTCCCGCCCAAGCACCCGGCGCGGGAACTGCACGACACCTTCTGGCTGGCCGAGGACAGCCAAGGCGAGCGCAAGGTGCTGCGCACCCACACCAGCCCCGTGCAGATCCGCACCATGCAGCAGCTGAACGAGAAGCTGCCCGGCTGGATCGCCAACGGTCCGCCGAACGGCCAGCCGCCGATCCGCATCATCGTGCCCGGCCGCACCTACCGCTCGGACAGCGACGCGACCCATTCGCCGATGTTCCACCAGATCGAGGGCCTGGTCATCGACCGCGCGATCCACATGGGCCACCTGAAGTGGACGCTGGACCAGTTCATCTCGCGCTTCTTCGAGACACCGCTCGTCGAGACTCGCTTCCGGCCCCACCACTTCCCGTTCACCGAGCCCAGCGCCGAGATGGACGTGCGCTGCGACCGGTCGGGCGGCGACATCAAGATCGGCCAGGGCGACGACTGGCTGGAGATCCTCGGCTGCGGGATGGTGCATCCCAAGGTGCTTCAGAACTGCGGCCTCGATCCCGACGTCTGGCAGGGCTTCGCCTTCGGCTGCGGCATCGACCGGCTGGGGATGCTGAAGTACGGCATTCCGGACGTGCGCGACACGTTCGCCTCCGACGTGCGCTGGCTGGACCACTACGGCTTCTCCGCCTTCGCGACGCCCAATCCCGCGACGGGGCTCAGCTGATGAAGTTCACCATGAGCTGGCTCAAGGAGCACCTCGACACGGCCGCCACGGTCGATGAGGTGGTCGACGCCATGACCCTGGCCGGCCGTGAGGTCGAGCATGTCGAAAACCCGGCCGCGAAGCTCTCCGCCTTCACGGTCGCCAAGATCGTGGACGCCGTGCAG
>JBBQTP010000046.1:0-26812 GCA_038213205.1 Caulobacterales bacterium
CCTACACCCTGCGCCAGGTGGAAAGCCGGGCCGCCGACCTGCCCAATCTCAAGCGCTGGTCCGACGTCATCGGGGCGCGTCCGGCCGTGCAGCGCGGCATGGAGGTGGGCCGCGAAACCCTGCGCAACGAGACCATCGAAGGCGGCCTCAGCGGCCTCTCCGACGAACAGCGCTCGATCCTCTTCGGCGAACGGCAGTACGCGCCGCGCTGAAGACCTATCAGGTGATGGCGTACATCCAGTGGCGCACGCCGCCGGTCTCGCGTTCGCCGCAACCGACCGCCAGGGTGGAATTGAGCCAGGCGTAGCGAGGGTCGGCGGTCTCGAACACCGGGGCGATGTGCAGCTTGTAGCGGCTCTGATCGACGTGCGGCTGGGCCGGGTCGCGGAACGCCTCGCCGACATCTGCGGGGATCAGGCTGCGCCCGGTGTAGGTGACATAGATCACCGCCCCGTCGTCCGTCTTCCAGGCGCAGCGCGCGTCGAAAGTGCCGAGGGTCGCGCCGTCTGGCCCCGCGCCGGACTCCGGCCAATTGCCGCCGCCGGGCAGGATGTCGCCGCGCAGGCGTGGCCCCTCGAACCGTCCGCCGGTGATGTAGCCCACCCGGCGGGTGCGCCACGGCGAGGGTCCCAGCGCCATGATGTCGCCGACGTCGAAACGCGCGCAGCACAGAGGTTCGCTGCGCAGCACGCGGCCGTTGAAATCGAAATCGGACATCTGACCGCCTCCAACCGGGTTTGCCGGGCGTGGCCGGCGGATTTACTTAGAAGGCTACTTAATTTGAGCGCCGACCGCCATGGCGGCCCGCCAGGAGGCGCGTCAATTTCCTTGACGGATTGAGTACCGGGGGCCGGGTAGCCCCGAACGAGAAGGACAGACCTGCGTGATCGACCTGCACTATAGCGCCACGCCCAACGGCCAGAAGGTCGCCCTCATGCTGGAGGAGGTCGGCCTGCCATATCGGGTCGTTACCTACGACATCCTCGAGGGCGACCAGCTGACTCCGGCGTTCGGCCGGATCAATCCGAACCACAAGCTGCCGGCGATCGTCGATCAGGCGCCGGAGGATGGCGAAGGGCCGCTGACGGTGTTCGAGTCCGGCGCCATCCTGCAGTATCTTGCCGAGAAGACGGGGCAGTTCCTTCCGGTGAGCGGTCGCGCGCGCAGCCAGACGATCCAGTGGCTCACCTGGCAGATGGCGGGCCTCGGTCCGATGGGCGGCCAAGCCAGTCACTTCATTCGCTATGCGCCGCCCGGCCAGGACTATGCGACCGAACGCTACAGCAAGGAGCTTGAACGGCTCCTGCAGGTCCTCGAGGGTCGCTTGAGGGCGAGCGAATACCTCGCCGGCCCGGGCTACAGCATCGCCGACATGGCCGTCTGGCCGGGCCGCGCGTCATCCTTCGTCATGGGCGTCCATATCGAGGCCTACCCCGCCACCCATCGCTGGTTCGAAACCGTGCGTGCGCGGCCCGCCGTCGGTCGCATGCTGGCCCGGGCGGATCTCGCCGCCCCGGCAAAATACATCGGCCGGAAGCAGGAGCTCTCGACCGGCGAATGGTCGAACATGTTCGGCGCCCGCATGCTCGCGGCCGTTCGACGGCCGCCCGCCTGAAGGATTGGGGGTCGACGCTTCAGCCAGCGCCGACCTCCCGACCCGATCAGAAGTCCTTGTGGATGGAGATGCCTGCATAGCGGCTGAAATCGCGCGGAACGCTGCCGACCAACCCCCCGTTCGCCTGGGCGGTCACCAGATAGTAGTGCTGGTTGGCGATGTTCTTGAAAGTCAGACGGACGGTCCAGTCCGCCTGGCGATCGGTGAGCGCGATCGCCCCGTTCCAGATGCCGTAGGCCGGCTGAATCGTGTCGGGGGTCTGGCTGATGCTGTCCTGCTGTTTGTCCTGGTAGGTATAGTCGGTCTTCAGCGTGACGTCGAAGCGGCCGGTCGTGTAGGCGAGGTATTCCGCCCGGAGGCTGAACTTGTTCTTCGGCGCGAAGGGCAAAGGCTTGCCGTTGACCTGACAGCTGATAGCCGAGCCGACCGGGCAGTTGAAGCTATCGATCCGCGCGTCGAGGTAGGCGTAGTCGAAGGTCAGGGTGAGGTTGTCGATGAACTTGCCAATCGCATCGATTTCGACGCCCTTGGTCGAAACATCGCCGGCGTTGATCAAGCGGGTGACGACCGTGCCCGCGACCAGGTCCGGTTCGTTCGCCTGGTAGTTGGAGACCTTGTCGTCGAAGGCGGCGATGTTGAACTGCACGCGGTTGTCGAACAGCTTGGACTTCAACCCGATCTCAAAAGCGTTCGAGGTTTCAGGGTTGAGCTGGTTGGTCTGCAGCGCCGTCATGTTGAAGAAGACGTTGTAGGCCGGACCCTTGTAGCCGCGCGAATAGCTGACGTAGGCATTGGCCGACGGGCTGATGTCGTACTGCAGCCCGAGACGGTCGGCGTAACCATTGACGCCTACTGAGCCTGTGGCCGCGAAGGCCGGCTGAACGCCGGGAACCGCGGTTGCCGATGTCGAGGTCCGGTTGGTGAAGAAGCTCAGATCGTCGTGCACGAGCCGCAGGCCGACGATGGCCCGGAAGTCCTTGGTGAAGTTGATATTGGCTTCGCCGAACACGGAATAGTTCGTCGTCGTGGCGCCGAACGAATTCATGCCGAAGTTCACCACATTCCCCGCCGGGTTCAGTTGGGTCACATCGCGGCGGTACTGCTCTCTGTCCGGCGCATGCAGATAATAGGCGCCGACCACGTAGTCGACCAGGCCGCCCTTCGGTGAGGCCAGGCGAAGTTCCTGGGAGTATTGCTTCTCCCGAACGTGCCCCAGGTCGACCTGTTGGGTCGGCGAGAGCGCGGTGATCGCGGAATACAGGTCCAGGTCGCCGCGTTGCACATTGCGCCAGTATCGATAGGCGGTGATCGAGGTCAGGCTGAACCCTGAGAACGAATAGTCGGCCTGCGCATAGGCCCCGGCCGTCAGGTCGACGTCGTTGTAGGGCGAGTTTTGGGAAACGTGCGTATTGCCGAACGAGGGCTTTATGCCTTCGTTGGTCAGCACGGTGAGAAGGTTCGCGCTCGTGGTCCGCACGCCCGTCGGATAGGCGACGGTGGAATTGGCCAGGAAGACGCCGGGGTTCCCCGACTGCTTGGTGTACATATAGTCGGCACCGAAAACGACGCGCAGGTCATTCGACGGCGTCCAAAGCAATTTTCCGCGCGCGCCCGCGAAATTGTCACCGTTGACCTTCGTATTGTTGAAGACGTTGGTGACGTTGCCGTCGTAGCTGCTGGTCACCCCGGCGAGCCGGCCACTGAGCTTGTCCTTGATCAGCTCGCCGTTGATTGCGCCGGCGAGGCGGTACTCGTTGCCAGTGTAGTAGCTGGCGTCGATGAAGCCGCCCGGCGTCGGGGTGGGATCCTTGGTCACGATGCTGATCACGCCTGCCGAGGCGTTCTTGCCGAACAGGGTCCCCTGCGGCCCGCGCAGCACCTCGATATGGTCGAGGTCGATCAGGTCGGAGACCATCTGGCCAGGCCGGGCCAGCACCACGCCGTCGATGACCGTCGAGACGGTCGGCTCGGCGCCGGCTGACGTCGTGATCGTGCCCAGGCCACGGATCAGTATGTCCTGGTCCTTGTTGGAGGGCTGGCTGCGGAACTGGACGCTCGGGATGATAGCGATCAGCGCGCCGATATCATTGCGGTTTTCCTGCTGGGCCAAGGCGCCGCTGACCACGCTGATCGCGACGGGAACGCTCTGCAGAGTTTCCGTGCGAAGGCGCGCCGTCACCACCAAGTCTTCCACCTGGGTGACCGCCGGGGCACCAGCCTTCGCGGGCGCCGTCTGCGCCATCGCCGACGTCGCGCCCGCCAGGCTTGAGCTGGCCATTAGCGCGATAAGCAGTGCGCGGCGCGCCGAGAGGGCCGACCCCGGATTGTGGGTGTTGACTGAAGACATCATGCTCTTTCCCCGATTTTGATTTTCTTTTGTTCAGTCCGAATTCACGCGTAACGCCAGGGTCGATAGGGTCAAATTCTTGAGTAGAATCTGACCTGACCTAGCCTCCGACCGAAGCTCGTCGGCATCCTGGCCGAGCACATGATAACGCTGTCATGACCGACGCACACTTCCACGATTTCTGACTGCGTGTCGTGGGTTTGCTGTAAACGCTTGGCCGCCTCCACATCTTCTCTATGGATTTAGCCTCCAGGGCGCGGTCCCCGACCACGATTTGCCTCTCCCCTGGTTTGCGTCATGATAGCGTTGTCATGACTGGCGCAGCGTGTCACGCGAGAACGTCGGAGACGGGGAAGAACGATGGGCTTCGAACCACAGCGCGAGCATCACGCGCGCGAGGGCCATGCGGTGTTCGAGGGGGCCCTCGACGGCCACCTCCCGCACGAGCGGCAGCTGGGGACCAACGATCTTGTCGCCTGGAAAGGCAATGATGAGGGCGATGTGCTTGAGGTACCGGCCGGCACCGTCGTGGCCTTCTCCAACCATCTCCTGCACACGATCGGCGCCAATCACACCGATCGGATGCGCCGGGTCTACCTGGCGCAGTATACTCCTGGCGTGATGCTCAACCCCGGTACGCGCCAACTCCGCCACAACGCGGTCCCGCTCGTCGTCAATGGCGACCAGGTCACCCGTGGCTGACGTCGCCGCCGACCCGCCCGAAGCCGCCGCCGCGACCGGCGGGCAGGTCGAACGGCGGCGGTGGTGGCTGCTGGGCCTGGTCATGGCGGCCGGCATCCTCAACCTGGTCGACCGTCAGGTGATCTCGGTGCTGAAGCCGCTGATCGAGGTCGACCTGCATTGGACCGACGCCGACTACGGCAAGCTTGCGTCGCTGTTCCAACTGTCCGCGGCCATCGCTTTTCTGGGGGTCGGCTGGATCGTCGACCGCCTCGGGGTGAAGTGGGCGACCCCGGCCGGCGTCTTCGCCTGGAGCCTGGCGGCCATGGCGCACGGCTGGGCGGTTACCATGGGGCAGTTCTCGGGCGCGCGCATCGCCCTGGGCGCCACCGAGTCCATGGGCACGCCGGCGTTCGTGAAGACCCTGGGAAGCGTGTTTTCCGCCCGCACAAGGTCACTCACATTCGGCTTCTCGAACGCGGCCTCCTCGATCGGCGCGATCGTCACGCCGCTCTTCCTGCCGCTGATGGCGCTCAGCCTCGGTTGGCGCGGGACCTTTATCTTCGTGGGCCTGCTCGGCCTGGTGTGGGTCGCCGTCTGGCTGGCGGTCACACGCGGCGTCACCTTCGCGAGCGGGCCACCGACAGCCTCGAGGCTGCCCACGCTGAGCGGCCTCAAGACCCTGCTGGGCGACCGGCGCACCTGGGGGATCGCCGGCGCCAAGGCGCTGTCCGACCAGGTCTGGTGGCTTCTGCTGTTCTGGGCGCCGGATTTCTTCCACCGGGTGTTCGGTGTCGGCGTGAAGGACCTCGGGCCGCCGCTGGCGATCGCCTACATGGGCTCGGCGATCGGCTCACTCGTCGCCGGCTGGGCCGGGACGCGGCTGCTGGCCGCCGGCTATTCGCTCAACACCGTGCGCAAGAGCGTGATGCTGGTCTGCGCGCTGATGGTCACGACCATCCCTCTGGCCCTGCAGACCCGCAACCTCTGGCTCGCCGCCGGACTGCTTGCGGTGACGCTGGCGGGGCACCAGGGCTTTTCGGTCAGCGTCTTCTCTACCATCGCCGACATCACGCCCAAGTCGCGGGTCGGGACGGTGACCTCGTTCGGCGCCTTCTGCGGTAACCTGGCCGGGATGGGCATCGTCTATCTGGCGGGCCAGATCCTGACCGCCGGCCTGGGCTACGGGCCGTTGCTGGCGATCGCCTCGGTGTCCTACCTGCTGGGCCTGCTCTGGCTGCACCTCTGGGTCCCGCGGCTCATGCCCACGGCCGTCGAAGCCTAGAACCCGAGTTCGGCCATTTCGACGACCCGCTTTTCTCTGGCGCTGGTCTCGGCGGCGACGCCGATGGCGACCGCCAGCAGGCCGTCCCGGGCGGTAACCTCGACGGGCCCTTCGCCGCGCACGGCGGCCATGAACTTCTGATGCTCGTAGAAGGTCGAGCCGTGGTGGGTGCCGGCCTTCAGCACAGCCTCGTCCACCTCGACAATCTGGCGCTCCACCTGCTTCGGCTGGCGCAGGCCCACGCGGGGTGAATATACCAACGCGCCCTCGGGGATCAGCACGTCCAGGCGCGCCTTGTCGCCCACCGCGGTGATCTCCTCCTGGTTCTCGGCGCCTTCGGCAAACATCGAGAGGTCCAGCATGGCGCGCACGCCGTTGGCGAAGTCGACGGTGGTGTAGCTGTTGTCGATGATGTCGGGCCGCTCGCCGCCGTAGGTCTCGTCCAGGTGGTTCACGTCCATGGCGCCGGAGCAGTAGACCCGCACGGCTTCCGAGCCGACGATCAGCCGCATCATGTCGAAGAAGTGGCAGCACTTCTCGACCATGGTGCCGCCGGTGTTGCGGGAGAACCGGTTCCAGTCGCCGATTTTCTTGAGAAACGGGAAGCGGTGCTCGCGGATCGACAGCATACGCAGGGTTCCGATCCGGCCGGCCCGCAGCTGCTCAACGTATTCCACCACTGGCGGCATGTAGCGGTATTCCATGGCGGTCCAGAATGGTGCTGACGAGCGCTCGGCGCGCTCGGCCACCCAGCGGGCGTCCTCGAGCGTGGTGGCCAGCGGCTTCTCGCAGAGGATCGGCAGGCCGGCGTCGAACAACGGCTCCAGCACGGCGCGGTGTGTGTGGTTGGGGCTGGCGACGATCACCGCGTCGACCGTGTTGCTGCGCGCCAGCGAGGCGCTGTCGGCGAAGCTCGCGACGCCCTCGGCGCGGTCGCCCAGGGTCATCTTCGCCGTGGCCAGCGAGCTCTCGACCGGGTCGGCCAAGGCCGTGACGACCACGCCCGGGGTGATCGCCAGGTTGCGCAGATGCTCATTGGCCATCAGGCCGGTCCCGACCAAGCCATAACGGACGACGTCAGCCAAAACGTGCTCCTTAAGCTCAGGCGGCGAGCGGGCCGTGCTCGATATTGGGCAGGACGTGGCGGGCGAATAGGTCCGCCTCGGCCGCATGCGGATAGCCGGACAGGATGAAGGCCTCGATGCCCATGTCGCGGTAGTCGTTCAGCTTGGCCAGCACCTGGTCCGGATCGCCGACGATGGCGGCGCCGCAGCCGGAGCGGGCGCGCCCCACGCCGGTCCAGAGGTTGGCCTCCGCATAGCCGTCGTCCGAGGCCGACTGGCGCAGCGCGAACTGGGCCTGCACGCCGACAGAGGTGGAATCCAGGGCCTTGGCCTTGATCGCTGCGCCGATTTCGTCGTCGAGCTTGGAGAGCAGGCGCTCGGCGGCGGCGCGGGCCTCGGCCTCGGTGTCGCGCACGATCATGTGGGCGCGGTAGCCGAACCTCAGGGTGCGGCCGTGCTTGGCGGCGCGCTGGGTCATGTCGGCGATGATCGCGGTCACAGTCTCGCGCTTGTCGGGCCACATCAGGAAGACGTCGCAGCCCTTGGCGGCGGCCTCACGGGCGTCCTCCGACAGGCCGCCGAAATAGAGCAGGGGCGCCTTGCCCGAGACGGTGCGCACGGCCGGTGGATTGAGCGTCAGCTTCCAGAACTCGCCGTCGTGATCCAACGCCTCGCCATTCAGCATGGTCTTCAGGATGCTCATCGCCTCGACGGTGCGGGCGTAGCGCGGCGCGGACGCCAGCTTCTCACCGGGCAGGTCGGAGGAGATGATGTTGATGGTCAGCCGCCCGCCCAGCATGCGGTCGATCGTGGCGATCTGGCGGGCCAGTTGCGGCGGCCACATCTCGCCGATCCTTATGGCCATCAAGAGGCGCATGCGCTTCAGCATCGGCGCGATGCCGGCGGCGAAGGCGGTGGTGTCGATGCCGAGCTCATAGCCGGACGGCAGCAGGATGTTGTCGAAGCCGCCGGCCTCGGCCTGGACAACGATGTCGCGGCAGTGCTCCCAGCTCGCCTTGAGCATCGGGTCGGGCACGCCGAGGAACTCGTAATCGTCGTCGCAGAGGGCCGAGAACCAGCTGATTTCGCAGGGGTTCATGGCAACGACTCTCCCATGGAAGCGATTAGGACGGCGTACCATTCGGCTCGCGTCCAGGTGGGGCGGTAGGCGTTCGGGATCTCGGCGATGCGGGCCAGGGTCTGGGCGCCGACGATCGGGATCGCCCGCGAAGGGTGGGCCATGATCCAGCTATAGGCGGCCGCCGCCCGGCTTACGCCGCAGGCCTCAGCCTTGACGTCGAGCGCCTCCGCCACGGCGCGGGTTCGGTCGTCGCGGGGATCTCCCAACCGGCCACCGCCCAGGGGCGACCACGCGAGCACCGTCATGCCCCGCGCCATGGCCTGGTCCAGCACGCCGTCGAACAGCGGGCCCAGGGCCAGCGGCGAGAACTCCGGCTGGGTGCTGACGACGGGCAGGGCCGAGTGGGCGGCCAGCGCGGCGACCTGGCTGGCCGTGAAGTTGGAGACGCCGATCGCGCCGATCTTGCCGGCGGCATGGGCGGTTTCGAGCGCGCGGGCCGCCTCGGCAGGATGGGTCAAGAGGTCCGGGCGGTGGATCTGCCAGAGCGCGACCTGGTCGACGCCAAGGCGCCGCAACGAGGCGTCGATAGCGGCGGCGAGGTAGCCGGCGCTGGAATCGTAGGGCACGCCCATCGAAATGCCGCCCTTGGTGGCGATCACCATACGGGTGGCTAGGGTCGGATTGCGCGCGAGAACCTTGCCCAGCAGGGCTTCGGCGGCGCCGAACGCTTCGCCATTGTCGGGGCCGTAGATGTCGGCGGTGTCGAACAGGGTAACGCCGGCGTCCAGCGCGGCCTGCACCCGCGCTTCCGCCGCCGCGACGTCCTCGCCGGCGAAGCGCCACATGCCCCAGGCCACCGACGAAACAATCGGACCGCCCGCATAAAGCGGCCGTGTAGCTGGAGGCGCTGGAAGTTCTGACATCGCTGTCATACTAGCTAGCCGTCGGGAGCCTGACAATGGTCGTGCGCCTTGGCGCCAGGCCGAGCGCCTAAGCTCTATCCGGGGCGCGGCGCAGCCGTCGAAGCGCGCAGCACCAGCTCGTGGGCAAGGCGGCGGTGCACCGGGTCCTCCTGCCCCTCGAACAGCAGGTCGGCCGCGGCGTAGGCGAGGTCGCGGGTCGGCTGACGCACAGTGGTAAGCGGCGGCCAGAGCTGGCTTGCCAACGCCGTGTCATCGAAGCCGGCCACGGAAAGATCGTGCGGCAACGACAACCCGCGCCGGTGCGCAACGGTGAGGACGCCGGCCGCCATGTCGTCATTGCTGGCGAAGATCGCGGTTGGCGGCTGCGGCAGGTCCAGGAGGCGGTCGGCGGCGGCCTCGCCTGAGGCGAAGTCGAACTGCCCTTGGCGCACGTACTTGGGTTCGAACTCGATACCGGCCCGGTCCAGCGCGCGGCGATAGCCGAACAGGCGCAGGTCGCTGGCCGTATGGTTGGTATGGCCGACGATGAAGCCGATCCGCCGATGGCCCAGCGCGATCAGATGGCCGGTCATCTCATCGGCGGCCTGGACGTCGTCCATGGAGACCGAAGAACTGCGTCCATGCTCGCTGCCCGGCGAAATCCGCACATAGGGAATGCCGCGCCGCTCCAGTTCCTCCAGGGCCGCGACCGCTTCGGTGACCGGAGAGGACAGGATCACGCCATCCACCTGCGTCTGGTCGATCAGCCCGCCGACCTCCTCGGCCAATTGCGTCGAGGCCGCGTCGCTGGGTTGGGCCAGAAGGCGCACGCCCTCCTCGATGCAGCGCGCCCAGACGCCGGTCTGGATCTGGTGGATGTAGTGCGGGCTATGGTTGTCGTAGATCAGCGCGATCTGATAGCTGCGCTTGCCGGCCAAGGTCCGCGCCGCCGCGCTCGGGCGGAAGTTGAGTTCGGCCACCGCGCGCTCGACCCGCGTCCGCGTCTCCTCCGAGACATAGCGTTCCTTGTTGAGCACCCGCGAGACGGTCTTGGTGGACACCTGGGCCATCGCCGAGACGTCCTTGATGGTGGGTCGCATGCGCGCCATCCGCCGTGGTTCGCCGACGCCGCGGAAGGCGCCTGGGCTGGCCGCCACCTGTCCGAATCTGGCCGCTGGCGTCAAGCGGCAATGGACAATCGGACAGGAGCGCGGACAGAACGCCAGCGGTCCGCGCCGGTGCGCTGCCCGCTGCTGACCCCGGCGGGCTTCGGCGGGATATCGCCGAGCCGGGAGTGTCGGGGTGTTAGACCACCGAAAGAACGGTGGTGCTGTCTGTCTAACGCCAATTAGTCTCTGACAAAGCTGGGTCACGAGACTGGAGAAATCCACCTCACACCGGAGCGGCCGCCAGAAGGTCCGCCAGCACTTCGGCGGTGTGCTGGCCTAGAGTCGGCGCGGCGCGGCGCAGGCGCGGCCGGCGTGCGTCGTAGCGGAACGGGGTCGCCGGGTTCAGGTGAAGGCCCACGAAGGCGCGGTCCATCTCGCACCAGAAGCCGGCGGCATTGAGTTGCGGGTCGTCGCAGAGGGCATGCGAGGGCGTGATCGGTGCGGCGGCGACGCCCGCTGCCTGCAGTTCGGCTGCGGCTTGCCCGGCCGGTCGCGCGGCGACCATCCGTCGGCGCTGCGGTAAGGCGAGCAGGGATAGGTCGGCACATAGCGGTTGACACCCAGCCGCGCCGCCGCGACCCCGGTCGCCCGCGCGGTTAGCGCGCCCGTCTCGCAGAAGGTGAGGCTCGCCTCATACACATTGACGTCGATGCGCGCCGGGCGTTGGCCCGCGGGGGCCAGCAGGGCGCCGAGGGCGGCGTTGAAGGCCGTGAGACCCGCGGTGATCTGTGGTGCGTGGCCCTGCGCCAGGGTTGGCGGGCCGGCCGCCTCGCCGAACGGGAAGGCCACGCCATTGAGCGCCGCCATCACCTCGTCCGTGCCGATCCAGTCGCGGTAGGGGCGGTCGGGAGCGAACCAGTTCAGCGCCAGCAGGGGCGGGCGATCCCGATGTTCCGTTGCCAGCCACTCCGCCTCAGCGACTGACGCCCGGTCCTGGCCACCGATCACCAGGTCGCACGGCGCGGTGAGCAGGTCCGCTGGCGCCTGCGCGATCTTATGCTCGTCGAGCCACCGGCCGTAGGCCGTCCCCGCCGCGCCTGCGTAGCCCAACCGCCGGTCGTCACGCGGCCCCGCCGGCCGAAGCACCTGCGCGCCCAGGGCCCCGAACAGTCGGCCGCAGTATCGCAGGCCAACGTCGGCGCCGATCTCGACGACTGTGACGCCCGCCAGCGGAGCCACGACCAGGCTAGCCAGGTGCTTTCATCGGGTAGTGGTCGCTGAACGGGCCGAGCTTGCAGCTATACCCCTCGGGCGGCGGCGTCAGGTGGAAGTCCTTGGGCTTGGAGCCCTTCGGATAGGACGCCAGCGTCGTCAGGGCCCAGAGGTTGAAGGCCTGGGTGTTCACCTGCGGCCACATGTGCCCGTGGGTCGCCGAGCAGGCCACGTGGACCACGTTTTTCATGCTGGAGAAGTAGTTGGATCCGGCCTGGGTGGTCGGCCGGTAGTCGGAACAGAGCCCGATCGGCGGCCCGCAGTTCCACATGTCCTTCTCCCCGCCCCAGACGGAAATCACGATCATCGGGCCGAGCGTCCTGTGCAGCGGATAGGGCCCGACCCGGCCCTGGTGGATCTTGGTCGGCGCGTCGATAACCGCCTTGCGGGCGTCCTCGAAGGACAGCGCTGCGCCATCGTCCTTGCTGACGTACCACTCGCCGGAGATCGGCATGCCGCCCGCCCAGAAGTCCGAGGCGAAGGCCAGCGAGCGATTGGTCAGGGTGCCGCCGGAGGAGATGCCGCCCACATAGAGCCGGCGGCTGTCCAACGGCCACTTGGTCCCGACACACCTCACGGCGGCTTCCAGGAAGCTGACGTCCGGGCCGGCGTCATTCTTCCAGGGCTCGCCAGCCGGGCCGCCGGCTCGGCCCTCGCGCCAGGGCATCCAGTTCCAGCCGTCCTTGCCCGGGCCGTTGCAGGCTTGGCTGAAGTCGGCCGGGTCCTGCTTGGAGCAGTTGCGCACCGGCCCGATAACCAGGAAGCCCTTCTGCGCCATCAGCCCGTTGGCGCCGCTGCGCGCCGCGGAGAGGTTGGCGTTGGTCGACTCTACCGTGCCGGTCAACGGCACCCAGACCGGCGCGGGGCCCTTAGCTCCGACCGGCGGCACGACGACGAAGGCCCGCTTCTCGCGCTTGTGCGGGAAGTCGAGGTTCAGGCCTTCATTCACCTGGTAACCGTCCGGACACTCGTACTTAATCGCGGGGGCAGAAACGCCTTTGGCCGCGGTCGCCGCGGCGGGCGCGAAGCCCGCGATCAATAGCGTCAGGGTCATCAGTCGCAGCTTGTCGATCATCGGGGCCTCTCCCGCAGCGCTACTCAGCCTACCAACGATGGCGCAGTTCGACCTGCACGAACCGCGGCCCGCCGTAGGTCGGTGAGAACGTTACTCCGCCGGCGCCGTTGCTCGCTGCGGCGATGTTGGTCGCATAGAGCTTGTCGAACAGATTGCTGCCCTGAAGGATCAGGTCGTAGTGGTTGTCCGCTGATCGGAAGGTCAGCGAGGCGTTCACGAGCGTAGTCGCCGGGATCCGGAAGGTAAGCGCTTGTGCGGTATGCGTCCTTATAGCCCAATTCTCCAAGGTAGGGGTTCTCCAGCTCGCGACGGTCGGCAGATGTGAGACCCGCTCCATTCGCCGGTTGTAGCTGCGGTCAGCAGCAGAACGCCGCAGCGCCGGGAGCCCACTTCAACTTGGGAAGGGTCAGGCCAGCTCGAGGCCGGAGAGGAGCGGCTTCAGATAGTGATCTGTCACGGCGTCCGCGCTGATCCCGGGCGCCCAGAAGTGCAGCTCGGCTGCGGCGTTGACGGCTCCGGTGATCATCTCGGCGGCGATCGATGCGTCCACCGGCCGGATGGAGCCGTCGGCGATCCCGTCGCCGACGATGGATGAAAACCGCATGGTGATCCGGTGCAGCTTCTGCATTAGCCCGACCCGGATCGACTCCGGCACGGCGGTCAACGCCGAGGTGCGGAGCAGCGGCGCGTCGCCCTTCATCTGGTGCTCGACCAGGGCCGAAGTTATCGCGACCAGGGTCTCCAGGCCCGAGCCGCCTTCCGCCTCGGCCTCGTGGATCGCGCGCCACATGATGTCGAAGGTGCGCTGGAAGCAGGCGGCTACCAGCTCATCCTTGGTGTCGTTGTGGTGGTAGAAGGCGCCCTTGGAGACGTTGAGCTTGGCGGAGATCCGCTCGACCGAGGCTCCGTGATAGCCCTCGTCGTTGATCAGCTGGGTGGCGGCCTTGAGGAACAGCTCCGAGGGCGGCGGCGCGCCCGCGTCGCCGTCGCCGCCGAGCGGCATCTGCCGCACGTTCGGCCAGGCCCGGCCCTGCACGGTCATGCCGTGCAGCATCAGTCCGATCACTCGCTCGGCAACCCGCGGATAGTCGCCGGGCTCCCACTGGCTCAGCCAGGCGGGCGCCCAGAAGAGCTGCGAGAGCAAGAGGTGGGCGCGCGCGTTGCGCTCAGTCCGCGCCAAGGCCGCGCAGCGCGGCAGGAGGCTCCGCGCGCGGCGGAACATGTCCACATAGGCCTCGTTGACCGCGGGCATGTCGAGCGCGCGAACGTCGTTGAAGACGGCAATCGGCTCGGCCCCGCCCACAGCCACGTCGCGGCAAAAGGTGAAATAGCTGCGCAGGAACGTGGCCAGACGCTCGGCTTCCGGCGCCTGTTTGCTGTCGGCCATCAGCTGGTCGAAGCGGGCGATAGCCTTGAGGAAGGCGGCAGCGGCCAACTCCTCCTTGTTTTTGAAATAGTACATGACCCCGGTGGGGACGAGGTTCAGTCCGGCGCTGATTTCCCCAAACGTCATACCGCGCACACCGCGCCGGTTCACCGCCTCGACGGCGGCTGCGATGATCGCTTGGCGCCGGGCTTCGTACCGTTTGGTGGGGGGCCGTACGGCAGGTGGGCCAAGGGCCTGATCGGTATCCGACATTGCGCCCCCTCTTAGACACGTTCGCGCCGATACATCACGCTGAGTTCAGCGAGCCCAGTCCGCTCTTTTTATCTCGTTTCACAAGGACAGTCACGGTTTCCCGAGTTGGCCGAGAAGTTTTTGAGTTGTCGGTTTGCGTTGAGCGGGCAATGGTCTTGAAAATGGAAAGCGCGTCCCGGCAACGCATCAGCACAGGGAGAGACCCGATATGGCGGGCAGGTTGGATGGCAAGGTGGCGCTGATCACCGGTGGCGCCAGCGGCATCGGCGAGGCCACAGTGGAGTTGAACCTGCTGCTCGGCAGCGTGGTGTTCGGCATCCGGCAGCAGGAGAACTTCGTCCTCGGCCTCGACCCGGCCATTCGCGACGCCGAGCGCCCGGCGCTGCTCAACCGCCTGGGTTTCGGGGTCTGGGCCGGCCTCGGCCGCGTCGAGAACCCCCGGCCGGCCACCCCACTGTTCATAGACCCCGGCAAGGTCGGCCCGCTCGGCGCCGACGGCGCGCCGCTGGAACCCCTCGCATGACCCTTCGCAAGCTCGGCTCCACGGGGCTCCAGATCGGCCCGCTCGGCCTGGGCAGCGTCAACTTCTCCTGGCTGACCGATGAGGCGAAGTCCTTCGAGATCCTCGACGCGGCCTTCGAACGCGGGGTCAACTTCCTCGACACCGCCAACAACTACAACGCCGGCCAGACCGAGGCCCTGATCGGCCGCTGGTTCGCCCAAGGGGGCGGGCGGCGCGAGAAGACGGTGCTGGCCACCAAGGTCTATTCGCGGCCCATGGAATGGGGCTCGGCGGACCCGGAGAAGCGGTCTGGCATGTGGGTCGGCCCCAACCAGCGGGGCCTGTCGGCCAAGCACATCCGCGAGGCTTGCGAAGCCAGCCTGAAACGTCTGAACACGGACTATATCGACCTCTACCAGATGCATCACATCGACCGTGACACCCGCTGGGAGGAGATCTGGCAGGCGATGGAGGTGCTCGTGGCGCAGGGCAAGGTGCTCTATGTCGGCTCCTCCAACTTCGCCGGCTGGCACATCGCCCAGGCCAACGAGAGCGCGGCGCGGCGCAATTTCCTCGGCCTGGCCTCGGAGCAGAGCGTCTACAACCTGATGAAGCGCGCCGTGGAGCTGGAGGTCATCCCCGCCTGCCAATCCTATGGCATGGCCTTCCTGCCCTACAGCCCGCTGGCCGCCGGCATGCTGGGCGGCAAGCCCAAGGAGAACGAGCCGGGTCGGCGGTCGTTCGTTCGCCAGAACGACGCCGTCGACGCCTTCAACGCGCTGTGCGGCGCGCTCGGCCAGGCGCCCGCCGACGTCGCCCTCGCCTGGCTGGCCAGCCGCCCGGGCGTCACCGCGCCCATCGTTGGCCCGCGCACCCTAGCTCAGTTCGAGGCCAATCTCGCCGCCGTCGAGATGGCGCTCAGCGACGAGACTCTGGCCGAGCTCGACAAGATATTCCCCGGCCCAGGCGGGTCCGCGCCGGAAGCCTACGCCTGGTAGGGCGACCCCGGCGGTCCGCGCCTCGAACATACCGGCGGATGAAATTCGGGGCGCTCGGCTTGGCCGGCGACTGACGTGCGACTTCGCTCATGACGAACCACACTCGGCCCGGTCAAGTCACTCAGAACCCACCCCCGAAAGAGGGTGGGCTGAATGGTGGGTGCTGGGGGATTCGAACCCACGACCCGCTGATTAAGAGTCAGCTGCTCTACCAACTGAGCTAAGCACCCGCCGTCGCACCGGGAACGTATCTGAGGCAATATGAGCCCCGGTGGCGAGGGCGCGGAAAATACGCGAATTCGCAGCCTTGGCAAGGCGTCTGCGGCAAGGGGGCAAAGTGGCGGGTGAAACTGAGGGCGGGGCGGTCGATTTCGCCTATCTGGAAGGGTTCGTCGGCGGCGACCGCGCGGTGGTCGGCGAGGTGCTCGATCTGTTCCGCCAACAGGCCGAAGGCTGGGTCGGCACGCTCAGCGCCGGCAACCCGGACTGGCCCGACGTGGTCCACACGATCAAGGGCGCGGCGCGCGGTATCGGCGCCAACGGCCTGGGCGAGATCTGCGCCCATTGCGAGGCGCATGGCCCCGATGGCCTGGCGGCGGTGCGTTCGACCCTGGCGGACGTGCTGACGCAGATCGGGGCCTATAGGGCGAAGGCCTAGTCCTCCTCGGCCAGCAGGTCTCCCAGGCGGTCGAGGCGGTCCGTCCAGAGGCTGCGGTGCTCGGCGATCCACTGCTCGACGGTCCGGAAGCCGGCTTCCTCGATGTGGCAGGTGCGCACCCGGCCGACCTTCTCGGTTCGGGCCAGGCCGCAGGCCTGCAACACCGCCACGTGCTGGGCGACGGCGGTCAGGGTGATGTTGAGCGGCCGGGCCAGATGCGAGACCGACTGTGGCCCCTGGCTCAGACGATCGATGATCGCGCGCCGCGTCGGGTCGCCCAGGGCGTCGAAGACCCGGCCGGCATCGCCCCGGCCTTGATTGGGGATGGCTGCCTCCATCGCTAGGCCGCCACGGCCTGGCCAAGGCGCTCCAGCAGGGCCTCCCATCCACCCTTGCGCATCTTCGGTCCGTCCGAGCCCTCGTAGAAGGCCGCTTGGTGGGTGCAGACCAGGACGGTGGCCTCGCCCTTGTCGAGCAGCTCTACGGTGACGATGGCGGTCGAAATCCGCCGCTCGCCGAGGCTCATGGTGGCGGCGATCACCACCCTGCAGCCCTCCACGATGTCGGCGACGACGCCTTCGGTCGCCAGGATCGTACCCGGGAAGGGCGTGTTGGGGCCCATCACATAGCGGGTGCGCTCGGCGCCGCCGACCCGGAAGTCCATCTCGTAGAGCTCGGTGTCGTGGCCGTGACCCTCAGCGAACCAGCGGCGCTTCTTGGCGGGGTCGGCGAGGAAGCCGAACACCTTGGCGCGGGCGGCGGGGTAGGTGCGCTCAAGGACGAAAGTGTCGTGGATGACAGCGGGCTGATCCATTGCGGGTCTCGCGGGCTAATAGTGAAGTATGAACTTCAGTATGTCGGCGCGAAAATGGATTGTAAAGTGGTAACTTCAGTGTCGGCATCTAGATGCCGGCCCCGTTGTCGATGGCCCGCAGCGCCTCTTCGTGCGCCAGGGCCTCGGCCTCGATCCAGCTGACGAAAGCCTTGACCTGCGGCAGGCGGCCCTTCGCCTTGGGGTGGACGAGATAGTAGGCGAAGTCGACGGCCGTCGCGATCTGCAACGGCGCCACCAGCCGCCCGGCCTCCAGGTCGGCCTGGGCGAGCGTGCGCTTGGCCAGTGCGACGCCGCGGCCGTTCACGGCGGCTTCGATGACCAGGCTCGACTGGTTGAAGCGCGGCCCACGGTTGGCGTCGATGCCCTTCAGCCCGCGCGCCGCCAGCCACATGGGCCAGTCGGGACAGCTGTCGTCGAGGTCGGGCGAGCCGTCGTGCAGTAGAATGTGGCTGGCCAGGTCGGCGGGCGTCAGCAGCGGATTGGCTTCCAGGTGATCGGGACTGGCCACCGGGATCACCGTCTCGGCCATCAGTCGGCGGATCTCCAGCCCCGGGTAGCGGCCGCCGCCGTAGCGGATGGCGATGTCGACCTCGCCGGCGGTCAGGTCGACCAGCTCGATGCCGGCCGAGAGCCAGACGTCCACCAGCGGATGGGCCTTCTCGAAGGCGCCGAGGCGCGGCACCAGCCATTTGGCGGCGAAGGAGGGGGGCGCGGTCAGGGTAAGCCGCCGGCCATCCACCGCGGCCGTCAGCAGGCTGGCGGCCTCGGCCAAGCGGTCAAAGGCCTCGCGCAGGGCGGGCAGGGCGGTCTGGGCGGCGTCGGTCAGCAACAGGCCCTTTGGCGTGCGCTTGAAGAGGGCCGCGCCCACATAGTCCTCGAGGTTCTGGATCTGCTGGCTGACCGCGCCTGGCGTCACCGACAGCTCATCCGCCGCGCGGCTGAAGTTCAGGTGGCGCGCGGCAGCCTCGAACGCGCGGAGCGCGTTCAAGGGCGGCAAGCGTCTGCGTTCCGTCGGTCTTTCCATAGAATTCCTGACAACCCCGGCAGAAGTCCTTGGCTTGCGAATTGGGCGCCCCGACACCTAATTGCAAGCGTCTGGCGGTGTATCGGCCCATTTCATCGACGGACATAGGCGGGGCGGGCGTCCGTCCGCCCCGTTCTGACTTCGAGTAGTGAGGCTTTAGAGAAACTATCATGGCGCAGGGACAAATGAGGTCAAGGCGCAGTGCAGGTCTGGTGGTCCTGGACGGCGGCGCCTCGGCCGGTGGCCGTACCGGCGCGGTGTGGCTGGTTGGCGCCGGCCCCGGCGACCCGGACCTGCTAACCATCAAGGCCCTTAAGATCCTTCAGATCGCCGATGTCGTGGTGCACGACGGCCTGGTCTCCGACGAAATCCTCGAGCTTGCCCCTGCCCAGGCGCGCCGGATCAGCGTCGCTAAGCGCAAGTCGCGCCATTCCTACAGCCAGGACGAGATCAACCGGATGCTGGTCGCCTTCGCCCTTGAGGGCCTGAAGGTCGCGCGGCTGAAGGGCGGCGACCCGTTCATTTTTGGCCGCGGCGGCGAGGAGCTGGAAGCCTGCCGCGCGGCCGGCGTCGAGTGCGAGATCGTCCCCGGTGTCACCGCGGCCCTGGCCGCCGCCGCTTCGGCCGGCGCGCCGCTCACTCGTCGCGGCTCGGCCCAGGCCGTCACTTTCGTCACCGGCCACGCCTCGAACGGCGCCGAGCCTGACCTCGACTGGGAGAGCCTCGCCAAGGCCAACCAGACCGTCGTCATCTACATGGGCCTGTCGCAGGCCGCCCCGATCGCCGCGCGCCTGCTCGGGGCGGGCCGGGCCAGCTCGACCCCCGCGCTGATCGTCGAGAACGCCAGCCGCGCCGACGAACGCCGCGTGGTCACTACGCTCGCGGGTCTCGCCGCAGCCGCCGCCTCGCTCAGCGGTCCGGCCCTGCTGATCGTCGGCGAAGCTATGGCGCTGGCCCAGGCCAATACCTTCACCGCTCGTCCCGGCGAAAGCCGAGATCCAAGCGGCTTCGATGCAGACCCCAGCGTCAGCTTGGCTCCCGGCTTCCGCCGGGATGAGCGGGTGAGAGCATGAAGGCGCTCACCGCCAACCGCCTTAGCGACGGCGAGGTTGTCTTCTGGCGACGAGGCCAGTGGATCGAGCGCTTCGCCGACGCCGACCTGTTCGCCGACGGCGACGAAGCCGGCGAGGCTGCCGAGGGCCACGCCAAGAACCAGCCGACGGTGGTCGTCGAACCCTATCTGATCGACCTCATCGAATCCGAGGGCCTCTGGGCGCCGCTCAGCTATCGCGAGCGCATTCGCGCGCTCGGCCCGACCAATCTCAATCACGGCAAACAGGTCGAAGGCGGAGCGGCGATCGAAGCCCTGCGCCACGCCCACGGCGCGTCCCGCTCCACCGGCCGCATCGACCTGATCAGGCGGAAGTAAGCCATGTACCGCTACGACACCATCGACAAGCAGATGCTGGCGGACCGCTCGGCGGAGTTCCGCGAGCAGGTCTCGCGGCGTCTGGCCGGCGATATCACCGAAGACCAGTTCAAGATGCTGAGGCTGATGAACGGCCTCTATCTGCAACTGCACGCCTACATGCTGCGCGTCGCCATCCCCTACGGCTCGCTGAACCCGACGCAGCTGCGCAAGCTGGCCTGGATCGCGCGCACCTACGACAAGGGCTACGGCCACTTCACCACGCGCCAGAACCTGCAGTTCCACTGGATCAAGCTGGCCGACACGCCGGACATCCTGGACCACTTGGCCAGCGTCGACATGCACGCCATCCAGACCTCTGGGAACTGCATCCGCAACATTACCGCCGACCCCTACGCCGGCGCCACGGCGGAAGAGATCGACGACCCACGCGTGTGGGCCGAGGCGATGCGCCAGTGGTCGACCCTGCACCCGGAATTCTCCTTCCTGCCGCGCAAGTTCAAGATCGCCATCACCGCCGCGCCGAAGGACCGCACAGCGGCCAAGGTGCACGACGTCGGCCTGGTTGTGCGCCGCGCCCGCGACGGCCAGATGGGCTTTGAGGTGATGGTCGGCGGCGGCATGGGGCGCACGCCCTACATCGGCCCGACGATCCGCGAGTTCCTGCCGGCCAACCGGCTGTTCTCGTACCTGGAGGCGATCCTGCGGGTCTACAACCGCCACGGTCGCCGCGACAATTCCTACAAGGCGCGGATCAAGATCCTGGTCGCCGCACTGGGCCGCGAAGAGTTCACCCGCCAGGTCGAGGCCGAGTGGGAAAAGGTAGGCCCAAATACGGCAGAAGGGGGGGTTGATCTGCCGGACACCGAGCTTGCCCGCATCCGCGGCGCCTTCGCGCCGATGACCTTCGACGCCCTGCCGGCGGTCTCCGAGCGCTATGAGCGGGCCAAGGCCGCCGATCCCGCCTTCGCCCGCTTCGTCCGCAACAACATCAAGCCGCACAAGAAGGCCGGCTACGGCATCGTCGAGATTTCGCTGAAGACCGTGGGCGAGACCCCGGGCGACGCCAGCGCCGAGCAAATGGACGCCGTCGCCGACCTCGCCGAACGCTACGGCCAGGACGACATCCGGGTGACCCACGAGCAGAATCTGGTCCTGCCGCACGTCCGCCTGGACGACATCCCCGCGGTGTTCGCCCGGCTGCAGGCCACGGGCCTGGCCAGCGCCAACATCAACCTGATCAGCGACATCATCGCCTGTCCGGGCCTGGACTACTGCGCGCTGGCCAATGCGCGCTCGATCTCGGTCGCCCAGCACATCGCCGGGCGCTTTGCCGACGCCGAGCGCGCCGAGCGGGTTGGCGAGCTGAAGATCAAGATCAGCGGTTGCATCAATGCCTGCGGCCACCACCATGTGGGCCACATCGGCATCCTGGGCGTCGATAAGAAGGGCGAGGAGTTCTACCAGCTCACCCTGGGGGGCTCCGGCGCGGAAGACGCCGCAGTGGGCACGGCGCTCGGCCCGGCGCTGCCCTACGACAAGGTCGTCGACGCTGTCGACACCCTGGTGGAGACCTATCTGCGCGAGCGCCAGGACGGCGAGCGCTTTCTCGACACCTTCCGGCGCACCGGCGTCGCCCCCTTCAAGGAGGCGGTCTATGCCGACGTTCATTAGGCTCGCCCAATCGGAAGAGGGGGAGGGCGCGTTCTCGCTGGCCGAGGACCCCTTCACCAACGTCACCGACGACGAGGCCCTGCCTCCCGGCGACGTGATCGTCTCGCTGACCCGCTTCCAGGCGGACGGCGAAGCGTTGCTTTCCGAAGGCCGTAAGGTCGGCGTGCGCGTGGCGAGCGGCGAGGAGGTCGAGGCGCTGGCCTATGACCTGCCGCAGATCGCCGTCGTGGCGCTGGAGTTCCCGAAGTATCGCGACGGGCGCGCCTATACCTCCGCGCGGCTGCTGAGTGATCGGCTGAATTTCAAAGGCGAGGTGCGCGCCGTCGGCGACGTGCTGCGCATGCAGGCGGGCTTCATGGTCCGCTGCGGTTTCAACGCCTTCGAGCCAGCGGACGGTTCGACCGTGGAAGACTGGGAAAGGGCCACCCAGCGCTTCCGTCATGTGTACCAACGCTCCAGCGACGGCCGCCCCGCGGCCTATGCGGAGCGGGGAGAATGAGTGTGGCCTACGATAGCACCTATCAACCTCCGGTGGTCGAAACACGCGCCGCGCGCCTGGACGCCGAACTGCGCCATGCCCACCCGCGCACGATCATCGAGGCCGCCGTCGCCGAGTTCGGCGACAAGCTGGCCTTGGTCTCGTCCTTCGGGGCGGAATCGGCGGTGTTTCTGCACCTGATCTCCAAGGTGAAGCCCGATATGCCGGTGCTGTTCCTGGATACCGGCATGCTGTTCGGCCAGACGCTGGACTACCGCCGCCAGCTCGCCGCCCAGCTCGGCCTGACCGGCGTGCGCGATCTACGCCCCATGTATCAGGACTTGGCCACCGGCGACCCGGAAGCCAAGCTCTGGCAGACCGACACCGACGCCTGCTGCAACATCCGCAAGGTGCTGCCCCTCGACCGTGCGCTCACCGAGTTCGACGCCTGGCTAACCGGCCGCAAGCGCTTCCACGGCGGCGCGCGCCTGTCCCTGCCGGTCGTCGAGCAGGCCGAAAACGGTCAGCTCAAGTTCAATCCCCTGGCCAACTGGACCAAGGCCGACTTGGAGGCCTATGCCGCCGAGAACGACCTGCCGGCCCATCCGCTGGTCGCCCAGGGCTTCCCCTCGATCGGCTGCTGGCCCTGCACCAACCCGGTGGAAGAGGGCCAGGACGTCCGCGCCGGCCGCTGGGCGGGCCAGGACAAGACCGAGTGCGGCATCCATGTCGCCCGCGCCCCGGGCGCCGTTGAAAACGTCGGCGGCGACATTTGACGCCGGCCCCAAGCAAAGACCGAAAGCCTTTGCGGCTGAAGCAAAGATTGACCATTTTTCTAGAAGAATGGTCGGGAGAGCGTAGAAACCCAGATGAATGACATCTCCCTCGCACCCGCCCCCGCGCCCGTGAAGGCGGGAGGCGCCTTCTTCGTCGAGACCGTGACCTGGGTCCGGCACTGGACCCCGAGCCTGTTCTCGTTCCGTACCACGCGCGATCCGTCGCTGCGGTTCTCAAGCGGCCAGTTCGTCATGGTCGGGCTGACCAAGGAGGACGGCAAGCCGCTGGTGCGCGCCTATTCCATCGCCTCGCCGGCCTGGCACGACGAGCTGGAGTTCTACTCGATCAAGGTAGCCGATGGCCCGCTGACCTCGCGCCTGCAGAACATCAAGGTCGGCGACGAGGTGCTGATCGGCCGCAAGCCCACCGGCACCTTGGTGCTGGACGGCTTGAAGCCCGGCAAGCGGCTGTGGATGCTGGGCACCGGCACGGGGCTGGCCCCTTGGCTGTCGCTGGCCCGCGACCCGGACGTCTATGAGCGGTTCGAGGACGTCATCGTCACCCACACGGTGCGCGAGGCGGCGGACCTGAACTACCGCGAGCTCCTCGAAACCGAACTGCCCAACGACGAGGTCCTCGGCGAGCTGATCGGGGCCAAGCTGAACTACTACCCCACCGTCACCCGCGAACCCTTCAAGACCGAGGGGCGGATCACCGACCTGATCGCGTCCGGCAAGCTCTTCGCCGACCTGGGCTTCCCGCCCTTCGACCCGGCGGTCGACCGGGTGATGCTGTGCGGCGGCCCCTCGGTGCTCGCCGACCTCAAGCAGCAGCTGATCGACCTGGGCTACGAGGAAGGCTCGATCGCCGTCCCCGGCGACTTCGTGCTGGAACGCGCTTTCGTCGAGACCTGAGCTAGCTAGCCCGCGGTTCCCGCCGCGATGTTCTGGGCGATGCGGGCGCTCGGCCGCACCTGGCCGTCGGTGGGCTGCAAGACGGTCTCGTGGGCGTTGAAGGACTGCCTGGCGAGTTGCTCGTAACGCGGGATCAGCGCCGGGATTTCCGAGCAGAGGTCCATGAGGAAGTCGAAGGAGGCATGGCGGGCGGCCATGAAGATCGCCAGCTTGGCGTTGGAGCCCGCCGCCTCGGGTGTTTCGTCGGTTTGGAGCGCTTCGATCATCTCAGTGGTCTCGAAGATGCCGTCCATGGTGAGGCTCATCTGGATCAGCAGCATGTGGGTCTGTGCGCGCAGCGCCGGGTCGCGGAGGTCGAACAGCGTTTCGCGGTTACGATCGTAGAGCTGGAGTTCCCGTTGCGCGGCCCGCGTGATCCGCACGGTGATGGGTCCATAGGGGTCACCACGGCCGCGGGACTCATCGGCCAGCCGCAGGATCAACTTCAGCGCCGCCAGGATTTCGCCGAACAACAGGGCCGCGCTCTGTTCACGCTCGCGTCGGCGCAGGTGATCCTCGAAGCGGCTGGCCAGAAATCCGCCCATGGACGCCAGCATGGCGCCCACAACGACGCCCAACAGGGTTTCCTGGCTTGCGGTGAGGTGAAGATGCACAGTCGACCATTCGTAGCTTCGCCCGGCGGGTAGTGGGCGGCGCCACGCTCAAGGAATCAAGCTCGGACGGCATCCAGCACGAAGGCCGCCCGTGTGGGGATGTCGGCCTTTGGTACGATGATCGGCCGGTAACCCATCTCGCCCAAGCCGCTCAGGACTCGCTCAAACGTCGCCTCGGCCTCGGTCCAGTCCTGTTTGCGCTCCGCGTCGGTCTCGTAGATTTCCCGCCAGGGCGGGAAGACGAAGACGCCAGGGTTGTAGCGCAGGGTCCGCACCGCCTCGATCAGCCGCGGAGCAGGTTCGACGCCGTTCGCGCGCCAGGAATCGGTCAGGCCGCGATCGAAGAACATGCGAGCGCTGACGTCGGCCATGGCCTCGAAGGTCGCGATGTCGCGCTCGGCGCAGAGGTCGCAATACAGCCTCGGGTCGATCCACGGGACGCCGGAGCCGCCACTGGCGACCTGTTCACGAATCACCGCGCGGGCAGTCTCTTCGACCACATGCTCGCCAAGCGTTTCCAGATGGCGGAGAAGCGTGGTCTTGCCGACCCCGGGGCCGCCGGTAAGGACAAAGAAATTCGGCTTTTTAATCATGATGTTCTCCAGACAAGCTGAGACGCGCTGGGAAATCCAGCGGCGGTGCAGTCCGGGGAGATTTGCGGGCGGCCGCAGCCCGTCAGTTGGGCGGGCAGCCCTTGAAGTCGCCGACCTTGACGGCCGTCAGGCTGGCTAGGTTCAGGGCTCTGGCCTGGACCATCGAGTGGGCGCCGGCGCCGGTGTAGAGGTCGATCCGCTGGCCCTTGATCGCGCCGCCGACGTCAGACGCATACCAGTAGCCGTCGTGGGCGGAGCCGTCGGGCATCTTCAGGCCAACGGTTTCCTTGATGAACAGCACGCTGCGCGGTGCGATCAGGCGACGGTCGACAGCGACCGTGCGCATGGCGACCACCTTGCAGCCCAGGGAGTCCAGGGCTCCCACGCCCTTGGCGCCGGCGTGATAGAGCGTCGCCTTGAGGTTCCAGCCCGGACCGGAGGGCAGGGCGCCGGTGATCACCGACATGATCAGGTCGCCTACCTTGTCGGTGGAGGCCATTAGCTCGCCCACGCGACCGTCGGACGCGGCTTGTGCGCTAGGAGCCAGGAATAACAGGGGAATAATCGCCAGGGCGGCGAGGCGGTGTCGCATGGACGGCGCCTCCTTCGTCGTTGAACTGGTGTGGCCGGAGTCTTAGCCGCCCGGGCGAATGGCGACAACCCCGGCTGGCGTCGCACCCTTGACCCTGTCAGCTAATCTATCAGCCCCCCGCAGACAGCATCGCTTGCGCCCGCAGGCAGACGGCCCGATGGATCGAGGCGCAGCTTCAGGAGGCGTCATGAAAATCTATGGAGATTCCATCTCCGGCAACTGCCTGAAGGTGAAGTGGGTCGCCGACTTTCTCGGACTCACCTACGACTGGATCGAGACCGATATCATGGTCGGCGAAAGCCGCACGTCCGACTTTCTGGCGATGAATCCGGCCGGCCAGGTGCCTGCGCTGATCCTCGATGACGGCCGCCCGATGGCCCAGTCCAACGCCATCATCCTATATCTGGCTGAGGGCTCGGCCCTGGTTCCCGCCGATGCCTATGATCGCGCCAAGATGCTCGAATGGATGTTCTGGGAGCAGTACAGCCACGAGCCCTACGTCGCCGTCGCCCGCTTCCAGGTGAAATACCAGGGCAAGCCGGTGGCCGATCTGGAGCCGCGGCTGGTGGAGCGCGGCAACGGCGCCTTGCAGCGGATGGAGGATGGCCTGGACGCCACCGGATTCCTGGTCGGCGCGCGCGTGACCCTCGCCGATGTGGCCCTGGTCGCCTACACGCGCATGGCCGGCGAAGGCGGTTTCGACCTCGCCCTCTATCCGAGGGTGCAAGCCTGGGTGGGGCGGGTGGAACAGGCGCTGAAGATCGCCGACTGAGGGTCTTGCCTTCGACACGGCGAGCCGACACACCGGAGGCATGAAACGCCTCGCCGTCCTGCTCGCCACCGCCGCCCTGACGCTCGCCACGCCGGCCTCGGTGCTGGCCTGGGGCAACACCGGCCACCGGTTGGTCGGAGAGGCCGCCATGCGCGCCCTGCCGGCGGAGGCGCCGGGCTTCCTGCGCACCGCCCAGGCGGCGGCCGACGTGGGCGAGCTGTCGCGCGAGCCGGACCGCTCCAAGGGCGCCGGACGCACCCATGATACCGACCGCGATCCCGGCCACTTCCTCGACCTGAGCGACGATGGCACGGTGCTCGGCGGCCCCAGGCTCTCGGCCCTGCCGGTGACCCGCGTCGACTACGAAAAGGCGCTCCAAGCCGCCGGCCAGAACAGCTGGAAGGCCGGCTACCTGCCGTACTCCATCGTTGACCGCTATCAGCAACTGGCTGTCGATTTCGCCTTCTGGCGCGTGCTTACCGCGGCCGAGGCCAATCCGGCGTGGAAAGCCCATCGCGGCTGGTTCGCCGCTGACCGCAAGCGCCGCGAAGCGCAGATCCTCGAGACCCTTGGCCAGCTGTCGCACTTCGTCGGTGACGGCAGCCAGCCGCTGCATGCCACCGTCCACTTCAACGGCTGGGGCGATTTCCCCAATCCGGCCGGCTATTCCAACGCCAAGCTGCATGCGCCCTTCGAGGGCGACCTGGTGCAGGCCAACGTCACCACGGCAGGCGTGGCCGCCAAGATGGCGCCGCCGCGCGCCTTCGCCGGCTCGATCGAACAGCGGACCGTTGACTACCTGGCGGCCACCAACCGCCTGGTTGTGCCGTTCTACGAGATGGA
>JBBQTP010000047.1:0-26300 GCA_038213205.1 Caulobacterales bacterium
GGGTTGAGCCTCCGGTCGGGCTACGCCCTCCCTACGCCCCAACCCCCGCGAACGGTGCGCTCGTCACTGCAATCCTGAACCCCACGAGGGGGTCCCTATTGCACGCCGATAGGGGGTCCCTTTTGGACGCCGATTGACACACCTCAGCGGCAGAATAGCGCCGCCTTGAAGCGCCAACGCGGCCTGTGACCGTCACTGCGATCACGATCAGCCGCATCCCCGCCCCCTGCCCGAGAAGGAGAGCGGCGGCGAGCAGGGCGCGGAGGGCGCGGACAGACCTGTCGCGTGCACCCCGCCACGCCCGCCGCCACGCCGCGCCGGCCGCTTCTTCTTTCCTAGCCCGCTGCCATGCCCGCTCGTAGTGGACGGCAATGTCGGCAGCCTCGTGCATCGCGCGGTCCAGCCGCTTAACCGACATAGACCACCGGACCCGCGAAGATTCGACCTGGGGCCAGGTGGGCGGGCATTGACCCTTTGTCTGCAATCGCCTTGCAGGGGTCCGCCAGGGCTGGTGCTGCGCAGACGAAGCCGACAAGAACTGTCAGCCTAAAGGGGCTCATTGCCCAGTCGGCTTCCATTCACGCGCCAAGCGCTGCGCCTCTCCGATCTGCGCCGCCGTCATCTTAGCGGCCACGATATCTCGCTTCTCGACGGCTCTTTCTCGAGTATCAGCCGAAGTTGACCTCGCAGCGGACAGATTGAACCATTTGTGGGCCTGGACGTAGTCCTGCGGCACGCCCCGGCCGTTGAAGTACATGACGCCGAGATTGGATTGGGCAAAGGCATCGCCCTGCGCTGCGGCCAGCCGGAACCAGCGCATAGCCTCAGCGTAGTCCTGCGGCACGCCCCGGCCAATGTCGTACCTGACGCCGAGATTGGATTGGGCAAAGGCATAGCCCTGCGCTGCGGCCAGCCGGAACCAGCGCATAGCCTCAGCGTAGTCCTGCGGCACGCCCTGGCCGTTGTCGTACATGACGCCGAGATTGTATTGGGCTGAGGCATCGCCCTGCGCTGCGGCCAGCCGGTGCCAGCGCATAGCCTCAGCGTAGTCCTGCGGCACGCCCTGGCCGTTGTCGTACATGACGCCGAGATTGGATTGGGCTGAGGCATCGCCCTGCGCTGCAAGAGGGCGCCACAGCTTGAGGGCCGTCACGAAATCGCCGCGTTGGGCGGCAGCCAGTCCAGCGTCAAATCCGGACTGTGGCGACGAAGCTGAGGCGTTCGGAGCGGGTCGGTTCTGAGCCCACGCCGATCCCGCCGAGGCGAGTGCAAGGACCAGCCCCAAGGTCGCCAGCCTGGGTGCGGCCCTCAGCGCCAGGCGCTGCCGATCAGTCAACTCCCCCACACGCAAGCCCCTCGCAACCCCTGCTTAAGCGTCATCGTGATTTGAGGCTCCCCCTCCAATGGCTGGGTGGTCGCCAGCTCACTCATGAGCAGCGCTAGTGCTTCGGCCGCTGAGGCCCTACCCGTGAATCTTCCGTCCATGACCTTCGCGCCCCCGAGTAAGCTTCACCTTGACCTATCGGAAGCCTCGACTCAAGGTCGCGCGAGATAGGGACAACTTGGGGTACGCGCGATGACGAACATCTATTGGCTGCGCCCCGGCGGGCGCGACACCTCGACACCCGCGCCAGCAGAGGGGGGCGGCTGGCTTTCACTCTCCCTCGCGGAGCTGCCGGCCTTGAAGGACGTGGCGGCGACATTGGATATCCGGGGGCCTTACCAGACGCCGGAGGGGGCGGTGATGATGGTCAGGGAGCTGTCGTTCACGCCGTCGAATTCCTAGCCACCGGCCAGACGAATCGGAAGCCTCGCCCCTGAGCCCATGCCCATTGCCGCGATTTGGCAAATTTCCTCGGGCTGAGGGGTAGCCGATTGCGCGATCCGCCTCGCCCCCTCCCCCAGGGGTCGGTCTTGTGGCTGGGCCTGGCCGGCGCTAGGTTCTCACCGGCCAGTTGGACCGGACCCTCGGGGGTGACGCTCTCAGTCGTCTCGCCGCCACGCTGGCTGCCTCCGGCGTTCCGCCCTCGCCTTTGAGCGGCGATGTGGCGAGTTCTCCGGGGGCCGCGCGTCCACCCTCCAAGCCCTGGCGTTCCGTGTGTACGCTCCCGCCGTCACCCCGCGACCTCACGCGGTCGGTACAGAGCAAATCCTATGTGGGACGGTTTGTGGGGAAGCGCGATAAATCGTCACTAACTCATTGATTTCCTTGAGAGGATGGCGGTGACGCAGGGATTCGAACCCTGGATACGCTTTCACGTATGACGATTTAGCAAACCGTTGCCTTCAGCCACTCGGCCACGTCACCTTGTTGATTTCTATCGGGTTTTCTCCCGTTCCTCAGGGCGATCGAAGTTCGGCCTGACAAGGCTTCGCCCAAACCGTTCCGAAGGGAGGCCTTCCATAGCGAAAGACCCTGGGCGGGGCAACGCGTCTCGCCGCCGCCGCCTCGCCTAGAGTCAAGCCGCGCGGCTTCAAGTCACCGCCGCGCGGGCGTGGAATTCGGGCCGGTCCCAGGCCCGCGTCGCCAGCACTTCGGCGAAGGCCGCCGCCGCGTCCCAGACCTGTGCGAAGCCCAGATAGAGCGGTGAGAAGCCGTAGCGGGCGATATCCGGAGCCCGGAAATCGCCGACGATCCCTCGGGCGATCAATGCCTGGACCAGGGCATAGCCCTGCGGATGGGCGAACGAGACGTGAAGGCCGCGCTCGGCGGGGTTCCGCGGGCTCGCCAGGGTCAGATCGGGGTCGGCGGCCCGGGCCTCCACCTCGGCGATGAACAGGTCGGCCAGCGCCAGGCCCTTGGCTTCGATCGCGGCGGGATCGGCCTCGAGCTGCAGATCGATCCCGGCCTCCAGCGCCGCCAGGCCCAGGATCGACGGCGTGCCGGTGAGCTGGCCGCGGATGTCGCGCGCCGGGCGGTAGTCGTCCTCGAAGGCGAAGGGCTCGGCGTGGCCCATCCAGCCGGTCAGCGGTGAGACGATCTCAGCCTGGTGCCGCTCTGCGACATAGACGTAGGCCGGCGCCCCGGGCCCGCCGTTCAGGTATTTGTAGCCGCAGCCCACCGCCAGGTCGGCGTCCGCGCCGTTCAGGTCGACGGCGATCGCGCCGGCGCTATGGCTCAGGTCCCACAGCATCAGGGCGCCCTTGGCGTGGGCGGCGGCGGTCATGGATGCCATGTCGCGGCGCAGGGCGGACTTGTAGTGCACCTGGGTCAGGACCACGACTGCGGTGTCCTCGTCGATTGCCTCGACCAGGGCTTCCGGCGCCACCGACCTCAGCCGCGCCCGGTCCGGCAGCAGCGCCGTCAGCCCCTGCAGCGCATAGAGGTCGGTCGGAAAGTTGCCGGTCTCCGACAGGATCGTGCGCCGCCACGGCCGCAGCGACAGGGCGCCTGCCGTCAGCTTGAACAGATTGACGGTGGTGGAGTCGGCGACCACCACCTCCTTGGTCTTGGCCCCGATCAGCCGCGCGATCTTGCCGCCCACGCGGCTGGGCGCCTCGATCCAGCCGGCGGTGTTCCAGCTGCGGATCAGCCCCTGGCCCCATTCCTCGCTGACCACGCCGGCCAGGCGCGCGACCGCGGCGCGCGGCGGCGGCCCCAGCGAATTGCCGTCCAGATAGATCGTCCCCTTGGGCAGATCGAACGCCGCGCGGAACCGCGCCAGCGGATCGACGGCGTCCAGGGCAAGCGCTTCATCACGCGTCACGATTGCGGCCGGGGGTCTTGGCAAGGCATCAAGGGTTCTTAGAGCGCCGTTGCGCGCGCCGGAAGGGACCAACCGTGGCCACGCTTGAGCGGCAATTCAGCTTCACCGGCGCCGACGGCGCCCAGATCGCCGGCTTCCGTTGGCTCGACGACCGCGTCACGCCCCGCGCCGTCCTGCAGGTCGCCCACGGCATGGGCGAGCACGCCCGGCGCTACAAGGCGCCGCTGGAGCCGCTGATCGCCGCCGGCTGGACGGTCTACGCCAACGACAACCGCGGCCACGGTCTCACTGGGTCAGGCCCGGAGCAGCTAGGCGACTTCGGCGAGAACGGCGCGGAGCTGGTCATCGAGGACCTCCACAACCTCACCTCGATCGCCCGCGGCGCCCATCCCGACCTGCCGATCGTGCTCCTGGGGCATAGCCTGGGTTCATTCTTCGCCCAGGCCTATGTGTTCGATCATTCCAAAGCCATCGACGGCCTGGTGCTCTCCGGCACGGCGGCGTTCGGCGACCGCACCGGTCCCGTCCGCCGCCTGGATGAGATCGGCCTTGATGGCGAAACGCCCCGCACGCCCTTCGACTGGCTCTCCCGCGATGCCGCCGAGGTGGACGCCTACATCGCCGATCCGCTCTGCGGCTTCTCGCGCAAGGCCACCAGCGCGGGCTCCTTCGCCCGGGTCGGCGAGCGGCTGAAGGACGCCGCCGAGATCGCCAAGATCCGCTTTGACCTGCCGATCTACATCTTCGTCGGCGACAACGACCCGGTGAACCAGGACCTCGCTTTGCTGACCCCCCTGGTCGACCGCTACAAGGCCGCTGGCCTCACCGACCTCACCGTCAAGGTCTATCCCGGCGGTCGACACGAGATGCTCAACGAAACCAACCGCGCGGAGGTGGTTGCCGACCTGACCGCCTGGCTGGAGCGGGTGGCGGGCTGACGTGCGCCCGGCCGCTGTGCTTAGATGTGCGGGCGCGGCATCGCGCCTTTGAGCCAAAGACATTTCGCGCGGGCGAAGACCCGCCGGGGGACACATTGAAGATGAGCAAGATCACGCATTTCGCGGTGGCGTCCGCTGTGGCTTTGACCCTGGCCGCTGGTATGGCCGCCCCGTCGATCGCCAAGTCCAGGGCGGGTTCGACCGCCACGGCGCTTCCAGCCGGCGCGGTCGAGGCATTCGCCGCCATGCGCGACGGGACCCGGCTTGCCGCCAATGTCTACAAGCCCGCCGGGACCGGTCCCTGGCCGGTGGTGATGACCCGCACGCCCTATCTGAAGGACGGCCGCGCGGACAAGGAGAAGGACCCTGACGGCTCCAAGAGCCGCGCCGCCCTGGCTAAGGCCGCCAAGCGCTATACCGACGCCGGCTTCGTGTTCGTGCACCAGGACACTCGCGGCAAGGGTCACTCCCAGGGCTTCTACGCCGCCTTCGAGAATGACGTTGAGGACGGCTACGACAGCGTCGAATGGGCCGCCGCCCAGCCCTGGAGCAACGGCAAGATCGGGCTCTCCGGCGGCTCGGCCATGGGCATTACGTCCAACGAGGCCGCGATGGCCGCACCGCCGCATCTGGTGGCCGCCTACGTGGTCGTGGCGCCCTACGACCTGCTGGCCAACAGCTATATCGGCGGCGTGTTGAAGGAGAAGGACGTGCTCGGCTGGTCGAAGGAGCAGGGGGTCTCCGACGCTGTGCTCGACACCCAGCGCCGGCGCGTCAGCGACGACATCTTCTGGAACCGCGGCGCGATGAGCACCAACCGCAAGTACATCCAGATCCCGATCTACAACGTCGGCGGCTGGTACGACATCTTCAATCACGGCAACATTTCCAACTTCGAATATCTGCAGAACCAGGGCGCCAAGGGCGCGCGCGGCAATCAGAAGCTGCTGATGGGCCCGTTCGGCCACGGCGCGCTTTCGGGCGATCTCGAATATCCCGGTTTCGACCGGCTGAACCTCGGCGGTGACGCCGAGCTGCGCTGGTTCGACTACTGGCTGAAGGGCATCGACAACGGGATCATGGCTGAGCCGCCGGTCAGCTACTTCATGATGGCCGGCGCCGAGAAAGGCCACCTGTCGGCCCTGAACGGCATGCGCACCTCGGCCAATTGGCCGCCCGCCAACCGCGAGGTCCGCTACTACCTGACCGCCGACCAGACGCTGAGCGGCAAGGCCGCGGGCGGCGAGGGCGCCAAGATCAGCTACCGCTACGACCCGGCCAATCCGGTCCCGACGGTCGGCGGCGCGAACCTGACCTTCGAGCGCGGCCCGATGGACCAGCGCGCGATCCCGCAGCGCCAGGACTATCTGCGCTTCCAGACCCCGGCGCTCGACAAGGACGTGACCATCGCCGGCCCGGTGAAGGTTGAGCTCTACGGGTCCACCGACGGCCCCGACACCGACTTCATGGCCAAGCTGGTCGACGTCTATCCGGATGGCTACGAAGCCCTGGTCCTCGACGCCCCGGTTCGCGCGCGCTTCCGCCATGGCCGCATGCCTGACGACATCAAGATGATGACCCCCGGCGCGCCGGAGGAGCTGGATATCGATCTGTGGTCCACCGCCATCACCTTCGAGAAGGGCCACCGGATCGCCCTGCACATCACCTCGTCCAACAGCCCGCGCTTCGAGGTGAACCCCAACACCGGTGAGGCGGCTGGTGGCCACAAGGTCGCGCCCAGGGTCGCCATCAACAGCGTCTATGTCGACGCCAGCCACCCCTCAGCCCTGGTGCTGCCAGTCATCTATCCCGACGCTAAGTGACCTACCCGACGCTGACGAGGCCCCCACTTGCATCCCGGCACAGCTTGGCAGACCTTAACTGTGCGCGGGTGGGGACCCGTCGGGGAAGTTGGGGACCATGGTTGGGAAAATGGTGTCAGCTCGCGAGAAATCGCGCGCGCTCGGTAGGGATTTGAAGTCGATGTTCCGGACGCTGGAGAAGCGACCGGCGCCGCCCCGCCTGCAGTCGCTGGTGGACCAGCTGGCCGAGCAGGCGCCCGTCGCCCCGGCCAAAAAGGTCGGCTAGAGGACGATGGGCTTTGATGGAACCGTCAAAACCCTGAATCGTACCCGCAAGTCTAGGCCCGGCCCATCATGGTCATGGTCTCCAGGCCGATCGCGTCGTTGGCGTCCTCGGCGTCCATGATCTTCAAGAGGCGCGCGCGGGCCCGGTTCACCCGGCTCTTGATGGTGCCTAGCGCACAGCCGCAGATCTCGGCGGCCTCCTCGTAGGAAAGCCCTGCGGCGCCCACCAGGATCAGCGCCTCACGGTGCTCGTCCGGCAGCTGCTGCAGGGCCATTTGGAGGGAGCGCATGGCCACGCTCCATTCCTGGGTCGGCGGGGTCTTCAGCGCGCCGGCATACTCGCCCATTTCGTCGCGCACCTCGCGGCGGCGGCGCAGCACCTGGGTGTAGTAGGTGTTCCGAAGGATGGTGAAGAGCCAGGCCCGCAGGTTGGTCCCCGGTTGGAACTTGTCCTTGTTGGTCCAGGCCTTGATCAGGGTGTCCTGGACCAGGTCGTCGGCGTCTGATCCGTTGTGGCTGAGCGACCAGGCAAAGGCGCGAAGCGCCGGGATCAGGCCCACCACTTCGTCGCGCCAACTCTCCCCGGTCATCACGCCTCACACGCCGGCCCGGGTGAAAGGCGCACTGCCCTTTACTCTTGCGGTCGAAAAGAAACGCGGCCAATTCGCATCCGTTCCGAAAATGTCGGGTAACCGACGCAACCTTTTTTCGATCCGTGTTTTGCGACCCAAGGTTGGCGCCGCGCATTTGAGTACTTAGGTCTGGGGTGGCGGGAAGGCGCGGACCCATCACGGGCCGCGCAGAGAGGGAGGCCCATGAGCCAGTCCGACGAACCGCACCCGCTTGCGTCCGCGCGCCTTGCCGCCGGCCGCGCCACCTCCGCCGCCATCCACCGCTACCGGGCCGTGCGCCAGGCGACGCTGGCGCTCACCCGTTCGCTGACGCGGGAGGACATGCTCGCGCAGTCCATGCCGGACGCCAGCCCCACCAAGTGGCACCTGGCGCACACCACCTGGTTCTGGGAGACCTTCCTGCTCACGCCGAGCCTCGCCGGCTACAAGCCCTTCGACCCCCGGTTCGGCTACCTGTTCAACTCCTACTACGAGGCGCTGGGGCCGCGGCAGCCGAGGCCCGAGCGCGGCCTGCTCACCCGGCCGTCCCTCGACGACGTCATCGCGTACCGCGCGCACGTGGACGAGGGTATGGGGCTGTTGCTGTCGAACGACACCGACCATCTCGCCGACCTCATCGACCTTGGCCTCGCCCATGAGGAGCAGCATCAGGAGCTGATCCTGACGGACATCCTGCACCTCTTCGCCCAATCACCCCTGGCGCCGGCCTACGCCCCGCCGAAGGGCGCGCCGGCCCCGCGCAACTCCGACCCTGCGGCCTTCGTCCGCTTCGAGGGCGGCCTGGTGGAGATCGGCCACGCCTCCGCCGACGGCTTCGCGTTCGACAACGAGGGCCCGCGCCACCGCGCTTGGCTGGACCCGTTCGAATTGGCCGACCGGCTGGTGACCAACGCCGAGTGGCTGGAATTCATGGGTGACGGTGGCTACCGCCGCCCCCAGCTCTGGCTCTCGGAAGGCTGGGCCCGCGCCCGCCAGGAAAGCTGGATCGCGCCGCAGTACTGGCGGGAAGGTCCTGACGGCTGGAGCGCCATGAGCCTGCACGGCCTGCGCCCGCTCGACCCCACCGCGCCGGTGGCCCACGTCAGCTTCTATGAGGCCGAGGCCTATGCCGCCTGGGCCGGCGCACGCCTGCCCACCGAGGCGGAATGGGAGCACGCCGCCGCCGGCCTGCCGATCGCCGGCAATTTCATGGGTTCCGGACGCCTTGCGCCCGCCGCCCCGCCGCCGGGCCCTCCAGAGGCGGCAGGCGGCCTGCGCCAGATGTTCGGCGACCTCTGGGAATGGACCCGCAGCGCCTATTCACCCTATCCGGGCTTCCGCCCCGCGTCAGGCGCAGTCGGCGAGTACAACGGCAAGTTCATGGCCGGCCCGATGGTGCTGCGCGGCGGGGCCTGCGTCACGCCCGCCGGCCACGTCCGCGCCAGCTACCGCAACTTCTTCTATCCGCAGCAGCGCTGGATGTTCTCCGGGGTGCGTCTCGCCCGCGACATCGTCCACCACGAGGCCGCCCCTGACGCCAGCTTCGAGGCTGACGTGCTGGCCGGCTTCGCCAGGTCGCAGAAGACCGTGCCGCCGAAATATTTCTACGACGCGGAAGGCTCGCGCCTATTCGAGGCGATCACCGAGCTCACCGAATACTATCCGACCCGCACCGAGATTGCCTTGTTGCGCGCCATCGCGCCGGAGATCGCCCAGATCATCTCGCCCGGCGCGGTGCTGGTGGAGTTCGGCTCCGGCGCCAGCGTCAAGACCCGCCTGCTGCTCGACGCCGCGCCGCAGGTCGCGGTCTACGCCCCCATCGACATCAGCCGCGCGGCGCTGGACGCCGCGGCCGTGGCCATCCGCCGCGACTATCCCAAGCTCGTGGTGGCGCCGCTGCGCGACGACTTCACCCGCGCGCTCTCCCTGCCGAGCGCCGCTCAGGGCCGGCCGGTCACCGGCTTCTTCCCCGGCTCGACCATCGGCAACTTCACCCCCGACGAGGCGCAGACGTTCCTGGAGGCCGCCCGCCATCTGCTGGGGCAGGGCGCCCGCTTCCTGGTCGGCATCGATGTGGTGAAGGACCCCGCCGTGTTGGTGGCCGCCTATGACGACGCGGTCGGCGTCACCGCGGCGTTCAACAAGAACCTGCTGGCCCGCATCAATCGCGAGCTGGGCGGCGATTTCCGCCTCGACGCCTTCGCGCACCGCGCGGTCTGGAACGCCGCGGAGAGCCGGATGGAGATGCGCCTGGAAAGCCTGAAGGATCAGGAGGTCCACATCGTCGGCCACGCCTTCTCATTTGCGAAGGGCGAAACCCTGCACACTGAGAATTCTTACAAGTTCACGGTCGAAGGCTTTTCTGCCCTGGCGGAAAAGGCGGGATGGTCACTGGAGCGCAGTTGGCTCAGCACCGATCCCGCCTTCGCGGTGGTCTCGCTTCTGGCGAGCTAGGCGGAACTAGATCTCGCGGGGGTTGGGGCCGCGGGTGCGCCCGCCGCCACGGCTGGCTTCGCCGCCCTTGCGGCCGGCTGCGGCGGCCAGATCGCGATCCTTGGCGAAGCTGCGTTTTTCGCTGGGGACGCTGGCGCCGCCCTTGCGGGCGATCTCACGGCGCCGTTCAGGATTCATGGCGGCAAAGCCTCGGCGGGCGCGCGGCTTGTCGGTTTCCAGGGTGGGCATTTGGGGGCTCCTCGGGCACGACGTCTGGTTTGTGGTCCGGCTGTAACCAACGAGATGCGGCCAAGGTTGCGCGGGAAATGAGGGTTCAACCGCGACCTAATGCCTCAGGTCGTTCGCGGCGCCCGCGTGACACGCCTGTTTGCGGTGTCAGAGCGGCAGTTGCACCCTGGCCGTCAGCCCGCCGCCGACGCGGTTGACCAGGTCGACGTCGCCGCCGTGCCCGCGGGCGATGGAGCGCACCACGGCCAGGCCCAGGCCGATGCCGCCGGTCTGGCGGCTACGCGAGGGTTCGCGGCGGTAGAAGGGCTCGAAAACCCGCTCGCGGTCGGCCGGCGGAATGCCCGGCCCGTCGTCCTCGATCTCTACCCAGGCATTGGACGCGTCGCGGAACACCCGCGTGCGCGCACCGCCGCCGAACTTCACGGCGTTCTCCAGCAGATTGGAGAACAGCCGGCGCAGGGCCATCGGATCGCCCTCCAGCACGACCTTCTCGCCGCTCTCCACCTGCGTCGAGGCGCCGGTCTCGGCCATCTCGTCGCAAAGGCTCTCCAGCAGCGACGACAACTCCAGCGGCGTCCGCTCGCCCGGCCGGCTGGCGTCGCGCACGAAGGTCAGGGCCGCGGAGATCATCGCCTCCATCTGGTCGATGTCGGACGACATCTTGGCCCGCTGCTCCTCGGGCAGGCCTTCGATGCGGAAGCGAAGCCGGGTAAGCGGCGTGCGCAGGTCATGGGCGATCGCACCGACCATCGCCGTGCGGTCCTCCACGTAACGCCGCAGGCGCTCCTGCATCTCGTTGAAGGCGCGGACCGCCACGCGGATTTCCGCGGGGCCTTTCAACGCCAAGGGCTCGGCGCGCGGGTCGCGGCCCAGTCGCTCGGCGGCGTCAGCGAAAAGCCGGATCGGGGCCGACAGGCGGCGCGCGAACACATAGGCCACCGGCGCCATGGCGATGGCCGAGAGTACGAACCACAGCGCGATCCGCTGCTGCCAGGGCGTCAGGCCGAACGCCGGCAGCGGCTGCACCACCCGCCAGCGGCCGTCAGCCTCGCGCACGCCGACGTTGAACGGTGAGACCAGGAAGTGCTCCTCGCGCACGCCTTGCCGCGCGATCCGATTGCGGATGATCCGGAACAGTCGGCGGTCAGCGAAGGGGCCGGCGTCGGTGGCGATCACGACGCGATCGACCGAAATCCCCAGGTCCTGCGCCAGCTGGGCGCGGATGCGCGGCGCGGCCTGGCCCTCCATTGCCGGGCCCGGCGGCTTCACCAAGGTGACCAGCGTCAGGGGCTGGCGTTCGGCGAAAGTCAGCGTGGCGCCGCGGAAAGTCTGCTCGATCTCCGAGAGCCGGTAGAAGTCCGGGATCGGCGGCGGCAGATTGAACAGCAGGAGCAAGCTGATCGTCTGGGCGGCCACCAGGGTCAGGCCGGTCAGCGTCGCCAGCTGGACGAACAGCGACCCGGTCGGCCTGGGCATCCGCCACTCGCTCATGTCCGCTTCACCTTGGCGGTGAACATGTAGCCCTCGTTGCGGATCGTTCGGATCAGCTCGTGGCCGCCGCCGCCGTCGTCGAGCTTGCGCCGAAGCCGGCTGATCTGCACGTCGATCGCCCGGTCGAAAGCGTCGCTATCCGGACCGCGGGCGAACTCCAGCAACTGGTCGCGGGTCAGCACCCGCTGCGGCCGCTCCACGAAAGCACGAAGCAGGCTGAATTCGCCCGAAGAAAGGTTCACCACCACGCCCTGCGGCGAGCGCAGCTCGCGGCGCACCAGGTCGAGCCGCCAGCCGGCGAACTCGCAGCCCGCGCCGACGCCGGTCCCGCCGGTCCGCTGTTCGTTGCGCCGCAGCACCGCGCGCACCCGGGCCAGCAGCTCGCGCGGATTGCAGGGCTTGGCCAGATAGTCGTCGGCGCCCAGCTCGAGGCCGACGATCCGGTCGGTGTCCTCGCCCATGGCCGAGAGCATGATGATCGGCGGTCCGCCTTCGCCGTTGGCCAGCCGGCGGCAGATCGCCAGCCCGTCCTCGCCCGGCAGCATGACGTCGAGCACGATCAGGTCGACGGGGCCGCGCTCCAGCGCCTGTTCCATCTCCATGGCGTCGCCGGCGGTGTCGACCCGGTAGCCGTGCTTGCCCAGGAAATCGGATACCACGTCGCGAATGCCGGGGTCATCGTCGACCATCAGGATGCGAGCGCCGGAGGTGCTCATGTCGATATTGGGCTCCATGCCCCGAATGCTGGCCGTGGCGCGTAACGCGCCGATTTCCCCGCTGAAATCACGTCTGCGACAAGATGGTGTCGGCGACAAACGGGTTGGTCTGCCGCTCGTGGCCGAAGGTCGACATCGGGCCGTGGCCGGGCACGAAGCGTACGTCATCGCCCAGAGGCCAAAGCCGCGTGGTAATCGCCTCGATCAACTGGGCGTGGTTGCCGCGCGGAAAGTCGGTCCGTCCGATCGAGCCCTGGAACAGCACATCACCCACCTGGGCGAACCGCGCGCCCCGGTGGAAGAAGATCACATGGCCCGGCGTGTGGCCGGGGCAGTGGTAGACCTCGAACTCGGTCTCGCCGAGCGTCACCACATCGCCGTCGTGCAGCCAACGGTCCGGGGTGAAGCCCTTCGCCTCCGGCATGCCCCACTTGGCGCCCGAGGCGTCGATCTGGTCGATCCAGAAGGCGTCGTCCGGATGCGGCCCTTCGATGGGGACCCCGGTCAGCTCCTTCAGCGCCGCCGTGCCGCCGGCGTGGTCCAGATGGCCGTGGGTGATCCAGATCTTTTCCAGCGTCAGCCCGTGTGCCTTCAGGGCGCCCATCAACAGCGGGATCTCGCCGCCCGGATCGATGATCGCGGCCTTCAGCGTCTTGGCGCACCAGACGATCGTGCAGTTCTGCTGCAGAGGGGTGACTGGCGCGATCAGCGCGCGGATCGGCAGGGCTGGGGCTGGGGCGGGGGCGTTCATGGCCGCCCTATGATCGGGTGTTGGCGGCTGAAATGAAAGCCCGCCCGCAAGTCGGCGGCTCACTCGCGCCCGAGAAGCAGGTCCGCCAGCGAGGGGCGCTTGCGGCGCGTGGCGTAGGCGGCCTTGATCGCCGCGGGGTCGTAGGCGGGGTCGCAGACCCAGTCGAGCAAGCCCAGCCCCGCGGGCTCGCCCTCCGCGAGGTAGCACTCCAGCGTGTAGTCGAGGATGCCCGTGCGTCCGGTCTTCAGGTGCAGATAGCGCAGCGACAGCTGCGCCATCGCGTCGCGGATCGTGCGACCCTGTCGAAGGTGCAGGTAGAGCACGCTCATCATGCCCGCCCGGTCCGCGCCGGACTTGCAGTGGAGCAGCGCCGGATAGGCGATCGTATCGAACAGCGTCTTGGCCGCCAGGACTTGGTCGCGGCTAGGGGGGTCGCGGGACGTGAGGGTGAAGTTCACCAGGGTGACGCCGAGAGTCCGGCAGGCGCGATCCTCCAGCGCATGAAAGCTGGCGTCGAAGCCGCCCCTCAGGTTGATGACCGTGCGCACCCCCCGCGCCTTCCAGGCCGCCAGTTGGTGCGGCCAGGGTTGGTTGGTGCGCACCATCTCCGACGAGATCCAGTGGGCGTTGCTGAAACCGAGCCGAAGGTAGGCATGGTCGCGCCACAGGTAGTCGAGATAGGCCCTCAGCCGGCCGCCGGCGGTATCGAGATCGAAATGGACCAAGCTGGCGGCCTCGGGAGTGCTGCGACAGAGGCGTCGCCATAGCACAGGACTCCTCAACGCGGCGCCGCGTCGAGGGCCGGGCCGCTATCTGTTGAGGCGCGAGCCCTGCGCCGACGTCTAACAGTCAGGGCCGCCTGGGGGGGCGTTGGTCAGGGAGATCATCCATGCCAGGGCTCGACTGGAGCGCGCTTGAGGCGGCGCGGCTGAAGACAGAGCCTTTCGATCACTTCACGGTCGCCCAGGTTCTGGAGCCCGGTTGCGCGGCCGCGATCGGCGAGGCGTTCCCGCAGATCCGCGCTGCGGGATCCTTCTCGCTCACCGACGCGCGGCCGGGCCCCGCCCTGACCGCCTTGATCGACGACGTGCAGTCCGAGCGCTTCAAGCGCCAAATGGAGCGCCTCTTCGGCCTGACCCTCGACGACGCGCCATGCCTGGTGACCCTGCGCGGCTACTGCTCCGGGCGCGATGGCGCCATCCACACCGATTCACGCAGCAAGATCCTGTCGCTGCTGCTCTATCTCAATGACGACTGGGCGACGGATCAGGCGCAGCTACGCCTGCTGCGCGGCGAGCGCGATATTGAAGACTATGCGGTGCAGGTTCCGGCGACCTTTGGCTCGCTTGTGGGATTCCGGCGAAGCGACGGGTCCTGGCACGGGCACACCGCCTTTGAAGGCCGCCGCCGGGTGCTCCAGCTCAACTATCTGCGCTCCGCGCGCGCGGCCTGGCTGGGCGCCGTGCGCCACCGCATTTCGGCCTTGACCAAGTCGCCAGTCGCTTGATGGCGGACAACGGCGCGCCGTCGCACGGCGGCCTGCTGGTTTGGTGGATGACGACCGGCGAGGCGGGTTTGCGGCAGCAGGCCCGGGGCTTGGCGCTTGAGATATCCCCCGCCGCCGAGGAACGCGTGGTGCGCGTAAATCGGATGTTCGCGGCCGCGCCACCGGGCATCTTCAGCCTGACCATGGCCGGCGTGGTTTCCGTCGAGGGCGCGCTCGCGCCGCCGTGGCCGGACGTCCTGATCAGCTGCGGGCGTCGCGCCGGACTCGCGGCGATGGCGGTTCGGCGCCGGGGCGGCGCGCCCATGGTCACGGTCCACGTTCAGCCGCCTGGAGCCCCGGCGGCCTTCGACCTGGTCGTGGCAATGCCCCATGATCGGCTGTCCGGGGACAAGGTCATGCACGTCGACACCGCCTTGCATGGCCTTCGCGCGGGCCTGCTCGCCGAGGCGGCCCGCACGCCGGATCCGCGCTTCGCGCGCCTAGCGCGTCCGTGGACAGGCGTCCTCCTGGGCGGCGCCACCCGCCACGCGCCGTTCACCAGTGTCGACGCGCGACGGCTGGCCCAGCGCCTCGACGCGCGGCGCGAGACGGTGGGCGGCTCGCTGATCATCACCGCGTCGCGCCGTACGCCCGCCGCGGTAATTGCGGCGCTTGGCGCGCGTTACATCTCGGACCCCTCGACCTTCTTCTGGGACGGCGGCGGAGCCAATCCCTACCTCTCCCTGCTGGCGTGCGCCGACGCCCTGGTGGTCACCGGCGACAGCATTTCGATGATTTCCGAGGCCCTGGCGACGCGGGCGGAAGTCTGGGTTTTCGAGACTGGGGCTGGGCGGCGCCACCAGGGCTTTCTCGAGGCCCTGCTTCGCAAGTCGCTGGTCGCGCGGCTGGGCGATGGGCCGCCGTCCCCGCGGCTTGAAGGCCTCGACGCCACGCCGGCAGTCGCCGCGCGGGTTCGGCGGCTGATCCGGGTGAAGCTCGGGACGGCAAAGATTTAGCCGTCGAACGCCCGTCCCAGGTCACTTTTTCAGCAGACCTCCCGTCCGCCTGGAAGAACCGTGCGCGGGGCTCCATTGCCGCCGCCCGCTGGCCCCGCTAGCGTGACGCCCAAAGCCGGGGCAAGCCCGGCGCACGCATCGAACGGGGAATTGCCGGAATGGCCAACGCTTCAGGAGTGTCAGGGGTAGCGCGCCTATTCCTGCGAAAATCGGTAGGCCAGATTCAGGCCGAGCATGCGAGTAGCGAGCTGAAGCGCTCCCTGGGCGCCCTCAACCTGGTCCTGCTGGGCATTGGCTGCATCATCGGCACCGGCATTTTCGTGCTGACCGGCCGCGCGGCGGCCCAGTTCGCCGGTCCCGGCATCATGATCTCCTTCGTCATCACCGGCACGCTCTGCGCCTTCGTGGCCCTTTGCTACGCCGAACTGGCCTCGGCCCTGCCGGTTTCCGGATCCGCCTATAGCTACACCTACGCCTCGATGGGCGAGGGGGCGGCCTGGGTCATGGGCCTGTTGCTGGTGCTGGAATATGGCTTGGCGGCCTCGACGGTCGCCGTCGGCTGGTCCGGCTATTTCACCAGCCTGATGCACGACATCGGCTTCGTCTTACCCCCTCAGTTCACCGCCGCCCCGGGGGTGGCCGTCAAGGACCTTTCAGGCGCGGTCATCGCCCACGGCGTCATGAACCTGCCGGCCATCGTGATCATCGGCCTGGTGACCCTGCTGCTGGTGCGCGGCGTGACGGAGTCGGCGACGGTCAACAACATCATCGTGGCCATCAAGCTGACGGTGGTGATCGCCTTCATCATCATCGGCGTGAAGTACGTCCATCCAGCCAACTGGGCCCCGCTGGTTCCGGCCGAAATTCCGGCCCGGCCCGACGGTACGAACATGGACATCTGGCACCAGATCGGCCGCGCGCTCGTGGGCGTCGTCACCGGCGACACCAGCCACAAGTATGGCGTCGGCGGGGTGATCCACGGCGCCGCGGTGATCTTCTTCGCCTACCTGGGCTTCGAGGCGGTCTCGACCGCCGGCGCGGAGTCCCGCAACCCGGGCAAGGACATGCCGATCGGCATCCTGGGCGCGCTGATCATCTGCACCATCCTCTACATCATGACCTCGGCCGTGCTGGTCGGCATCGTGCCCTATGCCCAGCTCGACGTACCGGCGCCGATCGCGCTGGCTACGGACATGATGGGGCTGAAATGGTTCTCGGTGCTGGTGAAGATCGGCGCCATCGCCGGGCTCTCGTCGGTGATGCTGGTGCTGCTCTACGGCCAGACGCGGGTGTTCTACACCATGAGCCGCGACGGCCTGCTGCCAAGCGCGCTGGCCAATGTGCACAAGACGTTCCGGACGCCCTGGATCAACACCATCATCGTTGGCATCGCGGCGATGGGTGCGGCGGGCTTCCTGTCGCTGGACGCGCTGTCGGACCTGTCGAACGTCGGCTCGCTCGCCGCCTTCGCCCTGGTCTGCATCACCGTGATCTATCTGCGGGTCAGCGAGCCCGGTCTGGTCCGCCCCTTCCGCACGCCGCTCTATCCGGTGGTGCCGATCCTGGGCGCGATCATGTGCGTGGTCCTGCTGATGAGCCTGATGTCGACGCCGGCCACCCGGAACTTCTTCCTGGGCTACTTGGCGGTCGGGATCGTCGTCTACTTCCTCTATGGCATCCGCGCCTCGAAGCTGGGCCGCGGGATTATCGTCACCGGCGGCGAGGGCGAGCCCTTCGTCGACCTGCCCCATAAGGGCGACTGACGCTGCGCGGCGGCATCGGTAGATAGGCGCCGATGCTGCCCATTCCCAATCTGCCCATTGAAGAGGCTCTTCCGAGACTGAAGGCGGCGCTGTGCCAGCACAGGGCCGCCGTTCTCGTAGCGCCGCCCGGCGCCGGCAAGACCACGGTCGTGCCGCTGGAACTGCTCGCCGAGCCCTGGTTGGCTGGCGGCAAGATCATCGTCCTGGAGCCTCGCCGCCTCGCCGCCCGCGCCGCCGCCGAGCGCATGGCCGTCTCCCTCGGCGAACCGGTCGGCCAGACCGTCGGCTTCCGCGTGCGGATGCAGTCCAAGGTCTCCGCCGCCACCCGCATCGAGGTGGTCACCGAGGGCGTCTTCAGCCGCATGATCCTCGGCGACCCGGCGCTGAGCGGCGTCGCTTGCGTGATCTTCGACGAGTTCCACGAGCGCAGCCTCGACGCCGACCTCGGCCTGGCCCTGGCCCGCGACGCGCAAGGGCTGCTGCGCGACGACCTGCGCATCCTGGTGATGTCCGCCACCCTCGACGGCGCGGCGGTCGCGCGCCTGCTCGATCGCGCTCCCGTCATCGAGAGCCTGGGCCGCGCCTTCCCGGTCACGACCCACTACCTCGGACGCGACGCGACCCAACGCCTGGAGGATGCCGCCGTCCGCGCCGTCGAGCGCGCGCTCGCTGCCGAGACCGGCAGTCTGCTGGTCTTCCTGCCCGGCCAGGGCGAGATCCTGCGCACCGCCGAACGCCTGCGCGAACGCGCGCGTCTCAACGTCGAGATCGCCCCGCTCTATGGCGCACTCGATCCCCGCGACCAGGACCGCGCCATCGCGCCCGCCCAGCTGGGCCAGCGCAAGGTCGTGCTCGCCACCTCGATCGCCGAGACCAGCCTGACCATCCAGGGGGTGCGCGTGGTGATCGACTGCGGCCAGGCCCGCGTCCCACGCTTCGACCCGGCCAGCGGGCTCACCCGCCTCGCCACCGTGCGCGTCTCTCGCGCCGCCGCCGACCAGCGCCGTGGCCGCGCCGGCCGCACCGAGCCCGGTGTCTGCTACCGCCTATGGGACGAGGCGGAAACCCGCGCCCTGCCGGCCTTTGCCGACCCCGAGATTCTCGACGCGGACCTCTCCGGCCTCGCCCTCGACCTCGCCCGTTGGGGCGCCAAGGACGCCGCCGGGCTAGCCTTCCTCGACCCGCCCCCCGCCGCCGCCTTCGCCGAGGCCCGCGCCCTGCTGGGTCGACTGGAAGCGCTGACTGACGACGGCCTGCTCACCGACCATGGCCGCGCGCTCGCAGAGTTCCCGCTCGCCCCGCGCCTGGCCCACATGGTGCTGAAGGCCGCCGGGACCGGTCAGGCGCCCCGCGCCGCGCGCGTCGCGGCCCTGATCACCGAACGCAACCTCGGCGGCCGCGATGCCGACCTTCGCCACCGCCTCGACGCCCTGGACCGCGACCGCAGCCCCCGGGCCCGCGATGCCAAGGCGCTGGCCGACCGCTGGGCCGGCCTCGCGCCCAAGCCGGGCCGGGGAGAACCGCTCTCCGACGGCCTGCTGCTGGCCTTCGCCTATCCCGAGCGCATCGCGCGCGCTCGAGGCCCGCAGGGTGAGTTCCAGCTCACGACCGGCCGCGGCGCCTTCCTCGAACCCACCGATGCCCTGGCCCGCGAGACCTGGCTGGCGGTCGCCGAACTCGGTGGCGGTGAGCGCCGCGACCGCATCCTGCTCGCCGCCCCCCTCGACGAGCCGGAGATGCTCACCGCCTTCGTCCACCAGCTCACCACCGAAGACCGCCTGGAAGAGAGCGGGGCAGGGCGCCTGCGCGCCAAGCGCCTCACCCGCCTGGGCCGCCTGGTGGTCCGCGAGACGATCGACGAGAACCCCGACCCCGCCCTGATCGCCGCCGCCCTGGCCGACCGGGTCCGCGCCGAGGGCGTCAACCTCCTGCCCTGGGGCGAGGCCGCCCAGGGCCTGCGCCAGCGCATCGGCTTCCTGCGGGCCCGCGATGCGGCGTGGCCCGACCTGTCCGACGCCGCGCTTCTCGCCAACCTCGACAACTGGCTGACCCCGATCCTGCCCGGGGCCCGGTCGCTCGCCGCCCTCAGGCCCGACACCCTCGACGGCGCGCTGCGCACCCTGATCCCCTGGGACCTGCAGCGCCGCCTCGACGCCGAAGCCCCCGCCCGCTGGACCGCGCCCACCGGCAACAGCTTCGCCATCGACTACGCCGCCGAGGCCGGCCCCCGCATCGACGTCCGCGTGCAGGAGGTGTTCGGCCTCACCGTCCACCCGACCGTGGGCGGCGTGCCGCTGACCCTGTCGCTGCTCTCGCCCGGCCACCGCCCGGTGCAGACCACCAAGGACTTGCCCGGGTTCTGGAAGGGCTCCTGGAAGGACGTCCGCAGCGACATGCGCGGCCGCTACCCCAAGCACGTCTGGCCGGAAGACCCGGCGTCGGCGCCGCCGACCGCCCGGGCCAAGCCGCGGGGAACGTGATGGCTGATCGCCTATTGCGAGTTCCGCCTAGCAAAGTCGTCGTTCACCAAGTCGAACGTCTCCGCCGACGTCCCGTCGAGCGCGAAGATCGTCAGGCCGGCGGCCACCAAATTTGGCTTAGCCGGCGCCGCACCGCGAATTCCGATGTTATCGGCCTCCGACAGAGGCATGGACTTGACGACATAGGTGTCTATTTTTTCCCGGAGGGTCACGACGACGACATAGGCGACGCCTCGCTCGGTGTTTCGTAGAACGCGAGCCTGATCGACACGGCCGTCACCTCTGAAATCGGCGGACACTGCCAAGAAGCCTGTCGGATCGTCTAGACGCCTTTCATAGCCAGTGGTCCCGACGAAATCGGAAAGCTTCGCCTCGACATACCCAATACCCAGCAGCGCGGTCCGCGGCATGGGCTCGGGCGCGGACTGGACTTCACCGGTCATCAAACTGGCTCCTAGCAACAGGGCAAGAGTGTTCAGTCGCCGTCTCATTTTTACCCGGTCGCCGCGTAGATCATCACCCCGGTCGCCACGGCCAGGTTCAGGCTGTCGGCGCGGCCGCGCATGGGGATTTTGACGTTGACGTCGCAGAGCTCGGCCATCTCCGGCGGCAGTCCCTGCTGCTCGTTGCCCATCAGGATCAGCGCAGGGCCCGCATAGGCCGCCTCTCGGTGGTCGGTCTCGGCGCTGAGCAGCGTGCCCACCACCGAACCCGGCCAGCCGTTCCGCCAAGCGGCGAACTCGGCCTCGGCGGCCTTGTAGAGCGGCACGGCGAAGATCGAGCCCATGGTCGCGCGCACGGCCTCCACCGAATAGGGATCGCAGCACTCGCCCACCAGGATCACCCCGCCGCAACCGGCCGCGTCGGCGGTGCGCACGATGGTCCCCAGGTTCCCCGGATCGCGCACGCGGTGCAACGCCACCCAGCAGCCCGGCGCCTGGGGCATAATGGTCTCCAGCGGCGCGAACACCTGGCGGAACACGCCGACCACCGCCTGGGGATTGTCGCGCCGTGAGACCTTGGCGAGGATCTCCTGGGTAACCTCGATCGCCTCGCCGTTGGCCTCCAGCGTCGCGGAGATTGCCTTGGCCAGCAGCGGATGGGCGGCCTCGGCGCCGTACATCAGGATCGCCGGGGTGTGACCGGTCTCCAACCCCTCGGTCACCGCCTTCAGCCCCTCGGCGACGAACAGGCCGGTCGCGTCCCGTTCCTTGCGCAGGTGCAGGGCGCGCACGGCCTTCACCGTCGGATTGGTCAGCGAGGTGACCGTGCGGGCGCTCACGGCTGTCCGGCTTTCGCCTGCCACCGGGCGAAGAAGCTCATGCCGATCTCGCGTGCGCCGTCTTCCTGCACCAGCGCCAGCTCGCCCCATTCGATGGTCCCGCCGCGGCCCTTCAGCTTGTCGGCCAGCAGACCCGACAGCGCGGCGCCGCTGATCCGCTCGGCATAGGCGTTGAGCACCAGGAACCGGGCGTTTTCCGAAAGCAGTTCGGCGCATAGGCCGGCAAGCTCCGGCAGGTTTTCGAACAGCTTCCAGACCTCGCCGTCCGGCCCGCGGCCGTATTTCGGGGGATCGAGGATGATGCCTTCGTACTTCGATCCCCGCCGCACCTCGCGCTGGACGTATTTGCGCGCGTCCTCGGTGATCCAGCGGATCGGCCGCTCGGCCAGGCCCGACAACTCGGCGTTCTCCCGCGCCCAGGCCACGGCCCGCTTCGAGGCGTCGACATGGGTTACCGCCGCGCCCGCCGCCGCCATCACCAGGCTGGCGACGCCCGTATAGCCGAACAGGTTCAGCACCCTTGGCTGGCCCTCAGAGCCGCGCACCGCCGCGTCCAGCCATTCCCAGTTCGCCGCCTGCTCCGGGAAGAAGGCCAGGTGCCGGAAGCTGGTGAACCGCCCGCTGAATTTCACCTCGCCCCAGGAAAGCGGCCAGGTCTCGCCCCCGCTGAAGGAGGCCGCCTTGCCCTTCAGCTTCCAGCGCCCCGCGTCCTCCTCGTCGGTGGGGTCGAACACCGCGTCCGCCGCCTCCCAGGCCTCGGCGGGCAGGGCCGGCGCCCACAGGCACTGCGGCTCGGGCCGCACCACCGTGAACCGGCCATAGCGCTCGAGTTTCCGCCCATTGCCCGAGTCCAGCAGCGCATAGTCGCCCCAGCCCCGCGTGCGCATCACGCTGGGCAGGTCGCTGACGGAAAGGCTGGTGGCTGCGCTCATCGTCTGCGGCTTTCGCCTATCGCGCCTGTCCCGTCCAGACTTGAGGCGTCCACAGCCGCGCGACGCCAACTCGCTGGCCTATCGGGCATTCGATGTCAGATTTGCGACCCGGGCTTGTCACCGTCGCGGAATTGGGTTCCCGTGCCGCAACAAGAAGAAGAATAACATCGGGAAGGACGCTCTTGACGGTAGCAGCCCCCATTGCACGCCGCTCGGCCCGCAAGGCCAAGGGCGACGGCCACCTCCGCCGCGCGGAAATCCTCGAAGCCGCCGAACGCATCTTCGTCGCCGAGGGCTACGAAGGCGCCACCATCCGCAAGATCGCCGATGAGGTCGGCGTCTCCTCCACCGCCCTCTACATGCACTTCCAGGACAAGGGCTGCATCCTGCTCGAGATCTGCGAGCGGACCCTCACCCTGCTGCTCGAACGCAACCGCGAGATCGCCGCCAAGCCGGTAGATCCGGTGGTGCGCACGCGGATGATGCTGGACGCCTACATGCACTGGGGGATGGACAACCCCAACGCCTATCAGCTTGTCTATTCCGCCCCGCGTCCGGTATCGGCTGGCATCTGGCCCGAAGACACCGTCGATCTGAGCACCCAATGCTACGATATCTTCTGCGGTGTGGTTCGCGAGATCGCCGCCTCGGGGCGGTTGCGCACCGGCACGGCCGACTCCGCGGCCCAGGCCCTGTGGATGTCCTGCCACGGCGTCGTGGCGTTGCGCTCGTCGCGGCCGAGCTTCGGCTGGGCCGAGGCGGACGAGCTGATCCAGGTCACCTTGGACGGCCTGCTGAACGGCCTCGTGATCGACTGACCGCCGCGGCGCTTGGCCTGGTCCTGGCGCTCGGCCTGGCCCTGGCGCCTGGCTTTACGGTGAGCGCCCACGCCGCCGGCGGGCGCGCTCCGCGAGTCATGGCGCTGGACCACTGCTCCGATCAATACGTCCTGGCGCTCCTGCCCCACGACTCTGTGGTCGGGGTCTCCAAGCGCGCCGACGACGCCGATTCCGGCCAGCGCGCGGCGGCCCGCGGCGTGCCGATCCGCCGGGCCGACCTGGAAGAGGTGCTGGCCTCGCGCGCCGAGATCGTGGTGATCAACTGGGTCTCCGACCCCAAGCTGCTGCAGCGCCTGCGCGAGCGCGGCATCGAGGTGGTGGTGATCGGCGAGGCCAACAGCTTCGCCGACGTGCGCCGCAACATTCGCCAGGTCGCCGCCACCCTCGGCCGCAGCGCCCAGGGCGAGGCGCTGGTCGCCCAGATGGACGCCCGCCTGGCCAAGTCGGCCGGCGCCTGGCGCGGCGCGCGCGCCATCTACCTGACCCCGGGCGGCTTCACGGCCGGCAGCGGCACCTTGATGGGCGCCCTGCTGCGGGCCGCCGGCATGACCAACGCCGAGACCCGGCCCGGCTACCAGAGCGCCTCGCTGGAACGCCTGGCGCTGGATCCGCCGAAGACCGTGGTGCTGGGCTTCTTCGATACCTTCCAGCTGGCCGGCGATAGCTGGGGCCCCGGCCGCCATCAGGTGATGCAACGCGTGCTCCGCGAGCACGCCGTCGCCAGCCTGCCCGGCGAACTGCTCGGCTGCCCCGACTGGACCGCCGCCGAAGCTGTCGAACGCCTCGCCCAGAGCGCGCCAAGAACGGACGCGCCGAAGTGAAGGACCTGACCCTCAACCTGCTGCTGGCCGCCGCCGTGCTCATCCTGGCCGCCGCCGGCCTGTGGCTCGGCGAGACCCGGCTTACCCACGCTCAGTGGGTCCAGGCCTTCACCGATCCGGCCTCGGGCCCAGGCCAGGTGCTCTGGGCGATCCGCGCGCCGCGCACGGTCGCCGCCATCGTGGTGGGCGCCGCGCTCGGCCTGGCTGGGGCGGTCATGCAGGGCCTGCTCCGCAACCCGCTGGCCGATCCCGGCGTGCTCGGCGTCTCCGGCGGGGCAGGGCTGGGCGCGGCGCTGGCCATCACCTTCGGCTTGGCCGCCATCCCCGGCGCCGTCGAGGGTGCGGCCCTGACCGCCGCCGTCATTACCGGCGTAGTCCTCACCGTCCTGGCCGGCCGCTTCCGCGAGCCTGAGACCCTGATCCTGTTCGGCGTGGCGCTGTCGTCCTTCGCCGGCGCCCTGACGTCGCTGGTGTTCAACCTGTCGCCCTCGCCCGTAGCTTTGTCAGAGGTGTTCGCCTGGCTGCTCGGCTCGGTCGCCAACCGCGACTGGCACGACATCGGCCGCGAGCTGATTCCCATGGCGGTGGGCGCCGCAGCCTGCGCCTACGCGGCCCGCGGCCTGGTCATGCTGAGCCTGGGGGAGGAGACCGCCCAGCTCTCCGGCCTGCCCATGGCGCGCCTCAGGGCCGCCGCCGTGGCCGGGGCCTCGCTGCTCACCGGCGCCGCCGTCGCCATGGCCGGCATCGTCGGCTTCGTCGGCCTGGCCGCGCCGCACCTGGTCCGCAGCGGAGCCGGCGCCGACCCCGGCCGCATCCTGCTGCCCTCGGCCCTGGCCGGCGCGGGCCTGCTGGTCGCTGCCGACCTGGCCGCCCGGGTGATTCCCACCGACCTGGAGCTCAGGCTGGGCGTGGTCACGGCCCTGTTCGGCGCCCCGATGTTCGCGCTGATCGCCTGGCGCGCCGCGCGGAGCTGGCGCGGATGACCGCCGCGCTCACCCTCACCGCCGCCACCGTCAAGCGCGGCGCCGCCACCGTGCTGAGCGCCGCCAGCCTGGTCGTTGAGCCTGGCGAAGTGGTCGGCGTGGTCGGCGCCAACGGGGCCGGCAAGACCACCCTGCTGCGCGCTGCCCTGGGCCTAGCCAAGCTCGACCAGGGCAGGGCCGAGCTGGCGGGCCGCGATGTCGCCGCGCTCTCCGACGCCGAACGCGCCGCGCTGGCCGCCTACCTGCCCCAGGAGCGCCGCGTCGGGTGGAACCTGCCGGCCTGGCGGGTCGCCAGCCTCGGCGCCTTCGAGCGTCCGCCCAAGGAGGCCCGCGCGACGGCGCTCAGGGCCCTGGCCCGGGTCGGCCTGCTCGACCTGCAGGACCGCGGCGTCCTGGACATGTCCGGCGGCGAGCGGGCCCGGGCGCTGCTCGCCCGGCTGCTGGCCGCCAGCGCGCCCCTGCTGGTCGCCGACGAGCCCGCCGCCGGCCTCGATCCCGACGCCCAGCTCCTGGCCATGGACCTGTTCCGCGAGGAGGCGAAGATCGGGGCGGGCGTCGTCGTCACCCTGCACGACCTCAGCCTGGCCGCCCGGTTCTGCGACCGCGTCGTGGTCCTGGCGCACGGCCGCGTCGTCGCCGACGGCGAGCCGCGTTCGTCCCTAAATGTCGATGTGCTGGCGGCCGCCTTCGGGTTGGACGGCGGCCTGACTGAAACCATCGTCGGCCCGGTGCTCGCTGCCCGTCGCCGTCGCCTTCACTAGGGACAGGGTATGAAATTCGCCAAGTGGGTGTTCACCCTGGCTTCGATCTACGGCGTCATCGTCCTGATCCCGCCGCTGTTTCTGGAAGCCACGGTCGGCAAGATGTCCGGGCCGGTCACCTATCCGGAATACTATTACGGCTTCACCCTGGCCGCGATTGTCTTCCAGTTGATGTTCTTCACCATCGGCCGCGATCCGCAGCGCTACCGGCCGCTGATGCTGGTCGGGGTGCTGGAGAAGCTGAGCTTCGGTGTGCCGGTCTGGGTGCTTTACGCCCAGCACCGCCTGGGTCAGCGGGGGGTTCTGCCCTTCGCAACCATCGACTTGGGCTTAGGCGTGCTGTTCGCGGTGTCCTATCTGCGGACGGCCCCACTCGCCGCGAAAACGGCGTAGACCCTGTCCGGTTTCGATTGAATCAATCAAAACCGGAGAAACTGCGTCGTCGATCTAGCGGCCCGAAGGCGTCGCCGAGCCCTCTTCCGCCGGGCCCTGCTGGATAACCGCGCCATAGGCGCCGCGCTTCAGGTCGGCGGTAAGCGTGATCGGCGCCGATCCGCCGGCCAGCTTGGCGCGGTACATCTGGGTGTTCTCCATCACCCGCATCACATAGTTGCGGGTCTCCGAGAACGGGATGCATTCGATGAAGTTCACCGGGTCGGTTGCCCCGCCGCGCGGGTCGCCGCAGAAGGACGACCACTGGGCGGGCCGCCCCGGCCCGGCGTTGTAGCCGGCGATGGCCATCACATAGGAGCCGGAGAACTGGCTCACCAGCTGGCTCAGATAGGTCGAGCCCATGCGCATGTTGTATTCCGGCTCGTCGAGCTGGCCGGGGGAGTAAGAGACCCCCATCCGCCGCGCCAGGATCTTCGCCGTCGACGGCATCAGCTGCATCATCCCCCGCGCGCCGGCGCCGGAGCGCAGGTAGGGGTCGAAGTTGCTTTCCTGGCGCGTGAT
>JBBQTP010000048.1:0-25788 GCA_038213205.1 Caulobacterales bacterium
CGACATCCTCGGTCTTCACCGGCAAGAAGGTGCCGGCGCCCACGTGCAGGGTGACGAACGCCGTCTCGACGCCCGCCTGGGTCAGCCGGTCGAAAAGCTCCTGGGTGAAGTGCAGCCCCGCGGTCGGCGCGGCGACCGAGCCGTCCTCCGCGGCGTACACCGTCTGGTAGTCGGTCCGGTCGCGCTCGTCCTCGCCCCGCTTTGCGGCGATATAGGGCGGCAGCGGCATGTCCCCGCGTTCGGCTATGGCGGCGTCCAGGTCGGGCCCGGAGAGGTCGAAGCTCAGCGTCACCTCGCCCCCCTCGCCCTTGGCCTTCACCGTGGCGTCCAGCGCCCCCAGCAGGCATGCCCGGTCTACGGCTTGTCCGGCGGAGCTCTCGCCAAACACCACCCTGTCGCCTTCCGCCAGCCGCTTGCCGGGCCGCATGAAGGCCGTCCAGGCGTGCGGCGACAGCCGCCGATGCAGCGTCGCCTCCACCGCCACCCGGCTCTCTGCGCGATGGCGCACGCCCTTCAGCCGCGCCGGGATCACCTTGGTGTTGTTGAGCACCAGAAGGTCGCCGGCCCGCAGCTGCCCCGGCAGGTCGCTCACCGCCAGATCAGCCAGCGGTTGGCCCGGCGCGATCACCAGCAGCCGCGCGGAATCCCTGGGGCTCGCCGGCCGCAAAGCGATGCGATCCTCGGGCAGGTCGAAGTCGAAGTCGGCGAGTTGCATGGAAGGCGGGTGAAGCGCATGCGCGGCCTTTCCCGTCAAGTCGTAGGCCGTGCTACGCAAGGGCCGATGTCCTTCGCGCGACTCGCGTTCACCGCCATTCTCGGCCCGCCGGTGCTGGTGGTGGCGATCGTCTGCGCCCTGGCCGCTGCCCTGGCCCAGCTTGGCCGCCGCAGTCTCGCCTGGGACGTCCTGGCGCACGGCGCGCCGGTCTATCTGGCGGGCGGCCTGGTTGCCATCGCCGCGGCCCTGGTGTTTCACGACCGCTTCCGCGCCTTCGGCCTGATCGCCGGCCTCGCCGCCGCGGTCGCCGCGGGCCTGCTGATGGCGCCGGAATACCTGCGCTCAACCGGACCGGCCGTCCCACCCGGGCCGCTCAAGACCCTCAAGGTGATCCAGCTCAACATCTGGGGCGGCCAGGGCGGGCTTGCGAGGCCAGTCGCCTGGCTGTTGGCTCAGAAGCCCGACATCGTCATCGTCGAGGAGACCAACCGCACCGTGCGCGAGGCGCTGGTGAAGGGATCCGGCCTGCATCTGACGATGGTGCGCTCCAACGTGGTCATTCTGAGCCGCGACCGCCCCGTCCGCCCGATCATCACGACCAGCGATTTCGACGGCCCGATGATGATGACCGGGGCGGTTTTCCGCCGCGATGGCGACGAGTTCACGGTGCTGGGCGTCCACTACCCCTGGCCGACCGAAACCGCGCGGCTGGCCCAGGCGGACGCCCTGGTCCACATCGTTCGCGCCCTGCCCTCCGACACGACCATCCTGGCCGGCGACTTCAACTCCACGCCCTGGTCCTTCGCGCGCCAGCGCGAGGACCGCGCCTTCGGCCTGATCCGCCGCACGCGCGCGCTCTACAGTTGGCCGGCCAACCGCCGCCTGCTGTTCCCGATCTTGCCGATCGACCACGTCTATGCCGGCGCCGGCTGGGCGACGATCAAGGTCGAGCGCGGCCCGAACCTCGGCTCGGACCACTATCCGGTGGTGGTGACCTTGGCGCGGGTCACCCCGCGCCCCGCCGCGCCTTAGGCGTCTGCCGCGACCTTCATCGAGACGATCTTGCCGGGCTCGCGCGGCGGCTCGCCCTTCGGCAGGGCGTCGACGTTGTCCATGCCCTCGGTCACCTCGCCCCACACGGTGTACTGGTTGTCCAGGAACCGCGCGTCGTCGAAGACGATGAAGAACTGGCTGTTGGCGCTGTGCGGATTGTTGGTTCGCGCCATTGAGCAGACGCCGCGCACGTGCGGCTCGGCGCTGAACTCGGACTTCAGGTCCGGCTTGTCCGACCCGCCCGAGCCGGTGCCGGTCGGGTCGCCGCCCTGGGCCATGAACTTGGGAATCACGCGGTGAAAGACCACGCCGTCGTAGTAGCCCTCCCGGGCCAGCTCCTTGATCCGCGCCACGTGGCCGGGCGCCAGGTCGGGGCGCAACTTGATCGTCACCGGACCGGTGCTGAGCTCCAGGAGCAGGGTGTTTTCGGGATCCATCACTTTACCTCAACAGGCCAAATCGTCATTTCACTTCAACCGGAATGTCTACGTCGCAGGCCGTGAAGTCCGCGCCCTTTTCGGCGCGGACGCGCTCGATCTGAGCTTTGAACCACGGCCCCTTGGGGTCGATCACGCGGACCTTGGGGCGGTCCTTCTCGGGGATATCGGCCAGGACGCGAACGTGGTCCATGCGGTCCTGCGGGGCCTCCACCGGCTCGCCGGCCTTGATGGCGCGCACGGCGTCGAGCCCACTGATCACCCGGCCCCAGGCGGTGTAGCGCTTCTCCAGCGACGGATAGGGATAGCGCATGAAGAAGAACTGGCTGTTGCCGCTGTCGGGGTTGTCGTCGCGGGCCATGCCCATGACGCCCTGGCAGTAGAGCGGCCAGGCGGTGACCTTCTGGTCCTTGGTCATCGCGCCCAGCGCCATCGACTGGCTCATCACCGGCAGCGACTTGATGAAGCCGATTTCGGCCACAGTCTGGTCGGCGGCCATCACGAACGGCAGGTCGGGGCCGCGGCGGAAGGTGAACTCGGCCGCGATGTTGGGCTTCGACGAGCCGCCCTGCCCGGTGTTCTGCGGATCGCCGGTCTGGTCCATGAACTTGTCGATCACCCGGAAGAACCGCAGCCCGTCGTAGAAACCCTCGTGCGCCAGGGCGCGGATCTGCTCGACGTGCTTGGGCGCCGACTCCGGGGTCATCTCGACAAGGATCTGGCCCTTGTTGGTGTCGACCACCAGAACGTCCTTGGGATCGGGGGTGCGCCAGTCGGCCGGGCCGGGCGCGGCCGGCGCGGTGGGTTTGGGCGGCGCGACCGGCGGCGCCTTGGGTTTCGGCGCGGCCCCCGCATCGAGCGGAGCGGCGGCCAGGGCCGCGACGCAGGCGGCCAGCAGGAAGGCATGTTTCATGGAAGTCCTCGTAGCGGGCCCGCGCGGCCGACGCCAGACCCCGGCTGGCGGCTGGCTACTGGCGGCTGGCGGCCTTGGCCATCAACCGGGCCTTGACGCTGGGGCTGACGAATTTGGTCACGTCACCGCCCAGCATGGCGATTTCCTTCACCAGCTTGGACGCGATCGCCAGGTGGCGCGGGTCGGCCATCAGGAAGACCGTCTCGATCTCGCGGTCGAGCTGCTGGTTCATGGCAGTGATCGAAAATTCGAACTCGAAGTCCGACACCGCGCGCAGGCCGCGCACCATGATCCCGGCGCCGATCTGCCGCGCGAACAGGGTGGTCAGGCCGGCATAGGGCTGCACCACGATCTCAGTGGTGGCGCGGAACGGGGTGACGGCCTCCTCGACGATCGCCACGCGCTCGTCCAAGTCGAACATCATGCTCTTGCCGGTGTCGATCGCGACGCCCAGCACCAGCTTGTCGACCAGTTTCACCGCGCGCCCGATGATGTCGGTGTGCCCGTTGTGGATCGGGTCGAAACTGCCTGGATAAAGCCCGACGCGCGTCATGCGGCTTGGTCCCCCAACTGTCCGTCTTCGCCTTTCGCTGTGGCGGAGGGTTCTGGCAAGGGAAAATCGCCGTACGCGGCATAGTTGCTCGGCGAACTCAGGCTTTCGAGCGCGGCGCCCAAGGCAGGATCATCGACACCCGCTTCTGATAGCTGCGGTAGGTGTCGCCGAACACTGCAACCAGGTCGTGTTCCTCCAGCTGGATCGCGATCAGGATGTAGAGTGTCGTGGCGATCGCGAAGACCAGGTGGCCAAGGCTCATGGTCGGCGTCGCCCAGAAGGCGATGATGAAGCCCAGGTACAGCGGATGGCGTACCACGCGGTAGAACAGCGGCGTGTGGAAACCCTGCGGCGGGATCTCCTTGCCCGACGCATAGGCCCAGACCTGGCGCAGGCCGAACAGGTCGAAGTGGTTGATCAGGAAGGTGCTGGTCAGAACCGTCAGCCAGCCCACATAGCTCAGCATCACCAGCACGGTCGCGACCGGCCCCGGCCCGACCGTCCAGATCACGCTCGGCATCGGCCGCCACTGCCAGCACAGCAGGGCCAGCGCCAGCGACGACAGCAGCACATAGGTCGAGCGCTCGATGACCTTCGGCACGATCTTCGTCCAGATCGCCTTGAAGGCCGGGCGCGCCATTACGCTGTGCTGGACGGCGAACACGCCCAGCAGCAGGGCATCGACGATCAGGCTGGGCAGGAAGGCTCCAGCGGGCCCCGAATCGATGGTCTTGGGGACCGGCAGTCCCTCCACGAAGGCCACCGAATAGAGGAAGGCGGCGAAGAAGATGCCGTAGCAAACGACGCCGTACAGAACCGAAAGAACCTTACCCATGTTCGCCTCCCGCGATTGAGCGCGGGAACCTGCGCGACGCCGAAAGGCCTGTCAAACTCGGACGCCGGCGTTCACCGATCGGTGTGTTGAATGACCCCGGGCGAGGTCAATCAACCGCGGCGTTGGTGTCCGGAGGCCCGTCGTCGGGGGCAATTGCGCCCGTCGCGTCGTCGCCGTCCGATTCGTCGTCCTCACCCGTGTCAGCCAGGCGCTCGACCGAGACCACGTGCTCCTCCTCCGAGGTGCGGAAGATGATCACGCCGGAGGTGTTGCGACCCACCATCCGCACCTGCTTCACAGGCGTGCGGATCAGCTGGCCCTGGTCGGTGACCAGCAGGATCTGGTCGAACTCATCCACTGGGAAGGAGGCCGCCAGGCGCCCGCCCTTCTTGGTCAGGTCCTGAGCTAGCAGCCCCTGCCCGCCTCGGCCGGTGCGGCGGAACTCATAGGCCGAGCTGCGTTTGCCATAGCCCTCGGTGGAGACGGTCAGGATGATCTCTTCGGCGGCCCCCAGTTCGGCGATGCGCTCGCCCGACAGCGCGGCTTCGTCGGCGATCTCTTCATCGTCATCCGGGGCCGCGACGTCGTCGACCTCTTCGCCCTCGCCGCTGACCGCTCGGCGCATGGCGTTGGCGTGCTTCACATAGGCCGCCCGTTCGGCCGGCGTGGCGTCCACGGAGCGCAGGATGGCCATCGAGATCACGTGGTCGCCCTCGGCCAGGCGGATGCCGCGCACGCCGGTGGAGTCCCTGCCCGCGAACACCCGGACCTCCTGCGTCGCGAAGCGGATGCAGCGGCCGAGCGCCGTGGTCAGCAGGATGTCGTTCACCTGGGCGTTGCAGACGCCGACCCCGACGATGCTATCGCCCTCGTCCAGCTTCATGGCGATCTTGCCATTGCGCTTGATGCCGATGAAATCGCTGAGCTTGTTGCGCCGCACCCCGCCGGAGCGGGTGGAGAACATCACGTCGTACTGGTCCCAGGTCGCCTCGTCCTCGGGCAGCGGCAGGATCGAGGTGATGCTTTCGCCGGGCTCGATGGGCAGCAGGTTCACAAAGGCCTTGCCCCGTGAGGTCGGCGTGCCGACCGGTAGGCGCCACACCTTCAGCTGATAAGCCTTGCCGCCGCTCGAGAAGAACAGCATCGGCGTGTGGGTGTTGGCCGAGAACACGCGGGTCACCGCGTCCTCGTCTTTGGTCGCCATGCCCGAGCGGCCTTTGCCGCCGCGGTGCTGGGTCCGATAGATCGACAGCGGCGTGCGCTTCACATAGCCGCCGTGGGTGACGGTGATCACCATGTCCTCGCGGGCGATCAGGTCCTCGTCCTCGACGTCGGCGTCGCCATCGACGATCTCGGTGCGGCGCGGCACGGCGTAGGCGTTGCGGACCTCGACCAGCTCCTCGCGCACGATCGCCATGATCGCCTCGCGTGACGCCAGCAGCGCCAGGTAGCCCTGAATCGCGTCGGCCAGGGTCTGCGCCTCGCCGAAGATCTCATCGCGGCCCAGGCCGGTCAGGCGCGACAGCGTCAGCGCCAGGATGGCGCGCGCCTGCTCGTCCGACAGCCGGATCAGGTTCTTGTCGATGACCAGGGTGCGCGGGTCCTGGATCAACTCGACCAGCGGCAGCATGTCGCCCGCCGGCCAGTCCTTGGCGATCAGCCGCTCGCGGGCCTCAGCCGGGTCCTTCGACGAGCGGATGATGTGGATGAATTCGTCGATGTTGGCGACGGCGATGGCCAGGCCGACCAGCACGTGGCCGCGGTCGCGGGCCTTGGAAAGCTCGAACTTAATCCGCCGCTCGACCACCTCCTCGCGGAAGTCCACGAAGGCGGTGACCATCTCGCGCAGGCCCATCTGCAGGGGCCGCCCGCGGTTCAGGGCCAGCATGTTGACGCCGAACGAGGTTTGCAGCGGCGTGAACCGATAGAGCTGGTTCAGCAGCACGTCCGGCGAGGCGTCACGCTTCATCTCGATGACGATGCGCATGCCCTGGCGGTCGCTCTCGTCGCGCAGGTCGGAGATGCCCTCGACCCGCTTTTCGCGCACCAGCTCGGCGATCCGCTCGACCAGGCCCGCCTTGTTCAGCTGGTAGGGGATCGAGTGGATGATGATCGCTTCGCGGTCCTTGCGGATCTCCTCGATGGTCGCCACCCCGCGCATGATCACCGAGCCGCGGCCGGTCATCAGCGCCGACCGCGCGCCGGTGCGGCCGATGATCTGGCCGCCGGTCGGGAAATCCGGGCCCGGGACGATATCCAGCAGCTCGTCGAGGCTGACTTCGGGATTGTCGATATAGGCCAGGCAGGCGTCGACGATCTCGCCCAGGTTATGCGGCGGGATGTTGGTGGCCATGCCGACGGCGATGCCGCCCGCGCCGTTGACCAGCAGGTTCGGCACCCGGCTGGGCATCACCACCGGCTCGCTCTCCGAGCCGTCGTAGTTGTCCTTGAAGTCGACGGTGTCCTTGTCGAGGTCCGCCAGGATCGACATCGCCGCCTTGGTCAGCCGGCACTCGGTGTAGCGCATGGCGGCCGGCGGATCGTTGTCCACAGAGCCGAAGTTGCCCTGTCCGTCGATCAGCAAGAGGCCCATGGAGAACGGCTGCGCCATCCGCACCAGGGTGTCGTAGATCGCCAGGTCCCCGTGCGGGTGGTACTTGCCCATCACGTCGCCGACCACGCGGGCCGATTTCACATACGAGCGGTCGGGGGTGTGCCCCTGCTCGTTCATCGAAAACAGGATGCGCCGGTGCACGGGCTTGAGGCCGTCGCGCACGTCGGGCAGCGCCCGGCTGACGATCACGCTCATGGCGTAGTCGAGATACGAGCGCTTCAGCTCGTCTTCGATAGCGATAGGGGCGATGCCCCCATGCCGGTCAGCCGGCGGGGTGGTGTTTGCGTCGGTCAAAGCGGGGATTTAGCCGTGGGAATCGGAGTGCTGATGTGGGGTCTGTTGTTAGCAGTCTGCAGGGGGAAAAGCCACTCGCGCGTACGCGCACGCGCGCGCACCCCCGCGTAGAGACCTATAGACGAGCCCAGATTGGGCCCAGGGACCTACCCAGACACACTGACGGTGACCAAGCGCCCGTGGCGGCCTAAGAAGCGTCTCGAAAGGATCCCCATGCCGCTCAAGCTTGGCGAGCCGGCGCCCTGGTTCACGGCGCCCACGCCCTCCAACCCCGAGTTCGTCTTCGACACGGCCGCTGGCCGCTACGTTCTGATGGCCTTCCTGCCCAAGGGTGACCCGGACGCGGCCGCCGAGGCGGTCCGCGCGCTGGCGGCCCACCGGGCGCTGTTCGACGACGACCGGTTCGCGGCCTTCGTGGTGGTGCGCGATCCCGCCACGGCGGCCACGGCGCGCGACATGCCGGGCCTGCGCTGGTTTATCGACCTCGACGGCGAGATCAGCCGCCGCTTCGGGGCCCTCGCGGCCGACGGCGCGGAATACCCTACCTGGCTGTTGTTCGACCCGGCCCTGCGGGTGATGGGCCATGTGCGCCTGGCCAACGCCAAGATGGTCTTCGACATGCTGCCGCGCCTCGCCCCGCCCGGCGACCATGCCGGCACGCCGCTGCACGCCCCGGTGCTGATCGCGCCCAGGATCTTCGAGCCCGAGTTGTGCCATCGGCTCGTCGCCCTCCATGAAGCCGACGGCGGCAGCTTCACTGGCGTCATGCGCGACGCGGGCGACCGCACTCAGCTGGTCATGGACGAGCTGAAGAAGCGCCGCGACATCACCGTCGAGGACCCGGAACTTCAGGCCCTGCTGCGCGATCGCCTGGAGCGCCGCCTGTTCCCGCTGATCCACCGCGGCCTCGGCTTCACCGCCACGCGCATCGAGCGCTACATCGTCTCCTGCTACGACGCGGCGGATGAGGCGGTGTTCCACCCGCACCGAGACTCCACCACCTTCGCCACCGCGCACCGCAAGTTCGCCTGCTCGATCAACCTCAACGACGGCTTCACCGGCGGCGACCTGCGCTTTGCCGAATACGGCCGCAAGACCTACCGCCCACCGCTGGGCGGCGCCGTGGTGTTCTCCTGCGCCATGCTGCACGAGGCCACGAAAGTCACCGCCGGGCGGCGCTACGCCTTCCTGCCGTTCTTCTACGACGAGGCCGGCGCCGAGGTGCTGGCCGCCTACCAGGCGCGGGTCGGCGCTCCCATGGCGGAGCCGGCCGTCTGATGGGCGCCGCCCTCACCCCCTGGACGCCCCCGCTGGCCCGCGGCGACAGCGCCCCCTGGTTCATCGCCGCGACCCCCAGGCAGCCCAACTTCCACTTCAGCACCACCGTCGGCCACTACCTGCTGCTGGGCTTCCTGCCGCCGCCGGGACCGGTGCGCGACGCCGCGCTCCACGCCTTCATGGCTGAGCGCGCCCGCTTCGACGACGAAAAGCTCACTGCTTTCATGGTCCTGCGCGACGCCCACTCGATCGGCCTAGCCCGCGACCAGCCGCCGGGCCTGCGCTGGTTCCTCGACGCCGACAGCGCGATCAGCGCCCTCTACGGCGCCGTCGAGCCCGACGGGAGCGAGCATCCCCACTGGCTGCTGCTCGACCCCATGCACCGCGTCCTGGGAGCCTGGGCGATCACCGACGCCGCCGCCCTGTTCGACGAGATCGCCGCCCTGCCCGCCATCGGCGATGCCGCCGGCGTCGAGCTCTACGCCCCGGTGCTGATCGTGCCGCGGGTGTTCGACGCCGAGCTCTGCAAGCGGCTGATCGCGGCCTATGACGCCGAGGGTGGCTCCCCGTCCGGGGTGATGCGCGACATCGACGGGCGCACGGTCGGCGTGATGGACGGCTTCAAGAGCCGCCGCGATGTGCTGATCAACACGCCGGCTTTCCGCGGTGAACTCCTGGAGCGCCTGCGCCACTGCCTGATCCCGGAAATCCGCAAGGTCTTCCAGTACGAGGCCACGCGGCTCGAGCGCTATCTGGTCGCCTGCTACGATGCCAACGAGGGCGGGTTCTTCAAGCCGCACCGCGACAATGAGACCCTGGGCACCGCGCACCGCCGTTTCGCGGTGTCGATCAACCTCAATGCCGAGCAGTTCGAGGGCGGCGACCTGCGCTTTCCCGAGTTCGGTCCCCGGACCTACCGGCCGCCAACTGGCGGGGCCGTGGTGTTCTGCTGCAGCCTGCAGCACGAGGCGACGCCGGTTACCAGGGGTCGCCGCTACGCCTTCCTGCCCTTCCTCTACGACGGCGCTGGCCAGGCGATTCGTGAGGCCAATCGCGACGCCGTGCTGGCGCCCGACGCCGCCGCGCCTTGAGATAGGGGCCAAGCGGTCCTAACTCCCGGCGCAAGACTCGGGCGCAAATGGCCATCAATTCGGTCAGGCTGCGTTCAGATCGGCCGTGCTTGGATGGTGACCATGAGACAGCTACTCCCCCTGACCGCCGCCCTCACCCTGGCCGCTATGACCGGCCCGGCCTTGGCCCAGAGCGCCATCAGCCCGGGCTATTGGGAGACCACCAGCAAGGTCACCTCGCCCTTCCCGACCCAGAAGACCGAACGCCGCTGCATCAAGCCCATCGACGTGGCCAAGTTCATGGAAGGCAAGATCAACCACATCTACACCTGCACCTATCCGACCAAGGAAATCGGCGGCGGCAAGATACGACTGCAGGGTGCCTGCGCCACCAGGGACGGCCCGGCGATCCCGATCTCTGGGTCGGGTACTTTCTCCAACGATACCATGCATATAGAGGCCAAGATCGCGCCGCAGCTCGGCGGCATGACCGTCAACGTCCGCGCCAGCACCGACGCCAAACGCCTGGGCGACACCTGCCCGGCGGAGGGCGCGGGATAAGCTACCTCCTCGCCCTCTTTTTTGATCGTCATGGCCCGGACAAGCCGGGCCATGACGAATTATTTGAAGGGTTTCTAGAACGGGATCTCGTCGTCCAGATCGGCGGAGAATTCCTCGCGCGGTGCCGAGCTCTGAGCCCGCGGGCCTGACGAGAAGCCGCCGTTGTAGCCGCCCGGCTCGCCTTCGCCGGCGCCGTCACCGCGGCCGTCCAGCATGGTCAGCTCGCCGCGGAACTTCTGCAGCACGATCTCGGTGGAGAACTTCTCCAGGCCCGCCTGGTCGGTCCATTTGCGGGTCTGGATCGCGCCCTCGACGTAAACCTTCGCGCCCTTCTTCAGGTACTGCTCGCAGACCTTCACGATGTTCTCATTGAACACCACGACGCGGTGCCACTCGGTCTTTTCCTTACGCTCGCCGGAACCCTTGTCGCGCCAGTTTTCCGAGGTCGCGATCCGCAGGTTCGCCACCCGGTCGCCGGAGTTGAGGGACCGGATCTCGGGGTCGGCCCCGAGGTTGCCGATGAGGATGACCTTGTTGACGCTGCCCGCCATGTCGCTGTCCTGAAGTTTCCGTGGTTGCGGGCTCTGGCCCGTCCAAAACCTAGCCTGCCGCCAATGGCTCGGCAAGTTAATGTTCTTAGTTTGTTCACTCTCGAGGGTCAATCGTCTGTGGACGGTTGCGCCAATTTTGATCAGCCTACTGCGACGGCGCCTGCGGCATCGCGCCTGGGATCGCCAGCCGCCCGTCGCCGGTGCGCACCAGGGCGACGTAACGCGGCCCCTCCAGGCTGGTCGAGGTCAGCACCCCTTCCTTCTGCAGGAACAGAAAATTGGCCTGGTAGGCGCCGTAGATCTCCTGCTGGCTGCCGCCCAGCATCAGGAATTTGATCCGCATCGCCTCGAGGTTGGAGGCGCAGGTCTCCAGGTTCGGGGCGTTGACCAGCTTGTTGTACTTCAGCGAGCCACCCTTCTGCGGGACCACATGGTAGCAGACCCCCACGTCGCCCGGCGGCTCGGTCTGCTTCTGGCAGGCGGCGAGTAATGCGGCAGCGGCGGCAAGGGTGGCGATCAGGGCGAGACGTTGCATGGCGAAATCCTACACAAGCCCCGCGGCGAGCGCGAGCGTCAGCCCGCCGCCCCTCAGCCCGCCGGCGGATTAGCGCAGCCCGGCTGCTCCATCAGCGACCTGAAGCTGTGGTTGTCGGCCGAGACCTCCACCTTGCCCGGCACCAGCCTGAGCGTCTGCTGGCCCCAGCGCCCGTAGGTCGCCCCGCCCGGCCGCTCGCAGCGCCCGGCGAACAGCGCCTGAACGCAGGCCCCCAGCGCCATGTCGGCGGGCAGCCGGCGCCACTGGGCTTCGGAATAGCGCATGCAGGTGGCCGCGGGCCCGCTCACCGCCAGCGGCTGAGGCTGAGCGCCCTGCTGCGGCTGCGGCGCGGGCGCCTCGGGCACATTGGCGGTGGTCGGCGGCAAGGGCGTCAGCACCGCACCCGCCTGTCCCGCGGCCGCGAGCCGGCCACTCTGGTCGAGGCCCACGTCCAGGGCGTCGGTGGCCACGCCGTTGCGCTTGGCGCATTCGGCCAGGGTCATGTCGCCCACCGGCTGGCCGCCCACGAAGCAGCGCAGCGGCCTGGCCGGGTCGGCGTGCGGCTCGCCGGCGCTGGCGTTGTCGATCACCAGCCCGCCCTGCGAGGCCGGCGGCGGCGAGGCTGTCTCGCCGCGGTGGCGCTCGACCATCAGCCAGGCCAGCCCCAACCCAGCCAGCAGCGCCACGGCGGCGCCGACCAGCGCCATCACGGTCCGACGATCCTTCAGGAAGTCCATGATCCTGGCTAGAGCACGATGGCTTTTGATGGAACCATCAAAACCCTGAATCGTGCTCGCAGGTTTAGGCTAGGCCCCCGCCGCCGGCCGATTCAAGCCGTTGCGCTCGGGGCCGGCGAGGCGCGGCGATTACCGCCCGCCGCCGGTCAGGCGGGCGAGCGCCGCCTGGTAGTTGGCGAGCTGGTCGCTCAGGTACTGCGGCACCTTGCCGTGGGCCCGGGCGGCCAGCGCCTGGGCGTCCTTGACGCTCTGCGGCGTATTGACGTCGACCAGCGCCTTGTAGGCGGTGCGCACCACCCCCAACGCCGTGGTCACCTGGGCCAGGGCGTGACTGATCTGCGGGTTGGTGCCGAGGGTCAGCGTGCTGGACAGGCCCAGGCCATAGATCGGCTTGCCGCCATCGCCGGGCTTGGAAACGTTGTTCACGAAGCTCGTCGTGCGCAGCACGCCCTCGGGCAGGCCCAGTAACGGCAGGGCGTTCTTGGCTCCCGGCCCAGCCCCGATCGTGACGGTCGCGCGCGGGTTGACCGGGACGACGCTGATCTGGCGTTTCCCGTCCAGGCTGGAGGTGACGGTCACCGTCGCGTTGAAGCCCGAGGCGCGGGTGATCTTGGTGGCCAGCGTCTTGAGCGTCTCGCCCGGATCGATGGTCACGGTGTTCTTGAGCCCGCTTCCGCCTTGCACAGTGAACTGGTCGCCGGGGCGTAGCGAGCTCTGCGCGCCGAGTTCCTGGGAGTCCGAGAGCGTCAGCGTTCCCGACGGCAGGCCCAGGCGGTCGAGCACGCTGGCGCCGGTCGGGGCCACCGCGATCGCCGAAGGGACCGCCATGTTGTCCTTGCCGGTGAAGCGCGAGGTCCAGCCGACCGCGCCGTTGGTCGGGTCGATGCTGGCGAGGAAGCCGTCCTTGACGCCCAGCGGCGCATCCGCCGGGGCAGGGCCCGCGCCCGGGGTGGCGGTCGCACCCGCCTGGCCGCCGATCCACACCTCGCCGTTGGCCACGGCCATCGAGGTCACCCGCTCGTCGACAGTGCCGCCGTAGTAGCTGAGCGAGTCGCTGGCCTGGCTCGAGAGGTCGCCGGAAACGCTGGCCACGAAGCCGTCAGAGCCGCCGGACGCGGCCTGGGTCGGTGTCCCGGCGTTCAGCACCCCGTTCGAGGTACTGCCGGCGATCACCAGCTGGGTCCCGTTCATGGCGATGCCGGCGATGCTGCCGCCCTGCAGGTCGCCCAGGTCGCGGGTGGCGCCGGCCACCGCTGTGCCCGACGAAATGTCGAAGCTGCGCACGATGCCGCGGCCATTCTCGACGCCGGCCGTGTAGAGCGTGTTGCCGCTGACCACGAGGCCCTGCGGCTTGTCCTCGACGGCCGTGCCGAAGGTCTGGGTGAAGGCCACCGAAGGCTTGCCGGCCGCGCTGGTCTTGAAGGCCTCGATATAGCCGTCCATGCCGCCCAGAGGCGCGCCGGTCCCGGGCATCTGGCCCTTGGCGCGGCCGGCCACATAGAGCGTGCCGTCGGCCCCGAAGGTCGCCTGGCTGGCCTCGTCGTTCAGGCGCGAACCGCGGCGCTCCGTCCACATCTCCTGGCCGCTGGCGTCATAGAGCGAGACGAAGCTGTCGGAATTGGTGGCGAATGAGCCGGTCGCCCCAGAGTTCAGCGCGCCGTCGATGGTTCCGTCCAGGCCGCCGGTCACCGAGCCGGTCACCGCCACATGGCCATCGGCGGAGACCGCCAGGCCCAGGCCGGTGGCCGAAGCCGCCGCACCGAGCGTGCGGCTGTAGAGCAGCTTGCCGGCCGAATCGTATTTCAGCAGCGCGGTGTCTTGCGTCCCGCGAATCGACTGGCCGGCCGTGGCCCCGGTGATGTCGGCCAGCATGTAGACCGAGCCGTCAGAGGCCACCTGGGTGGCGTGCACCGCGCTCACTTCCCGCCCCAGGGTTTCGGCGAACACCCGGTTGTCGACGAAGTTGGCCTGCCCAATCTGCTGCGGCGGCGCGTCGACGCTGGTGGTGTCGGTCTGGAATTTCAGCAGTTGCTGCTGGGTGATGGAATCCTTGGTCGTGGGATCCTTGTCGGGGTTCGGATCGCCGACCGTCTGGGCGACATAGACCGCCCCCGCCGTGGCCGGCGCGCCGAAGGTCACGGTCTCGGAAGTGCCGACGTTCACCTTCAACGCCCATTGGCTGACGCCGGCGCCCAGGGTCACGGTCTTGCCGGCGACCTTGATGGTGTTCGGCGCGCTGATCGTGCGGTCTGTGCCGAACCGCGTCGCCACGCCCGTGGCCGCCAGCTGGGAGTTGATGTAGCTGACCACATTGCCGATGGTCCGCGGCGTCGCCCCCATATTCGACAGGTCGATGTTGACGTTAGAAGTTATCCCTATTCGTTTGACCGCTATCGAGAATTGAACATTTCCCTGATAGGCGGGCACCTCGTCCGTCAGGGACTTCGTCACCGGTTGGGTGGTGTAGCTGGTGATCGGCTTCGGAACCGAAAGCGTCGTCTTGTCGATGCTCGAGGCGGTGCCGTCGACCAGGCGAAGGTTGTCGAACTTGGCGGCGCCGACGTAGGCGTTGATCTCGTTCAGGCCGGCGGCGAAGGCTTTAGCGACCTGCCCCTGGTCGGTGGGCGAAAGCCCCTTCTGGGTCGCCCGGTTGGCCAGGTCGGTGAGCGTCGTCAGGCCGCGATAGAGCGCGAACAGCTTCTTGTAGTCGGCGCTGGCGCCCTGCAGATCGAGCTGCGCTGCGTTCTCGTTGATGAGGCCGTGGCCGGCGAGCGCGGAGGCGACCGCGGCGCTCGCCTGCTTGGGCGTTTCGGGGGTCTGCCACGGAGGGGTCGGCGCGACGCGCTTGGTCGGTGTGGCGTTGGCGGTCGCCGATCTGGTCGGAATGGCCAACGCCGACAGGTCCATCGTCTGGATGACAGGCGTCGTGTCCGTGCCCGACGAGCCGAACAGGCCGGAGCCGTAGAGGCCCAGGACGTACGTGTTGCCAGTGACGTTGATGACCATGACGCGATCCACGCGGACGAAAGCTCCGCGCTTGGACTATCGCCCTAACAGGACTTCGGCTTCGTTAATTCCAACGCCATAAAGCACAGAAAAATCAAGAAAACTTAGTAGCAAACCGGCAAAGGCGGCGACGCGATTGCGCGCAAGAAAAAGCCCGAGCGCAGGCCCGGGCTTTCCCTTACGCCCCAACGGAAACGGGGTGGGCGGCGGTTTAGCCGCCCTTGAACAGTGACAGGATGACCTGCGGCGCCTGGTTGGCGATCGACAGCGCCTGGGTGCCCAGCTGCTGCTGCACCTGCAGCGACTGCAGTCGCGCGCTTTCCTTAGCCAGATCCGCGTCGACCAGGTTGCCCACGCCCGCAGTCAGCTGGTCGGTGAGCTTGGAGACAAAGTCGGCGTGATTCGAGAGCTGCTTGGCCTGCGAGCCGAGATTGCCCAGCGCCTGGTTGGTGTTGCTGATCGAGGTGGTCAGCGACGCCAGCACGGCGGTCGCGAAGGTGATGGTGCCCAGTGAGGCGGTGGACGCTACCGTGATGATCGCGCCGCCCAGCGACATGTTCTGGCTGGAAAGTGTAATGAAACTAGAGGCTTGCGCGTTCGCGATAAACTTGATCTGCGCGACGCTGCCGTTCAGCATATTGGCGCCGTCGAACTGCGCGTTCGAGGTGATCTGGGTGATCTGACGGAGGATCGACTTGAAGTCACTGTCGATCGCGGTGCGCGAGGCGGTGTCGATGGACGGGTCCATCGCGGCCACCACCTTCTCCTTCATCTGCACCAGCAGGTCGGAGATCGAGGCGCCGGCAGTGGCCGAGACGTCGGCGATCGACTTAGCCCGGTCGAGGCTCATCTTCACCGCGCCAAGCGAGCCGATGTCGGCCCTCTGCCCCTGGGCGATGGCCCAGACCGCGGCGTTGTCCTTGGCCGTGCCGATTGCCAGGCCGGTGTTGATCCGGTCCTGCACCTGCTGCAGATCCACCTGAGTCTTGGTCAGATTCTGCAGCGCGGTCAGAGCGCCGACGTTCGTATGGACGCTGAAGGCCATCGAAATCTCTCCTCGGCGCCGGCGTCCTCAACCTAGAGTCGCTCGGCGCGTTCGAGGTGAAGCTACGGATTCGTGGTGAGCAGATGGTTAACACCGAACGCGTTTTGCCGCCGCCGGCGCGCCGGGGCGGTATTAACTTGTCGTTTGCCCTCTCTGCTAGAGGGGGCTCCCACCCTCTAAAGGGGGGATGAGGCTCAGGCCTTGGTGCGGACCACGTCCCCGGCTTCGTATGCGACTTGATCGCGCAGCTTCAGGATTTGGTCCCTGGGCAGCTGCTGGATCACTTCGCCAGTGAGCCGGTTGACGGTTTTGTAGACATACGAACCGCTGGCCTTGTCCTCTTCGATGACCAAACGCATATCCACCGGATCCGGGCTTTGGGCCGCGCCGTCCGCCTTGGTCCCGGGATCGGGACGCGGCGGGGCGGGCTTTTGGCCGAATGTGGGATCGGGGGTGGCTGCGAAGGCCGCAACCTTGTTTTCCATCTCTCGTGCCGCAGGGCCTTCTGGCGCCTACGCTCCGTAAAAGGAAAAGTGAACGGCGGGAGGGGAAACCCCTCCCGCCGTCAACGGGCCTACTTGAAGAGGCCGAGGAGGATCGACGACGACTGGTTGGCGATGGAGAGCGCCTGAATGCCCAGCTGCTGCTTCGTCTGCAGCGCCTGGAGATTGGCACTTTCCTTCGCCAGATCGGCGTCCACCAGGTTACCGATGCCCTGGTCCACCGTGTTCTGCAGGTTGGTGATGAACGTCTGGTGAGACGCCAGCGCCTTGCTGCCGGTGCCGAGCTGGCCGAGAGACGCCGAGACGTTGGCGATCGCGGTGTTCAGCGAGGAGATCATGTTGGTGGCCGTGGTCACCGTGCTGATCGAGGACGTGGTGCCGACCGCCGCGGTCAGCGCGGTGCCGCCCAGGGACAGGTCTTGGTTCTTCACGGTGATCGTCGAGGTGGCGTCCGCGTTGGCGATGGCCTTCACGGTCGTGGCGCTACCGCCGGTCGATGTGCCCAGCAGCATGTTGCCGCCGTTGAACACCGCGTTGGTGACCGTCTTGTTGATCTGGTCGCGCAGCGAGGTGAATTCGGAGTTCAGCGCGTTACGGCTGGCCGTATCGAGCGTCGTGTCCGAAGCCGCCAGGGCCTTTTCCTTCATCTGAAGGAGCAGGTCCGACACCGAGTTGCCGGCCGAAAGCGCCACGTCGACGGTCGATTGACCGCGTTGCAGCGACTCGACGACGGCATTCAACGATCGGGACGTGGCGCGCTGGTTCTGAGCGATAGCCCAGATGGCGGCGTTGTCCTTGGCGCTGCCCACCTTCAGACCGGTGTTGACCCGGCTTTGGGTGGTCTGCAGTTCCCGTTGAGTCATCGAGAGGTTTTGCAGCGCAACCATCGCGCCGACATTGGTATTGACGCTAAACGTCATGGGGGAAGTCCTTTTCTAGGGTCTTCGGCCGTCATTTTGGCAGCCGTAGGCGTTTTGCCCGTCCTCTTACGAGCAAGCTTCGGGCCAAAATGACCGACCAGCGACCACCCCATAAGCGTTTGAATTATTGACGTTATAGGTCCATTTACCATGCTCTGGACCGGCAATTTCTGCCGACCCGGGCGCTCGCCCGGCAATTCCTGCCCACTCACCCGGCAGAAAGCGCGCTTTGCTGCGATCCTCCCCCAGGGCGGAGCCCGATTGAGGGGGAGATGGATCCGAGCGAAGCGAGGAGACGGAGGGGTTTGCAGCCCACTCCGCGCGCAGCTGCCCGACGCCAAGCAGGCCCCGACTTTATTCTCCGTTGACTGCTGAGTGGGCTTGAACACCCTCCGTCTCGCGGCTGCGCCGCGAGCCATCTCCCCCTCAATCGCGCGCTGCGCTGGGGGAGGATCTGGAGCTTAAGCCGCCGCCGCGTTCGGGATTGGCGCGGGCGACAGGCCTTGCATGATCAGCCGGTTCACGCCGATCAGCGGTTCAATTTCTTCCTGGCGGCGAATCACCGCGCTGGTGTGCCGGCTGACCCAGATGGCCAGCGAGATGATCGAGGCGCGCAGCGGGGCCGGCAGGCCGTTCTCGGGATTGGCGCAATCGTCGCTCAGCACCGTCCAGATGCGGCGGTTCCAATCGAGCGCGTCAACGCGCGCGCCCAGGTCGTTCGGATCGGCCTTGGCCGCCTCCATCAGCGCCAGGGTGACCTGGGCAAAGAGGCGGTATTCTGTCTCGCGCGGGCTCTCAGCCTGCGTCGAGGCCTGTCGATACGCCTGAAGGGACATTGCCCAGCCTTTCGTCTTCGTAGTCGATAATCTTCCGGCACAGCATCAGCGCCTTGTAGAACTCGCGCGACATGCAGTGCTTGGAGACCGATACGCACTCGACGAGCACGTCCGGGTTACTGATCACAGTCATGAATTCCGTCAGTCGACGGACGAATTCGTCGTGATATCGATCAGCGTTCGGCTCATCGAGGTACATCATCATAACCGGGAAATAGACGCGCCTGGCCGGCGTGTTGGCATCTTCTTCCTGCATGATGTCCTTCTCGCGAAGGACCGAGGCCTTGTTCTGGAGAACGAGCACGCCCCGGCGATCGCCATTCTGGACGACGGCGCCGTTGAGAACGAACTTCTCGCCCGGCTTAAGCGACAATTTGAGCGGCAATTCCGCCTCCCGATATCTGCGCTGCGAACCGCACTCCGCGATTCGAATGGCCCATTGTCGCCTTCGGACGGCCCATGCGCACGGAAGAGTTAGGGCGTGCGGGTTAACGGGCGCTTGCTGCTCGTGGTCGCGGCAGCGCTTGTTTGTCGCACCCCCCGGCTGTCGCAAACCCGGGCGGACCCACAGTCTTAACGCTGCGTTAGCCATGATCGCCCAGGAGTCGAGCATCCACTCGGAGTCGATTCTCATGCAGCGCCCCGCCCAATCGTCCGCGACCTCGGCTGTCGCGTTGCAGACGGCGGCGCCGGCTCGCCCCCAGGCGGCTGACGCGCTCGGCCGGGCCGGCTCCAACGAGGCGCTCGCACGGCTCGATCAGGCCGTCGCCGAGCTCAAGGCAATGTCCGCCGCGCCGCTGCTGCAGCATGCCATCGACGCCATTCGCGCCGAGGACAGCAAGAGCGCGTGCCAGTGGGCGCTGAAGGCGCTGGAGCAGGACGAGCGCTCGGGCTTCGGCTGGTACGTCCTGGCAATCGCGCTTGAGCGGGCCGGCGATTTCCCCGATTCCATCAGCGCCTATGAAGCCGCCCTGAAGCTGCTGCCCGATCACGCCGAGGTCGCCAACGACCTGGGCCGGCTGGCTTTCCGCCTTGGCATGACCCCGCAGGCCGAAGCGCTGTTTCGCCACTTCCTGGACCGCTACCCGGAGCATCCCGAAGGCTCCAACAACCTGGCCTGCGCGATCCGCGACCAGGGCCGCCACGACGAGGCGATCGAGATCCTCCGGCCGGCGATCCTCAAGACGCCGGACATGGCCATGCTCTGGAACACCATGGGTACAGTGGTCTCCGACCAGGGTGACTTCACCAACGCCCTGGTGTTTTTCGAAGAGGCCATGCGGCTGGAGCCCGGCTTCAACAAGGCCCGCTACAACCGCGGCAACGCCAAGCTGATGCTGGGCGACGCGGCCGGCGCCCTGGAAGACTGCGAGGCGGCGCTCACCGGCCTGATGGGCGAAGACGACCGCCAGATGATGCGCCTGGCGCGCTCCACCATCCTGATCGCGCTCGGCCGCATCGGCGAGGGCTGGGACGAGTACGAGGCCCGCCTGCACCCGCAGTTCGCCAACCACACCGCCTTCGCCATCGACGGGACCCGCTGGGCGCCTGGCGCGGACTTGGCCGGCAAGTCCTTGCTGGTGGTCGGCGAGCAGGGCCTGGGCGACGAGATCCTGTTCGCCAACACCCTGCCCGACATCCTCGAGCGCCTGGGCCCGAGCGGCAAGCTGACCATCGCCGTCGAAAAGCGCCTCGTGCCGATGTTCGCCCGCGCCTTCCCCACCGCCGAGGTCGGCGTCCACGCCACCTACGATATCGGCGGCCGGTTCACCCGGGTGGTGCCGTTCGTCGAGGACAGCGCGAAGATCGACCTCTGGACTCCCATGGGCTCACTGCTGCGCGAGTTCCGCCGCGAGGTCGCCGCCTTCCCGCCGCGCCCGTCGTTCCTGTCAGCCGACCCGCCCCGCGTCGCCCACTGGCGCAAGGTGCTGGAGACAGCGCCGGGCGGCCTGAAGGTCGGCCTGCTCTGGAAGAGCGCCGTGAACAAGGATTCCCGCCACCGCTACTACGCCGGCTTCGCCGACTGGGCGCCAGTGTTCGCTCAGAGGGGCGTCACCTTCGTCAACCTGCAGTACGGCGACTGCGCCGAGGAAATGGCCACCGCCACGGCCGAGTTCGGCGTCGACATCTGGCAGCCGCCGGGCATCGACCTGAAGCAGGACCTCGACGACGTGGCCGCGCTCTGCTGCGCGCTGGACCTGGTGATCGGCTTCGCCAACGCCACCCTGAACATCGCCGCGGCCTGCGGCGTGCCCAACATGCTGGTGTCGGTGCCCGGCGCCTGGACCCGGCTCGGGACCATGACCCTGCCCTGGTATCCGCAGACCCAGGTCTTCCTGCCCCCGGGCTTCGGCGAGTGGGAGCCGGTGATGAAAGAGTTGGCTGAGGCGGTCGGCGAAGTCGCCGCCAAACGCTAGCTAGACCGCAAAGCCCCGCGCGTTCAGCCGCTCGCGGCTGGCCTCACGGCGCACCGTCCAGTCGGACTTGAGCAGCCCAAGCCCCACCACGTCGGTCGCCACGCCGTGCTTCTTCACATGCCCGCGGAACAGCGCCTCGCGCTGAAACCCGAAGCCCTCGTGCAGCCGCCAGACCGGCTCGTTGCCGATCAACACCTCGCACCACAGCTTCTCTAAGCCGAGCTCGCCGAACACCTGCTCGATCACCCAGTATTCCACATAGGCCCCGATCCCTTGCCCCCGCGTCGAGGGGTCGGCCAGATAGTAGGCCCAGGCCGTGCGCCCATGCTCCGGCGCCAGGTCATAGAGGTTTGCCAGGCCCACTGGCGTCCCGTCGCTCTCAATCACCCAGTAGCACCGCCGCGGATCGGTCATCGCCGCGGCGAACCAGCGCGCGTGCTCGTCGGCCGAGATCGCGTGGTCGGAATACATCCACTCCGCCACCTCCGGCTGGTTGCGCCAGGCCAGCAGCCGGTCGCGGTCCGCCGCCGCCAGCGGCCGCATCGCCACCTGGGGGGCGCGGCTCACGCGGCCTCCACCGGGATCGGCGCGGAGTTCGGCTGCAGGGCCGCCACCGCGTCGGAATTGAACCTTGGATTGAACGGATAGAGCTTGGCGTAGACGTCGCGCACGAACACCAGGTCCTCCGGCAGATCGACCGTCCAGCGCAGCTTGGCCAGCGATTCGTGCCGCGACACCCCGGCCAGCTTGTAGTCGTCAGGCCGCCTGTAGACGTAGGGCGTCACATGCTCGCGCTCATAGGGATCGTTCGCCCACGCGTTGGCGTCCTGCAGCACGCGCGGCCGCACCACCTCTACGTCCAGCCCATGCGGATAGGTCCGCGTCCCCAGCGTGTTGGAGGTGTAGTCGGCGCCCGCCGCCAGGTGGTGGTCGATCACCCGGTCGACCAGCTGCGGATCGGCCAGTGGGCAGTCCGCCGTCAGCCGCACCACCGCCTTGGCCAGCGGGTGGCGCTTGGCCGCGCCGGCGAACCGCTCGAGCACGTCGTTCAGCGAGCCGCGGAACACCTCCATCCCCAGCTTGCTGCAATAGGCCGCCACGGGGTCGTCGCTGGGATCGGTGCTGGTCGCCACCATCAGCCTATCGATGCGCTTGGCGCGCCGCAGCCGCTCGATCTGGCGTCCGATCATCGGCTCGCCCAGCACCGGCGCCAGGACCTTTCCCGGCAGCCGGGACGAACTCATGCGGGCCTGGAGGATGGCGAGGTTCAACGGCGCGGGGCCTTCCCTGTCGGTCCTCTCAACTAGCGCCGAATCGAGGCCGGCAACAACGTGGGTATTGGGGCGGGTATTGGGTCGCACCAAAGCTGCTTGCATGGCGCGCGCGGGCCTTTAGGCTGCGCTTGGCAAACAACTGTTCGAAACGCGGGCTGGCCCCGCCTCCGAGGACCACGCATGCGCGAGCGCTTTGAAGGCACTGACGACTACGTCGCGACAGACGATCTGAAGGTCGCGGTCAACGCCGCCATCGCCCTGGAGCGCCCGCTCCTGATCAAGGGCGAACCCGGCACCGGCAAGACGGTCCTGGCCTATGAGATCGCCAAGGCGCTGAACGCCCCGCTGATCACCTGGCACATCAAGTCGACCACCAAGGCCCACCAGGGCCTCTACGAATATGACGCCGTGACCCGCCTGCGCGACAGCCAGCTCGGCGAAGTCGGCGTCAAGGACGTCAAGAACTACATCAAGAAGGGCAAGCTCTGGGAGGCCTTCGAAAGCCCGCAGCGCCCCGTCCTGCTGATCGACGAGATCGACAAGGCCGACATCGAGTTCCCCAACGATCTGCTGCAAGAGCTCGATCGGATGGAATTCTACGTCTACGAGACCAATGAGACGATCAAGGCCGCGGTCCGCCCGATCGTTCTGATCACCTCGAACAACGAAAAGGAGCTGCCGGACGCCTTCCTGCGCCGCTGCTTCTTCCACTACATCCGCTTCCCCGAAGCCGAGACGATGAACCAGATCGTCGACGTCCACTTCCCCGGCATCAAGCAGAAGCTGGTCGCTGAGGCGCTGCGCATCTTCTACGACATGCGCAAGGTGCCGGGCCTGAAGAAGAAGCCCTCGACCTCCGAGCTCCTCGACTGGCTGAAGCTCTTGATGGTCGAGGACATCGACGCCGCGGCGCTGGCGGAAAGAGATCCCACCAAGCTGATCCCGCCCCTGCACGGCGCCCTGCTGAAGAACGAGCAGGACGTGCACCTGTTCGAGCGTCTGGCCTTCCTGGCCCGCCGCGAAGGCGCGGGCTCGCGCCCCGGACAATAGCCCCAGACACGAGCCCCAGACACGAGCCCCAGACATGAGGGCCAGCACGAGCCGAGGGCGCGCGAGCCTAAAGCGCGATCAGGCGAAGGCCGCGCCGGCCTTGCGCCGGGCGGCCCGCAGGGTCGCGCCGATGCTGCCAAAGCCGATCAGCATCAGCGTCCACGCGGCCGGCTCGGGAACACCGGGGCCGGTGTCAACGACCGCGCGATCGGCGAACTTGATCGCGAACGTGTCGGCCCGCCACACGTGGTAGCCTGGCGAGGTCGGCAGCGAATTCTGGAAGAAATTCAGGGTCGGCGCGTTGCTGGTCGCGCCGTCGATGAACGCGCAGAAGGTCGCATGCGCCGAGCTGCAGGTGGCCGGCCCTGTAAGGTCCGTGGCCAGGGCGATGGCGTCGGTGTTGGTGAAGTACTGGAACTCCGCCGAATAGGGCAGGTCGAAGGTGTTGACCGTCAGGCCCGTCGTCGTGGTGCCGATGTCGGCGCTGTTGTTGAAGTTCAGCGTGAAGTTCAGATGCACCGGGTCGGTGGGCGGTGTCGGGTCCGACCCGAACTCCTGGAAGAAGTCCGACGCCGTCAGGTCGAAGGTGCGGGCGATCACGCTCGCCTGGGCGCTGGCGGCAATGCCCACGCTGAGCAGTCCGGCCAACACGAGCGTTCTGGTATTGAGCATCTGCAAGTCCCTCTTTGACATCCCGAACGGCGGCGATGGCCCAACCAGCGACGACGCAACTGCGCCGGATGAACCACCCTCGCGGGCATCTTGCGAGCCAGTGAACCCAGGATGCGAAACCTTCGCCTGTGGTAAGAAAAATTTGCGGAAAATCAGCGGTTTCAGCCGGCAGCGGGCGCGGCGTTACGCCGAATTCACTCGCCTTTTGAAGGGGCTCCGGTCACGCTTCGGATCGAACTCTCGGAGCTTTTCCTATGAACACGCTGCTCTCCCTCGCCGCCGGAAGTCTCGCCCTGACGGGCTTGAGCGCCTGCGCGCCCCACGCCCCGCACGCGGCGCGCACCGCGCTGGACTGCCCGTCCACCCAGGGCGACCTGCAACGCGCCTCCGTCGCGCCCGACCAGAGGAGCTGCGTCTACACCACCCGTGACGGCGACCAGGTGTCACTGCGATTGATCCCGGTTTCCACCGGCTATCGGCAGGCGCTGCAGACGGTCGAACAGGAACTGCAGGGCGAGGTGGACACCGCGTCGGCCAAGGGAAAGGTCGATAAGGCCGCGGCCCCTTCGGGCGACGTCAAGTCGGTGGAACTCGCCAGCAAGAACGCCGCCGCCGAGGCCAAAGGCGCCGCGGTCGAGGCCAAGGGCGCCGCCCAAGCCGCCAGACAGGCCGCCGAGGACGCGCTGGGCGACGCCAAGGACGCCGAGAACGAGGCCAAGGGCGGCTCCGACGCCAACGAGGCGGCCCACATCGACCTGCCGGGCATCCACATCGACGCCGACGAGGGCGGCAAGGCCGACGTCAACGTGGGGCCGATCCACGTCAACGCCGGGGACAATGGGGCGGTGATCCGCCTGGACCGCGACGTGCGCCTGCGTGGCGAGGCCTTCTCCCGCGATAAGCGCGGCTTCCGCGCCACCTACATCCTGGCCAATTCGAACCTGAAGGACGGCTGGTCGGCGGTCGGCTACGAGGCCGGCGGCCCCAAGGCGGGGCCGGTGACCATCGCGGTGGTCAAGGCGCACAACGGCAACCACCACGACGTCTTCCACGACGTCAAACGCCTGGTCCGCCGCAACGCCGACGTGGTGGTTTACTAGCTCACCCGCTCATCCCGGCGAAGGCCGGGACCCAGATCTCTTAGCTCAGCGGCTGACGGGATCAGCTCGGAGTGCATAGAGCGCACGGCTGACTCATTCCGCCTGGCTCCCGGCCTTCGCCGGGACGAGCGGTCTTGGGGTCAGGCCGGCTGAACCTCGACCACCTTGTAGGTCAGCGGTCGGCCGTCTTCGTCGGTGACGGTGACATATTCGCCCACCGCGAAGCGGTGCTGGCCCAGCCGGAACGGCTGCTCGTCGTCGGCGACGTCATCGCCGTCATAGTCGAAGAACCACCGCTGGCCGCGCTTCAGCAGCCTGCCGTCGGCCGGGTCCTCGTCGGGCGCGAAGCGGCGCACGGCGCAGGCGTCCTTGGTCTTGGCGTAGGCGCCCTCGTCCAGGTGGCCGTCGTCGGTCAGCGGCGCGGTCAGCGCGTAGCCGCGATGGTCGTCGCCGCCGGCGAATTCCGTGCCGGGATTGCGGGCCAGTCTCATGACGATGCGCGAAAAGGGCATGAAGGCTCCATGAAGAAATCAGAGGTCAATGTGACAAAAAGAGTGACGGGCCGTCGGCGCAGAGAAATGTGCGCGTCGCGCCGCCGAAGATGAACTCGCGCAGGCGAGCGTGGCCGAACGCCCCGGCGACCAGCAGGTCCGCGCCTATCGCCTTGGCGGCCCTGACCAGGGCGGGCGCGGCGTCGCCGGTGTCGGCGAGCGCCTGGACTTCGCAGGCCACCTCCCGGGCGGCCAGGAAGGCGCGCAGCATGGCCGGATCGAACTTGCGCGACGACGCGGCCGGAGCGGTGAGGACCACCACCTTCTC